>DASVAL010000036.1:0-27992 GCA_036376355.1 Planctomycetota bacterium
GAAGATCACGGGCTACGAGTGCAAGCAGCGCGGCTACGAGTGGTTCGGCGGCGATCCGGGCCACGAGGCGCTGACCGCCTACGGCCTGCTGCAGTTCCACGACATGGCGAAGGTCTACGCCGTCGACGCCGGCATGGTCGATCGCACGAAGACGTGGCTGCTCGCGCGCCGCGATGGCAAGGGCAGCTTCACCCGCAACGCGCGGGCGCTCGATCACTTCGGCGGTGCGCCGCAGCAGCTGACGGATGCCTACGTCGTCTACGCGCTGCTGCAGGCCGGCACGCCGGCGAGCGAGCTGAAGGCCGAGATCGAGGCCCTCGTCGCCCGCATGACGACGAAGGATCCGTACGAGCTGGCGCTCATCTCGTGCGCGCTGCATCTGGCCCAGCGCCCCGAGGCGGCAACCGCACGCCAGCAGCTCGCCGAGCTGCAGGAAGCCGACGGCTCGCTGCACGGCACGACGTCGAGCATCACGCGGAGCGGCGGCAAGGATCTCGTCGTCGAGACGACGGGCTTCGCGGTGCTCGCGTGGCTGCCCGACGCCGCGCACCAGGACCACGTGCGGCGCGCCGTCGGGTTCCTGCAGACGTGTCGCGGCGGCTCGGGCACGTTCGGCGCGACGCAGGCGACGATCACAGCACTGCGCGCGCTGACCGAGTACGCAACGAAGCACCGCGCGATGCGCGAGCCCGGCACGCTGCGCGTGTTCGACGGCGAGACGCGGATCGCCGAGCGCGCGTTCACCGCCGGCGACGTCGATGCGCTGACGTTCGAGCTGTGGGACAAGCTCTCACCCGGCGAGCACACGCTGCGCGTCGAGGTCGAAGGCGGCGGCAGTGCGCTGCCGTTCGCCTGCGAAGTGCGCTACCACGCCGAGCAGCCCGCCGACGATCCGGACACGAAGGTGTCGATCGCGACGAGCCTGCGCGCGGCAACCGTCACCGAGGGCGACACGGTGGCCCTCGACGTCGAGGTCAGGAACCTGACCGGCGAAGGCCAACCCATGACGCTCGCGATCATCGGTCTGCCGGCCGGCCTCGAGCTGCCGACGCGCGTGCTCGAGGACCTGCAGAAGGCGAACGCGTTCGCGTTCTGGGAGCTGAAGGGCCGCGAGCTCGCGCTCTACTGGCGCGACCTCGCCCCGGAGGCCTCGCGGAAGCTCACGCTCGACTGCGTCGCGCGCATCCCGGGCCAGAGCACGGGCCCCGCGTCGCGCGCCTACCTCTACTACACGCCGCAGCAGAAGCGTTGGGCCGCTCCGGTGCGCGTCGACGTGAAGCCGGCGAAGTAGCTGACGGGCCGGCATGCGACGCGGCAGCACTCGCTGCTGCCGCGTGACCGGTATGCTTCGGTGCTCGTCGATCGCATCAAGCACCGGAGGTTCCCATGCTCGGTCTCGTTCTCGCGTGCGTTCTCCCGACGACCTGGATCGTCGACGCCAACAGCGGCCCCGGCACCCACTTCACGGACTTGCCAGCGGCAGTCGCGGCCGCGCAGAGCGGCGACACGATCCTCGTGCGGCCCGGCATCTACACGGCGTTCTCCGTGTCGGGCAAGGCGCTGACGATCCGCGGGGCCGGGCAGAACACGACCGTGATCGACCTGCCAACGGGCCACGCGACCCACTCGCATCTGACCATCGAAGCCACTCCGTCCGGCGAGACGTTCTTCCTGAGCGGGCTGTCCATTCTTGCGCACTGGCTCGGCCCGAGTGTCGGAGCACTGAATGCACTGGCGGGCGCCAAGGTCGTGCTCGCCGACTGCTTGGTGTCCGGAGACTTCGGCATCACTGACGGCCGAGCCGGCCTCAACACGACCGGCTCGGAGGTCCACGCCCACCGCTGCTCCTTCTGGGGCGGGCCCAACGGCGCTGTGTCCACCATTGGCCCCAATGGCGCCCGGATCGAAGCCGGATCGGAGTTCTCCGCCGACTCCTGTGAGTTCATCGGCGCCTCCGGTGTCTATGGACTGTGGCGCGTGGGGGCAAGCGGACTCTTCGTCTCGGCATCTGCGGCGACGGTCACGCGCTGCAACGGCGCCGGAGGTCACGTAATTCACCACGCCCCCCTGCTCATGATCGGTGGACACGGTGCCGAGGTAGCGAGTGGCTCGCTCCGCATCGCAGGAACCGCGAACAACAGCTTCGTCGGCGGAAGCGGTGGGAGCACGGGCCCGTCCGGATTCGCTTTGTACGCGGCGGGCGGAACGATCACCGTTCACGGGCCCGTGACGCTGACCCCGGGTATTCCCAACCCGCAACCGACTTCGGGTCCGGTGCAACTCGGTGGCCCGTTGCTGCCGTACCTCGACGTCAGCGGCACATTGCTGCAGTCGCGGGAACTGAACGCCGCACTGCCGGTGACCGTCGACCTCGACGGCCTCTTCCCGAACACGCTCTACTTCTTCCTGGTCTCGACCGCGCCGGACTACTTCACGACTGCACCCTGGGGGCTCGGCGAGGTCCTGCTGTTCCTGCCGGCCGCTACGTCGCAGGTCGGGCTGCTCGATGCGACGGGTCACAAGACGTTCACGTTCACGCCAGCCAGCGTGCCGGGGATGCTCAACCTGCCGTTCTACTCGCAGGCGGCGGTCTTCGACGCCGCGACCGGCCAGTTGCGGCTGTCCCAGAGCAACCTGCGGCTCTTCGCTCTCTGACCAGACCGACGGGTCAGGTGCATCCCCAGTGGCGTCGGCGGGGATCAGGCGATCCGATCGCGGACGCCGATGAGGATCCCGCTGCCACCGGAACTGAGCACCCACGCGACGGCGATGCGTGCGCTGGCGCGCATGCTGGTCGGCGAACAGCATGCCGATGACCTGGTCCAGGACACGGCGTTGCAGGCGTTGCTCAGGTCCCCGGACCAGCCGACCGGTCTGCGCGGCTGGCTCATGCAGGTGTTGCGTCACCGCGCCGGCAAGCACTGGCGCAGCGAAGGGCGGCGGCGCGCGCGCGAAGCGAACACGCCGCGGCCCGAGCCCGAGATCACGCCGGCGCAGCTGGTCGAACAGCGCGAAGCCGTGCAGCAGCTGCACGCGGCGCTGATGAGCTGCCCCGAGCCGTATCTCGGCACGCTGCTGCTGCGCTTCTTCGAGGACCTGACGCCGACGGTGATCGCCGAGAAGACCGGCACGCCGCTGCCGACGGTCAAGAGCCGGCTGCAACGCGGACTGGCGCTGCTGCGCGAACGGCTCGATCGCGAGCACCCCGGAAGCTCCTGGCGCGCCGCGTTCGCCGCGGCCTTCCATCTCGATCGCACGCTGCCGCCCGCCAGCGCGGCAGCAGTCACCGCAGGAGTCCTGCTCATGGGAACCGGAGTCAAGTTGGCGCTCGGTGGTCTCGCTGCAGCGCTCGTCGCGACGTGGTTCGTCTTCTCGAGAGAAGGTGCGCCACCGGTGACGCCGGCCGGCGCGAGTCGCGGCAGCGAGAGCGGCGTCGTCGCCGAGAGCGTCGTGAGGCGGTCCGCGGACACGGCCGAGGACTCGGAGCGGCGCGAGGTGACACCGGCCGAGAGCGCGCCGGGCGACGCGGCGCTCGCGAGGTTCAGCGGACGCTGCGTCGACGAGGCGGGCCGGCCGCTCGCCGGCGTGCGCGTCAAAGCGACCGGATTCGTCCAAGGCGACGCGAACCTGCCGCGCTGGCCGCAACCACCGGACCAGTTCACGGGCGTGGACGGGTGCTTCACGCTGCGTTGCGCGCTGCCCGAGCGCTTCATGGTGAAGCTCGACCTCGAGCTCGCAGGGCGTTGTCCCTGCACCGGCAGCTTCGACGGCGGCAAGCAGCTCGAACACGACGTCGGCGATCTCGTGCTGTGGCCAGCGATCGCCGTGCAGGGCCGCGTGGTCGATGCGCGCGGGCAACCGGTAGCAGGCGTCGAGCTAGAGCTGAAGCGCTTCACGATGGGGCAGCCACGGACCGTGGGGCCGAAGACCGAGGCCAGGGTGACCACCGATGCGAACGGAGCGTTCGGCCCCGTTACCACGCTTCCGCCGGGACGGGGCAGCGTGAAAGCGCGCAATCGCGTGCTGCGCGGCGAGTCGATCGCGTTCGAGCTCAGCATCGCACAACCGCGCATCGACCTCGAGCTGGTCGTGGTCGACGACGACGAGCTGCCTTCGATCGAGGGCGTCGTCGTCGACGCGGATGGCAACCCGATCGCCAACGCGATCGTCTACATGCAGACGATCGAATCGAAAACCAGCACCGGTCCTGAAGGCGAGTTCTGCGTGCGTCGCGCGACTGCGAGCCAGGGGCAAGGGCCGTTCTACCTCGCGGTTCGTGCGACCGGCTTCGAGCGCGCGGACTCGGGCCCTCATGCGCTCGGGGCGAAGGGCGTCCGCATCGTGATGCAGCCGGCGAACGAGTTGCGCATCCGAGCCCGCGATCCCGAGGGACGTCCGATCGAGACGTTTGGCTTCTTGCTGGGTCCCGTCGCGGGGGGCCAACTGCTGCGCGCCTCGCCGGTCCGGCTCCGGCCCGAGGGCCTCGCACGCGTGAGCGACCTTCCCCGCGAAGAACTTGACGTGGTGGTCGTGCCGGGGCCGCAGTTCGCGTGCACCAGAGCACGCGTGACGCGTGGCACGGGCGACGTCGTGGTGCAGTGCGCGGCCCTCGAGCAACGCACGCTGCGAGTCGTCGGCGGGAATGGCGCCCCGGTCGGTGGCGTCGACGTCGAACTGCTCGATGCGGAACCCGGCAAGGTCGATCTCGACACCTACGCAATCGATCTGACCGGCGACCAGCCAGTGTTGCTCGGCGCGTCCGGTGTACCTCGTTTGCAGCGCGGCCAGACCGACCAGAACGGCGAACTGCATCTGTCGGGGCCCGGGGACCGCGCGCTCGTGTTGCGACTGCGCGGCGGTGGTGTCGCGCTGCAGGTCACGCGCGCGATCCGTCTTGACGAAGCCGGCGTATTCGTGGTCACTGCAGCACCGGGGGCGTCGTGGACCGGGCGGCTCGTGCCCGAAGACGCAGCAGCCCGTCTCGCCACATTCGCGCACACGCGCCCGAACGAGCAACGCCGCGAGGACGCCCTCGGTCTGTCCCTGGCCCGCGGCAGCGAGACCGTGTGCGGCGGCCTTGTCTACGACCCACTGCTGCCGATCGACGCAGGGGGTCGGTTCCGGTTCGACGGCCTGCCGGCCGGCACGTGGACCGCGACCGTGGTGGTCCGCGGCTCGCGCTGTCAGGTCGGCACGATTACCGTCGCAGAAGGCCAGCAGCTCGAACGCGACCTCGACGTGGCGCCTCTGCGGCCGAGCCGCGTCGAGCTGCAAGTCCTCGTCGACGGCGCACCACTCGTCGAGAGCGGCGTCAACGTGCTCGGCACGCATCCGCTGCTTGGCGTCGGACCGCCGGCGCGCTCCGGGAACATGCTCGCGACCGACGCGCGCGGGCGGCTCGTGTTCGAATCGCTCGCCGGGACGCTCGCGTTGCACGTCTACGTGCCGGAAGACTCCGGCGGCGCAAGGGTGGTCTGGGCACCAGACGTCGCCGTGCCGTTGGGTGCCGATGTCCGGCAGACGATCGATCTCCGCCTCGTCGCGACGACGCTGCGCCTGAAGACTCCCGCGGGGACGCCGGCGTGCAAGGTGCCGCTTGCCCTCGTCGGACCGTTCCGCATCGCATCGCAGAAAGGCCAGGTCGACGGCTGGAATCGCGTCGGCGAGACGAACGACGCGGGAGCCTTCACGATGCCGAAGCTCGCTGCAGGTCCCTACACGGTGCTCGCCCGCCGCAGCCTCACCGAAGATGCGTGGCTCGAGGTCGGCGCGATCACCGTCGTTGCAGGACCCGCCCAGACGTTCGACCTCACGCTGCCGCCAGCGTGGGACCGCTGAGCCTCCTCAGCGCGGCCGCCGCAACAACAGGTCGGCGAGCGAGCGCCCGCGCCAGCGCAACCGTTCGCTGAGCGGCGTCGCGGACTGCAATCCCGCGTAGACCAGCAGTGCTGCGACCAACCCGAGCATCACGCAGACGCGGAGCCACCGCGGCCCCTGGTCCTGCGCGAGGTCCAAGAGCGGCGTCTCCATGACGAGGTTCGCGGCGACGGCGAGCAGCGAGGCCGTGAACACGCCGACCTGCTCGCTGTTCCCGAGCAGCCGAGCTTCGGAGTAGAGCCAGACCACGAGGAACGCCATCAGGATCGAGTAGGTCCAGATGCGCTCGAAGTCCCACGCGATGAAGTGCAGCAACTGCGGGGCCAGCACGACGACCCCCACCGCGACCGACTCGAGCGACGCGGCAAGCCGCGCACGCTGCGCGAACCCGACGAGCAGCGCCACCATCGTCGGCAGCACGAGACCGTACGCCGACGGCTGCGTCATGCGCTCGGCCTGCGACAGCATGCCGGGGAACTTCGTGGTCACGAGCGACCAGGCCTCGCCGGGCGACAGCGCGAGCAGCCTCGGCGTGATCGATTCGAAGCCACCCTGCACGAACGCGAACGTCTTCAGGTAGCTCTGGTAGCTCGGCACGAACGCCTCCGGCGGCGACGCGAGCACGAGGGCCATCACGACCGCCGTCGCGAGCGGCAGCAGCAGCGGCAGCAGCGACGGCGGCTTCACGCCGGGCTCGGCGTGCCTCGTCGTGTGCAACAGGCACGCGAGCGCGAACACCGGGTAGATCAGCACGGCGCAGCTCTCGTGGATCAGCAGCGCCACCGCCTGCACGACCGCGCCGGCCCAGAACCTGCCGCGCAGCGCGAGCCACGCGGACAGCACGCCGAGCGGCAGGAAGACGTGGTCGTAGTAGCCGACCAGGTGGCCCGTCATCACGAGGAACGGTGAGGTCAGGAACGCGACCATCGCGGCGACGGCCGCTGGACTCCACGCTGCGTCGCGCGCGATCCGGCACGCCATCGCGAGCAGCAGCCCGCAGAACAGCAGGCAGATCGCGAGCGAGAGGCCGCCGATCAGCGCTTCGCTCGCGGGCACTCCAGTCACGCCCGTGAACCACGTGAGCCCCTGCCCGACGAGGCCGCGCTTCACGAAGCCGAAGCGATAGTCGAGCAGCCAATGCGCCTCCGCCCAGTCGTTGGGCCCCCGGATCGTGCGCAGCACGGTCGCGACCAGCGCACCGAGCAGCAGCAGGCAGGACAGGAGCGGGGGCCACCGGCGCATCGGGCCGCGATCCTACGGCGCGGCCGGCCAAACACGGAACGACTCCATCCCGTACCGCGACTTCGGCTCGTGCGATGGCCACTCGGCGGCCGTAGCCTTCCCGCCCCCGCAGATGAACGAACCGATCCTGAGCAGCCGCCGCACCGTCCTGTTCTTCCTGCTCGGGGTCTTCCTGGCCGCTAACGCGCTGCTCGCCGAGTTGCTCGGCGTCAAGCTGTTCCAGCTCGAGGCCGTGTTCGGCCTGCCGCCGGCCGACTTCCAGCTGCTCGGAGAGGAGCACCTGTCGTTCGTGCTCAGCGTCGGTGTGCTGAACTGGCCGTTCGTGTTCCTCGCGACCGACGTGCTGAACGACTACTTCGGCGTGCGCGCGGTCCGGTTCGTCACGCTCGTGACCTCGGCGTTGATCGCGTTCGCGTTCCTCGCGCTCTACGCGGCGATCGCGATGCCGCCGGACACCGGCTGGTGGCTCGGCAGCAGCCGCGAGCATGGAGTGCCGGACATGCAGGCGGCGTTCACGGCGATCTTCGGCCAGAGCATGAACATCATCGTCGGGTCGCTGACCGCCTTCCTCGTGGCCCAGCTCGTCGACGCGAGCATCTTCCGCTGGTGGAAGAAGCGCACCGGCGAACGCCGCATCTGGCTGCGTGCGACGGGCAGCACGCTCGTGAGCCAGCTCGTCGACAGCCTCGTCGTGACGCACGTCGCGTTCTGGCTGCTGCGCGACTGGTCGCTGCCGAAAGCGACCGCGATGGCGCTGACCGCTTACGCGTACAAGTTCTGCATGGCGGTGCTCAGCACGCCGCTGCTCTACCTCGCGCACGCGGCGATCGAACGCTGGCTCGGTGAGGAGCAGGCTGCCGCGATGCGAGCAGCGGCGCTGCTCGACCGGCAGCAGCAGGACGTGCAGCCGGCGCCGCGAGCCTGATCGACCCGAGCGCGCCTCCCGGAATGGGCGCCGCGCAGGACCGCGGCCGGGCTGCCCGAGGAGCGATCGCACGGGCCCCCCGCGGCAGGCCCGCGGAGGCCCGCGGAGGCGGCTCGATTCCGGCAGCCGGGATTGCCGATCTCTGGCCCATGCCCCAGCAGCGACAGCGAGGCCCGTGAGCCGACGACGCGCCTTCGCGATCTGCCTCGCGTCGTGTCTGCTGCTCGGTGGTTGCGAGCCCGAGCCGGCTGCGCACCGGTCCGCATCGCGCAACCGCGCCGCCTGGAAGCGGGCCCGCGTCGAGCTGGCCTTCGGCGCGTTCTCGGCGACGCGCGAGGTCTTCGACGCACAGCTGATGCCCGACTTCGCGAAGCTGCGCCGGCAGCAGGGGCAGCAGATCACGTTCACGAAGGTCTATGCCGGCAGCGAGGTGCTGACCGACACGATCGCGTCGGGCTTCGCCGCCGACGTCGCGTTGTTCGCGCACTCTCGCGACATCGAGAGCCTGGTCGCCGCGGGCCTGGTCCGCGAGACGTGGCGCGACGCACCGAAGGGCGGCATCGTCTGCCGGTCGATCGTCGTGCTGGCCGTGCGCAAGGGCAATCCGAAGGCGATCCGCGACTGGAGCGACCTCTCGCGGCCCGGGCTGGCGATCGTGACGCCGGATCCCGGCTCGTCGGGCGGCGGCATCTGGAACCTGTGCGCCGTCTACGGGGCCGCGCTGCGCGGCCACGCCGGCGTCGCCGCCGAGGACCTCGCAGCGCGCGAGTTCCTGACGCGCGTCGAAGCGAACGTCGTCGAGCGCCGCGCGAGCGCGAGCGACTCGTTCCGTGCGTTCCTGGCCGGCACCGGAGACGTCGCGATCACGTACGAGAGCGAGGTCGCGCTGGCCTGGTTGTTCGGCCACGAGGTCGAGCGCGTGGTCCCGAGCTCGACGGTACTCGTCGAGAGCCCCGCGGCATTGATCGATCGCAACGTCGATGCGCACGGCGTGCGCGCCGAGGCGCAGGCCTTCTTCGAGTACCTGTGGACGACCGAGGCGCAGAAGAAGCTCGCGTACTGCGGATTCCGCCCGGTCGACGATGCGGTCGCCGCCGCGAACAGGAGCCAGTTCCCGCAGCCGAAGGACCTCTGGACGATCGAGTACCTCGGCGGCTGGGACGACGCCGTGCGTGCGGTCCGCGCCTCGCCACCGGCGCAGCCACCGAAGTAGTCGCGCCCACCTCCCGGCACGCCCGCGCCGCAGAGCCCATTTCGCGATCCGCCGCGGTATCCTGCGGCGATGGGTATCCGCCCCTCGCTCGGCGCCGTCCTGCTCTGTACCGCGATCGCCTCCGGCCAGGCGCCTCCGGGCTACAAGACCTACGAGAACAAGACCGCGACGCTGCGGTTCTTCTACCCGGTTGCCTACCAGGAGATGCCGCTGCCGCCGACCGAGCAGGTCGTCGTCGCGAAGTACATCCTCAAGGAGAAGCCCGACGCGCTGAAGGAGATCGACGACCGTCTCTACAAGTCGATCGAGCAGCAGCTTCACGTCTACCGGTTCGACGTGCAGGGACCGGAGACCGGGTCCGGCGCAGACAAGCCGGCACAACCGGACGACAAGCCCGCAACCGTGCGCGAGGCGATGGAAGCGCACAGCCGCGTGACGTCGTGGGAGCAGTTCGTGAAGCGCTTCGCGCAGTGGAACGTCGTCGAGGACCGCAAGAAGCCCGACTGGTTCTCGCTCACGTGGAAGGGCGAGTGGCCCGCGAACGGAGCGCGGCCGATCGGCTGCCTCGTCAGGAAACGAGAAGGCACCGCGGTCTTCGGCCTCTACGGCTTCACGCTGCAGCCGTGCGAGAAGGCCTTCATGGTCCACGTGCAGAAGGTCGCCGGCAGCCTCGTGCTCGCGGCCGAACAGACCGCAGCGGCCGCCGAGGCGGTGATCGATCGCCTCTACACGAGCGGCAAGTATCGCGGCGTCGAGTTCCGCAAGAAGGCGCGCGCCGAGCTGGCCAAGGAGTGGCGCGCCGTCGACACCGAGAACTACCTGATCGTCCACCACAGCAAGAACGAGGCGTTGATCAACCAGATCGCGCGCGAGATCGAGGCGATGCGCGCGCTCTACACCGAGTTGTTCCCGCCGACGGGCCCGATGGACACGCTCAGCGTCGTGCGCGTCTGCCGCACGATGGAGGAGTACCACCAGTACGGCGGCCCGCCGAACACCGGCGGCTACTGGCATCCCGGCAACGAGGAGCTCGTGTTCTTCGACTACTCGTACACGATGAAGACGCTCGACAAGGACGAGCGGCGCGCGATGGGAGACCGCGTGCTCACGAACGACGACTCGCTGCTCGTGCTCTACCACGAGGCGTTCCACCAGTACATCCACTACGCGGTCGGCGAAGTGGCGCCGCACGACTGGTTCAACGAGGGCTACGGCGACTACTTCTCGGGCGCAGTCGTCTCCGACACGACGAGCCGCGTGCTGCGCGTCGACCCGAGCTCGTGGCGCATCCATCTCGCGAAGGACATGTGCGAGTTCGGCGAGGGCTTCGTGCCGCTCGCGGAGATCCTGAAGGCCGAGCGCGCGGCGTTCTACAACCCGGCGCGCATCCGCTTCTTCTACGCCGGCGCCTGGTCATTCGTCTTCTTCCTGAAGCACAGCAAGGAAGTCGCCGCGCACGCCCAGTGGTCGAAGATCCTGCAGACCTACTTCGACAGCGTGAAGGATGGCTACCGCGACGAGCTCGCGAAGTTCGGCTCGACGCCCGACCTGCAGGGCAAGATGGTCGCCGGCTTCCAGGCGCGCAAGGCGGCGCTCGCGAAGACACTCGAAGGCCTCGACATCGCCGAGCTCGAGAAGGCCTGGCGCAAGTGGGTCGTCGACATGAAGGACCCCTGGCCGAGCAAGCGCAAGAAGCGCAAGTAGCGGACACGCGCCCGGCACGGACACCGGCGCGCAGTAACGCCGCAGCGGCAGCGCGCAGCATCGATCGCACGGGCGCCTCGAAAGCCCGGGCCGTCGCGGGCCGCCCGTGAGCCGCGTCGATTACACTCGGCGCCCCCCATGCCCGGCTCCTTGCGCGTCCTGTTCTGCTCGTCGGCTCTCGTCGCGTTCGCCACGGCTCAGCACGATGGCGTCGTCACACACAACGAGCCCGCGGACAGCATCGACTTCGCGCGCCAGGTGCAGCCGATCCTCGCGCAGAACTGCTACCGGTGTCACGGCCCCGATGATGGCAAGCGCAAGGCCGACATCCGCCTCGACCGGCGCGCCGACGCGTTCGCCGAGCGGGAAGGTGGTGCCGCGTTCGTCGCGGGCAAGCCCGACGCCTCGTTGGCGCTCGTGCGTGTGCTCTCGAAGGACCCCGAAGAGCGCATGCCGCCGCCCGACGCCGGCGATGCGCTGAAGCCAGCACAGATCGAGATCCTGAAGCGATGGATCGAGACCGGGGCCTCGTGGACCGAGCACTGGTCGTTCGTGAAGCCCGAGCGCCCGGCGGTTCCAGCGGTCGCCGACACCGCGTGGCCGAGATCCGACCTCGACCGCTTCGTGCTCGCGCGCCTCGAGCGCGAGGGGCTGCGGCCGAGTGCCGAGGCGTCGCGCGAGGCGTGGCTGCGCCGCGTCACGTTCGACCTGATCGGGCTGCCGCCGGCGATCGCCGAGCTCGACGCGTTCCTGCGCGACACGTCCCCCGAGGCGCACGAGAAGATCGTCGACCGGCTGCTCGCGGATCCGCGCTACGGCGAGCGCCAGGCGACCGAGTGGCTCGACGTCGCGCGCTACGCCGATTCGAGCGGTTACCAGCGCGACCGCGCGCGCACGGCGTGGAAGTGGCGCGACCAGGTCATCGGCGCGTTCAACGAGAACCAGCGGTTCGACCAGTTCACGATCGAGCAGCTCGCGGGCGACCTGCTGCCGAACCCGACCGTCGAGCAACGCATCGCGACGGGCTTCAACCGCAATCACCCGGTCAACACCGAGGCCGGCGAGGAGCTCGACGAGTACCGCTCGGCCTACGTGATCGACCGCGTGCACACGACGGCTGTGACGTGGCTCGGCCTGTCGATCGGCTGCGCGCAGTGCCACGACCACAAGTACGACCCGATCTCGCAGCGCGAGTTCTACGCGTTCTACGGCTTCTTCAACCACGTCAAGGAGCGCGACTCCGGCGGCCCGTTCTCGCTGAACCCGAAGCCGTCGATCCCGGCACCGGGTCCCGACGACGTGCCACGCCTGCTCGACCTCGAGAAGCGCATCAAGACGCTCGAGGAACGGCTCGATCGCGACGACCCGCTCGCCGACGCGGCGCAGGCCGAGTGGGAGAAGGCGACGATCGAGCGCATCGGCGCGCCGCTGTCGTGGACGACGCTCGACCCGACCGAGCTGATGGCGAAGCACGGCTCGCGGCTCAAGCGCCTCGAGGACGGCTCGATCCTGGCGACCGGGCCCGTGCCCGCGCGCGACACCTACGAGCTCGTGTTCGTGCCCGGCAAGCGCAAGATCCAGGCGCTGCGGCTCGAGGTGCTGCCCGACGTCACGATGCCGGGCGGCGCGTCGGGCCGCGCCGACGACGGGCGCTTCATCCTGAGCAGCCTCGAGACGCGGCTCGCGAGCGTCGCCGACAGCAGCGACCCGCCGTTGATCGCGTATGCGCTCGCGGCCGCCGACGTGAACCAGAAGCCCGACGAGGAGGAGCACTACCTGACCGCGATCACGCCGGGTTCGATCGCGGGCTCGATCGCGGTCGACAGCGGCGACGGCAAGCAGAGCGGCTTCCGTTTCGGCGGCTGGAGCATCGCGGGCGACGAGCGCAAGGAGCCGCGCGAAGCGATCCTGGTCCCGATCGAGCCGCTCGACAGCAACGACACGTCGATCCTGCGCCTCTCGCTGCACCACGGCTCGTCGAACAAGTTCAAGAGCCTGATCGGGAGGTTTCGCGTGTCGTTCAGCGAGGACCCGCGCGCGCGCACGCAGCTCGTGCCGGTCTCGCCATCGCTGTGGCGCGTGATCGGACCGTTCCCGGCTGCGAATGCCGACGCCGCCTACAACACCGCGTTCGATCTCGAGAAGGACCTGACCACGGCCGAGTGGAAGAAGAAGTACGACCAGCCGATCCTGCCGCAGCCGAAGGACGAGAAGCCGGCCAAGGACAAGGCCACGCCCGAAGGCAAGGCCGGCACCGCCGAGACGCCGGCCAAGGCCGCCGAGGCCAAGCCCGATGCCGCTGCCGCACCCGCGGGCAAGCCGCGCGGCGAAGCTGCGAAGGAACCGGCGCCAGCGGGCGCGGAGCCGAGCAAGGAGAAGGCAAGGCAGGAGGCAGGCAAGCCAGCTGCCGCCGACGTCAAGCCGGCCGAAAGCAAGACCGCGGCAGGCGCACCCAAGCCCGACGGCAAGCAGGCACCGCAAGCAGCGGCCGACGGCAAGCCTGCGGAACCGGGCGACAAGGCAGCGGCGGGCAAGCCCGAAGCCAAGTCCGAAGCGAAGCCCGAAGCGAAGCCGAAGCCGAAGAAGATCGAGTGGAAGGAGCGCCGCGAGTGGCGCGACGGCGAGCAGGCACGGCTCGGTAGCGAGGCCACCGCCGCGGCCTGGTACGTGTCGCGCAAGCTCGTGGCCGCCGGCGCGCGCACCGCGATGATCGAGTTCGAGGGCGGCGCCGGCAGCAAGCTCTGGTTGAACGGCACGCTCGTCGCCGAGCACGCGCCCCCACCGGAGGTGCCCGAAGCCGAGGGCAAGCCGAAGCCGCCCGCGAAGATGGAGTTCGACGAAGAGGAGTTCTTCGCGCAGCGCCGGCTCGCCGCCGAACGCGAGCCGCACCGGCTGCGCGTCGGCCTGCGTTCCGGCGACAACTACTTCGTCGCGAAGATCGTCGGCAAGGGCCCCCCGCCGAAGCCGAAGCAGGGCGCAGGGCAGCCGATGGCCAAGCCTCCCGAGGATGCAGGCGAAGCCGACATGGTTCCGCCCGAGATCCTGATGGGCATGCAGCGCGGCGGCGCCGAGCTGTCGTTCACGTTCACGGTGCGCGCGGAAGGTGAGGACCTGCTCGACTACGAGACGATGCTCGCGTTGCGCACGAAGGCCGCGACGCGTGTTCCGGTTCCTGCGCCTGCGCCGGCACCCGCCACCGCACCGGTTGCGGGACCGGTTGCTGCACAGGCCGCAGCGGCACCAGCGACCGCAACCGGAACGGAGCCAGCAGGCGAGGCAATTCCGGCGACGGCGCCCGCGGCAGCGACCAAGGCACCGTCCCCGACGCCAGCCGCGGTAGAAGCCGGCGCCAACGCGTCAGCGACCGCCAAGCCGGTCGCTGACGCGAAGCCACTGACGCCGGCCGAGCGGCGCGCGAAGGCGATCCGGCGCTGGTTCCGCACGCGCATCGACATCGCGGGCCGCGTGCTGTTCGAGGAGCTCGAGCGCGTCAAGAAGGAGAAGGAACGCGTCGAGGCGAAGCTGCCGCAGGCGCTCGTCATGGAGGAGCTGACGACGCCGCGCCCGACGCACGTGTTCGTGCGCGGCGACTACCGCAAGAAGGGTGAGCTCGTCTCGACCGGCACGCCAGCCGTGCTGCCCGCGATGCCGGCCGATCTGCCGAAGAACCGCCTCGGCCTCGCGCGCTGGCTCGTCTCGCCAGACAACCCGCTCACGGCGCGCGTCACGGTGAACCGCGCGTGGCAGCAGTACTTCGGCCAGGGACTCGTGCGCACGGCCGACGACTTCGGCATCCGCGGCGCCTTGCCGAGCCACCGCGAGCTGCTCGACTGGCTCGCGCTCGAGTTCGTCGCGAGCGGCTGGGACCTGAAGAAGCTGCACCGCTTGCTCGTGCTCTCGGCGACCTATCGCCAGAGCGGGCACTCGACGCCGGCGCAACGCGAGCGCGATCCCGAGAACGTGCTGCTCGCGCGCGGCCCGCACCAGCGCCTGTCCGCCGAGATGGTGCGCGACCAGGCGCTCGCCGTCTCGGGCCTGCTCGTGCAGAAGATCGGCGGTGCCAGCGTGAAGCCGTGGCAGCCGCCGGGTCTCTGGAAGTCCGTGCTCGGCTCGGGTGAGTGGAAGAACGACACCGGCGAAGCCACCTGGCGGCGCGGTGTCTACGTCTACTGGAAGCGCGGCGTCCCGTACCCGTCGTTCACGGCGTTCGACGCGCCGAAGCGCGAGACGTGCACGGTGACGCGCGTGCGCACCACGACGCCGCTGCAGGCGCTCGTGCTGCTGAACGACCCGGTCTACGTCGAAGCCGGCCGCGCGCTCGGCCAGCGCATGCTCAAGGAAGGCGGCGCCGACGACGAAGCGCGGCTGCAGTTCGGCTTCCGGCTCGTCACGTCACGTCGCGCCGAGGAGCGCGAGGTGAAGGCGCTGGCGGCGCTGCTCGCGGACCTGCGCACGCACTACAAGGCCGACGCCGAGGCCAGCAAGGCACTGCTGGCCGTCGGCACAGCGAAGGTCGATCCGAAGCTCGACCAGGCCGAAGCCGCCGCGTGGGCGCAGCTCGGCGCCACTCTGCTGAACCTCGAAGCCGCGATCCGGCGCGGATGAAGCCATGGACCTGCACACCCCGCACTGCGTGGACATCGACACCCTGCTGCGCCGCCGCGCGTTCCTCGCCCAGAGCGCATTCGGCCTAGGCTCACTCGCGTTCTCGCTGCTGTCGGCGCGCACGGGCTCGCCGCTGCAGGATCCCGCGCCCGAGTGGCGGCTGCCCGAGGCGAAGGCCAAACGCGTCGTCGTCGTGTTCCTGTCGGGTGGCCTCGCGCAGCACGACCTCTTCGACGAGAAGCCGCTGCTCGTCGAGCGGCGCGGCGAGGAGCTGCCGCCGTCGATCCGCAAGGGTGAGCGCATCACGGGACTCACCGAGCGGCAGGGGGCGCTGCCCGTCGTCGGCTCGAAGTTCGAGTTCTCGAACTACGGCAAGTGCAAACTGCGCATGTCCGAGCTGCTGCCGAACCTCGGCGACGTCGCCGACGAGCTCACGCTGATCCGCTCCGTGCAGACCGACCACGTGCTGCACGAAGCGGCGATGACGATCCTGTTCACGGGCACGCAGCTGCTCGGCCGGCCGTCGTGGGGTGCGTGGACCTCGTATGCGCTCGGCAGCGGCAAGGCCAACCTGCCCGAGTTCGTCGTGATGCTGTCGAATCCGGACCCCGCGACGCCGCTGCACCCGCGCCTGTGGCACAACGGCTTCCTCGAAGGCCGCCATCAGGGTGTGCCGTTCCGCGGCGGCACCGATCCCGTGCTGTTCGTCAAGAACCCACCCGGCGTGGACGACAAGATCCGCGCGCGCCAGCTCGCGGCGCTGAAGCAGCTCGACGAGCTCGAGGCCGCGCGCACCGGCGATCCCGATGCCGTGGCGAGGCTCGCGTCGTTCGAGACCGCCGCGCGCATGCAGACCAGCGTGCCCGAGCTCGCGGACCTCTCGAAGGAACCGCCCGAGGTGATGGAGGAGTACGGCGCCGAAGCCGGCAAGGAGAGCTTCGCGAACAACTGCCTCATGGCGCGGCGGCTGCTCGAGCGCGGCGTGCGCTTCGTGCAGCTCTGCGACGCGGGCTGGGACCATCACTACAACATCCCGCGTGTGCTGCCGCGCAAGTGCGAGCAGGTCGACAAGCCGGTCGCCGCGCTGATCCGCGACCTGAAGCGTCGCGGCATGCTCGACGACACGATCGTCGTGTTCACGGGCGAGTTCGGCCGCACGCCGTACTGCGAGGGTCCGCTCGCGTTCGACAGCTACGGCCGCGACCACAACGCACTGGCCTGCTCGGTGCTCGTCGCGGGCGGCGGCTTCCGGCCCGGCTACGCACACGGCAAGACCGACGACTGGGGCTGGTCCGCGACCGAGGACATCGTGCACGTGCACGACCTGCACGCGACGATCCTGCACCAGCTCGGGCTCGACCACCTGAAGCTGACCGTGCGCTCGCAGGGCCGCGACTTCCGCCTGACGGACGTCGCGGGCAAGGTCACGAAGGAGCTGCTCGCGTAGCGTCCAGGTTCAGCCGGTCAGGAGCCGGCGCGCTTCGTGCGGCCCTTCGCACCGCGCGTCTTGCCCGGCGCCTTCTTCCCCTTCGCAGCGCGCTTCGCCGGCGGCTGCTGCACGACCTCCTGCCACGCGAGCGTCATCAGCGGACGCAGCGCCTCCGCCGACGCGACCTCGAGATGCACGTAGGTGCAACCAGCCCGCCCCCACGCGCCGGGCCCCGGCTCGAACTCACCGGCGCAGCCCGGCACGACCTCGCGCTGCTGCTGCGGCGACAGCCTGACCATGCCGCGTTCGCCATCGGGCAGCAGCGACGCGAAGATCCGGCCGTTCGCGCGGAAGTCGGGGTGGTCGTGGTGTGAGCCTTCGACGGCGCCCGGCATCGACAGCGCGAGCCGACGGAACTGGTCGGGAGTCATGGGCTCTCCACGCTACTCACGCTGTCGCGAGCCCGCCACCCGCACGCCGCGACGCGTCAGTTCCCCGGCACGGCGAGCACGAACACGTTGTCCCAGTAGCCCGTGTAGAGCGACGGGTCCACGAGCTGCGGGTCGTCGTAGGCCGCGAACTCGAGGAACACGCCGCGGAACCCCTCGGCCGCGCCGCCACCGAACGGCAGCACGCCGATGATCACGCCGTTGACCTCGAACGCCGCGAGGTGCGTCGTGTAGTCGTAGACGATGGCGAGTCGCGAGTACTGTCCGAGCGGGACCGGCGTCGCGAACTGGTAGAAGAACGAGCCGGCGGCGCCGCTGGAGTTGCAGAACACCTGGCCGGTCGACGACAGGAACATGCTCGCCGACTGGCCGACGCCGTTGCGCCCGATCAGGTTCGCGCTGACGAGGTCGTCGTTCGGGCCGGTCCCCGTGTCGGGGCCGTCGAGCCGCACGTCGCACTGCACACGCACGAGCGCGTTCTGCGACCAGCCCGGATCGAGCACCATCGGCTGCGCCCAGGCGCCGTCGAGCAGCCCGCCCGAGGACTCGAGGTCCGGGCTGCCGCCCCAGCACTGCAGCGCGCGGCGACCGCCGGCCGCGAGCGCAGGATCGCGCGCGATGAAAGGCGCATCCGGCGAGATCGCCGAGAACCAGTTGTCGACGCCGTCGATCGACTGGCCTACGACGTAGTTAGGGGTCTCGAAACCCGTGAGGAAGATGGATTGCGCGTTCGCGAGCGAGGCGAACGCAGCGAGAACGAGGGAGGAGGCGAAGAGTGTCTTCATGATGTTGCTCTGCAGGCGCGTGGCCGGAGTGAGGGATGGCCACAGGGGCACCGGCAAGCGCTCGAAGGCCAGTGCGGCCGCGGCGTGTCGCGGAATCCGGAGATTCCGTCACTTGCCGCAGCGGACGTGCCGGACACCCGCGGTGCCAAGGGGCGCGCGTTCGGCGCCTTCAGCCACTGCCCTTCGCGATGCGCGCAACGCCGCGCAGCTCCGTGCTCGGCACAGAGCGCGCCTTCGCGAGCGGATCGACGAACCAGCGGAAGCCGCCGACGTCGCAGAAGAACACGCACGTGCGGTGCTCGGCGATCCAATGCGTCCACTTCTCGACGGGCGCGGCCTGCCCGGGCCCCTCCGGCACGTAGCGCGCGAGCAGCTCGAGCGCCCTGGCCGCGTCCTCACCGCCCGCGCGCAGCGCCGCCTCGCAACGCGTGAAGAACGCGACGTCGCGGTTGCCGACGTTCCACTCGCGCAGCGCCGCGTCGACCTCGAATTTGTTGCCCTCGCCTGCCACGAGGAACGGCTCGAGCTCCCGGTAGCGCTCGGCCCGCTTCTCGGCCGGCAGCGCTGCGAGCTCGGCGACGAGCGGGCCGCGCGATCGTGTTCACGAGCAGCGCCTTGCCGGCGTCGTTGAGCTGCGAAGCACTCTGCTCGAAGCCGAAGTGCACGAGGAAGCCCTGCCGCCACACGGCCACGGCGTCGACGGTCTTGTGGTTCTGGCCGCCGCAGAACACCTCGACGTCGGGCGCCTCGAAGCCCCACGCGTACGTGCACCAGCCAGGCTCCGCACGTCGAGCACACCGCCGAGCCCACGCCGCCAGGCGACCAGCAAGGTCTCCTGCGCGACGTCGGCGGCCAGATCGCGCCGCGCCACGAGGCTGCGGGCCAGGGCCTGCACCCAGGCAGTGTGGGACAGCAGCAGCTCGTTGCCTTCGTCTTCGCTCACGGTTGCCCGGCCAGAGGCGGGCAACGGCGTGCCCGGGTTCAGGATTCTGGCATGAATCGCGGCATGGTGCGCGCACGCCGGTCACGGCGCGCCGCGGACGACTCCACCCGGCACCGCGCCTGCGCCGATGTCTTGCAGAGCACCCGCCCCTATGGTGTGCGCAAAGGCCCCCGCCATCGAATGCACGAAAACAGCAAGCTCCTGTTCGCGCGCCATGCCTTGCCGTTCTTCACGCGCGGTGTCCGCGTGCTCGAGATCGGCCCCGACCACGTGCCGAGCACCTACCAGCAGATGGTCGCGGACCATCGTCGAAGCGACGGGCCCGCGGTCTGGGAGACGGTCGACCTCGCGAGCCGGCCCGGCATGACGTTCGCCGCGACGAACGAATACGCGTTCCCGATTCCCGAGTCCGGCTACGACGTCGTCGTGTCGGGCCAGGTCATGGAGCACGTGCGCAAGCCGTGGTTGTGGATGCGCGAGCTGGCGCGCGTCTGCCGCACGGGCGGGCACGTCGTGACGATCAGCCCCGTGAGCTGGCCCTACCACGAGGCGCCCGTCGACTGCTGGCGCGCCTATCCCGAAGGCATGCGCGCGCTCTACGAGGATGCAGGCCTCGAAGTGCTCGAGGCGCGTTGGCAGACGCTCGAGCCACGCGGGCTGTTGCCGCGCTTCCCGCGGCCGATCAGCGACCATGCCCCCGGTTTCCTCTACCGGCTCGCGCGTTTCCTGCGCTGGCCGCTCGCGCGCGCCTATGACGCGATCACGATCGGCAGGAAGCCCGCGAAGCAGCCTGCGCTCGCGCGCTGAACGTCACTTCTTCGGCTCGGCGCCCTTCTGCTTCTGCTGCTCGTCGAGCACGGCCTGGAAGCGCGTGCGCCGGCCGACGTAGCGCGGGTCCTGGTTGCTCGCAGCGGTCGCGGCGGTCTGCAGCTCGACGGCCTCCGCGACCTTGCCGTTCAGGAACAGCGCGAGCGCGACCGTGTCCTGGTTGCCGTAGCTGAGGCCGGCGCCCTCGCTGCGCTGCATCTCCTCGCAATGCGACAACGCGAACGTGTCGAAGCGGCCGAGGGTGTCGGGCCGGACCATCATGTACCAGGCGTCGTTGTTCAGGTTGCCGAGGCCGCCGTGCTTCGCGCGGTACTCGACCATCGACTTCTCGGCGGCTTCGAGGTCGCCGCAGCGCACGAGCACCTTGTGGCGCACCGCGCAGAGCAGGCGCGCATCGACGCCGGCCTCCGCGGCCTTGATCGCCTTCTCGGCCGCGTCGCGATACGCGGCCGGCGTGCCCGCTTCCATCAGCGTCTCGGCGAACACGAGCTGGTCCCACGGCCGGCCTTCGAGGTGCTTCGGCAGCACGGCGGCAGTGCGGCCTGCAATCCGATCCTGGCCCGCACGCAGCAGCGCACGCAGGTAGACGAGCTGCGTGAACGCGCCGTCGGGCGACGCTGCGGCCAGCGGACCCAACAACACGGCCAGCGTCTTCGCGATCCGCGGGTCGAAGCGGTCGCCGCGCAGCACGAGGTCGGCGAAGAGCACCATCGGCACGGCTTCGGTGGCGAGCGCCTTCGTGCCTTGTTCGAACGCCTCGTGTGCGGCCTCGAGATCGCCCCGGCACCACCAGTGGAACAAGACGGCCATCGCCCGCACGCGTCCCGAGCGCGGCCACGCCTCGACACACTGTGCGACGTTGGCCGCGAAGTCGCCGCTGTCGATCACGGCGGCGAGCAGCCCCGGCACGACGTCGTCGAACGGTTGCGCAATCGCGTCCCCGAGCTTGTCGTCGGCGCAGGCTTGCAGCAGGTCCACGGCCCCATCGAGCCCGAAGCACGCCGTCAACCGGTCCGCCGCTTCGCCGCGACACAACACGGCACTCGGACCCTGTGCCGCGACGTGCCCGAGCACCACCTCGATCTGTACATCGGGATCGCCTTCGTTCGGCGGTGCAGGTTCGGGCACGGGCTCGGCCGCGGCCGCGGGCGTGGCCGCGACGGCGAAACCGGGCGTGCGCGCCGCGACGCGCTTCGCCGCCGGCGCGGGCATGACCACGGCGATCGCGACGCCGCGCTCCGAGAAGCGGCGCTGCAGCTCCGCGAGGTACTGCTCGTGGTCGGGGAAGTCGCCTCGCTCGTGCGGGTACGAGACCCACAGCGTGAACTTTGGCTCGGGCGCCTTGGGCGGCTGGTGGAGGCGCTCCACGGTGCCGAACGGCGACTCGATGCGCGGCACCTCGACGGGCTGCTGCGCCGCCGCTGCGAGGGCGAGCCAGAGGGAAGGGGTGGAAAGGACGATCGCTGGGCGGGCACGCATGCAGGTTCCTGGTATGACCGCGGGGCGCCGCCATCGTCGCAGCCCGCGGCGAACACCGCCAGGGTCGCGCTCGAGAGACCGCCGCGCGGAACGGACCGCCGCGCTCAATAGACGACAGTCTTCCCGGCCTGGGTCGCGCAGAGCATGCCGGGCACCTTCGAGTCGAGCACGATCCACTGGAAGAACAGCGGCGTGTAGCTGATGCCCGGAAGCGCCGGCAGCGCGAACGGGAAGGCAAACGAGCCGGGTGCACTCGGCAGCACGAGGCCCGCGTTCATGTCGGGCGAGATCGACAGGTAGCTCTCGGACCAGCCGATCGTCGCGAGCGGGACCGGCAGCGGCGCGCCGAGATACGTCTGGTTGCTGAGTCCGATGAAGAGCAGCGCGCCCAGCGAATTCGGCACGCCGCGGAGCGTGACCTGGAACGTGGAGCCCGCGAACGGCAAACCCGCCATGCCGCAGCGGCCGAGCTGGCTCCAGCCGAAACCGTAGGGGCCGGCGAGCTCGTAGAGGAAAGCCTTGTTCTGCCCCGGCACGTCGACGACGCAGATCAGTTGCAGCTGCGAGGTCGGCGAGCCGCTCGGCCGCCAGGCCTCGATGCCGGTCGCGATGCCGCCCGGCGGGCCGCCGGGGTTCGCGAGCCGGAGGTCGCCACAGAACCGCACGCCCGTGGTCTGGAAGTCGTAGCCGGACCACTCGAAGCCGTTCACCTGCAGGTTGCCCGGCGGCGAAGGCTGTGGCGCGCGACTGAAGCCGTAGAAGCTGCCGAGCGTGTGGTCGTAGCCGAGTCCCGCGCAGCCCGGCGGAATCGTGCGCTGGTCGAGGATCTGCGCACCGGAGCGATCGAACTCGAAGGCCGTGCCCGCTGCCGTGCTGACCCAGAACGAACCGGCGCCGAGGTGGCCGGACGGATCGAACGCGAGGCCGAAGTCCTGCTGCGGAACCTGGACGATCGGCGGGAAGGCCACGAGCGGCGTCGAACCGAGGATGGCGCCCGTCACGTCGAGCCGGTGCAAGACCACCTGCCCGGCGGGGCGGCTGTCGACGAGCGCGTAGACGAACTGCTGCGTCGCCACGCCGGAGCCCACCACCTCCTCGGTCAGCGCGCATGCCCCGAACGGCGCCGGCAGGCCCGGCAGCGGCGTCTGGCCGATGACTGCGCCCTGGAGGATGCGGATGACCTGGGGCGGCCCGCCGGTCGGGCGCGTGCCGACCCAGTAGGTCGGCAGGAACAGCGGTGCTGGCCCTTCGGTGACGGCCGCGGACACGCAGTCGGCGCCGGTCAGCGCCGTGAGATCGAGGAACGTCCCGGGGACGACGGAACCGAGCGCATCACCGTCCTCGTCGGGCCCGGGCTTCACGCACCTGCTGCTGACGAACAGGTTGTCGATCGCGATCGTGCCGTTCGCGTTCTCGAGGAAGTCCCACTCGATTTCCTCGTCGTCCGGCTGCGGGATCAGCTCGGCCGAGATCGTGACGCGTTCCCATCCGCCTCCGATCGGCTCGCTCTCGACCGCCACGATTGCGCGGCCGTACTGCGCGAGGTTCTGCTCGATCTCGCTCGCGATGTCTCCGCTCGTGCCTTCGAAGGCGTCGAACTGGATCCAGAAGATCTTGATCCAGTTCAGGTGCGGGTCGTTGTCGACCTGCATCTCGAAGGAGCCGACCTGCGGCACGCCAGTGGGGAGCATGCCGACGCAATCGGTGTGTCCGGCGAGCGTCGGGATCGCGACGATGTTCGGAGAGAACGTCGCCCCCGTCACGAGCGGGTTGTACCAGGGCGCCGCGACGACGAAACTCGGCGGCGAGCTCGGGCCAGCGCTGAAGTCCCAGTAGAGGCTCAGCGTCACGTTGTCGGGCACGGCCCACCACGGCGGCGGTTTGACCGGCGTCTGCGCAAGCGCTGCAGCTCCGCAGAGGAGACCGGCGAGCAATGCCGGCAGATGGGTGTGGAGTGGCGAGTTCATGGCTGCAGCTCCGGGCAAGCGGAAAGAGGTGTAGGGTGGTGCTACTTGTGTTCGGCCGGGCGCACGAGCCCGTGCCGCACCTTCTCTGCATCGGTGAGGGAGCGCAGAGGTAGACGTCTGGCGGCGGCTACGGGATCCGTTGGCCAGATGCGGGCCGTGCCGTCGCGCGAGGTCGTGACGGCCCAGGTGCCGTCGGGGTTGAACGCACCCCATTCGACCGTGCCGCGATGCGCGTGGAAGCGCAGCAGCTCGGTGCCGTCGTCGAGCCAGAGCTGGGCCTCGGAGTTGCCCGGCGAGCTCGTCGTCAGCACCTTCTTGCCGTCGCGCGAGAAGGTCGCGTACTGGAGGGGCTGCCCCGCGTCGAGGACCGCGAGGCTCTGCCCGCCGCGCGTCTGGATGCGCGCCGTGCCGTCGTCGCTGGCCGTCAGCAGCTTGCTGCCATCGGGCGAGAACCGGACCCAGAGCACGGGTCCTCTGTGGCCTTCGACCTGGCCGCGAGGCTGGCAGTCCGGCAGCGACCAGAGCCGCACGATCGCTTCGTCCTTCTCGACCGTTGCGAGCAGCGATCCGTCCGGCGAGAGATCGGCGGCCACGAGCGGCAACGGCCGCATCAGGACCTGCACCTGCGAATGATCGTTCGTGTTCCAGACGATCGCGCGCCCCGTGCCCTTGTCGGCGTTCGTCCGCTTGCCTGCCGTCAGGAGGCGCGAGCCACCGGCCGCGAAACGCACGACCGGCACGCTGCCGTCGTGGTCGCGAAGCGTGAAGAGCTGCGTGCCGTCGACGAGGCGGTGCACGGCGATGGTGCCGTCGACGGTGCTGCACGCGATGCGTTCGCCGGCGCTGTCGACGTCGAGCGTCTGCACGGGCATGCCGAGCCGGTCGGTGACCCAGACGAGCCGGCCGTCGCGCGCGTTCCAGAGCCGCAGGCATTCGTCGTCGCCCGCGGTCACGATACGGTCGCCGGTCGCGTCGAAGCAGGCGGCCGGCAAGGCACCGGGCTGACGCAGCGTGACGACGCCGCGCGAGTCGCGGAAGTCGCAGATCACCGCGCGGTTCACGCCGGCGAGCGCGAGCACGCGGCCGCCATCCGGATCGAATTCGACCGAGTCGATTGCGGGGCCGACTTCGTACTGCTGGATCGCGACGCCGCTCGAGGCAACCGAGTTGCGCGCGTCGAAGATGCGCAACACGCCGTCGTGGCCTGCCGTCACGGCGAGCCGGTTCTCGCGATCGAAGCCGACTTGCTGCAGCGCACCGCCGTGGCCGACGAACGTCTGCAGCTCGCGGCAGCCGAGGCCGCCGGTGCTCTCGTGCTGCAGCTGCCACAACCGCGCGGTCAGGTCGCGCGAGCCCGTGAGCAGCCGTTCGCCATTGCCGTCGAACGCGAGCGTGCCGATCTCCTGGCTGTGGTGCACCGCGCCGAGCAGGGTGCCGTCGGCCACGCGATAGATGAACGCCGAGCCGTCGCTCGCAGCCGTGGCCACGAGCGAGCTGTCGGGCGCGAACGCGATCGCGCGAACGCTGTGTTCGCCGTGCTGCTTCAGCTCGGCGATCGGCTCGCCAGTCGCCGCGCGCCAGAGCCGCACGGCGCCGCTTGCGCCGCTGCACGTGGCCGCGTACTCGCCGCAGGGACTGAGCGCCAGCGAGACGAGCAGCTGGTTGTGCACGACCGGCCCGGACACGGGCTTGCCGGTGCTCGCTTCGAACACCTGCGCCATGTAGGGGCCCTGGTGCGACGCGTAGCACGCGACGAGCACCCGTTCCCCGCGGCGGTCGGTGCGCATCGCCGCGGCCGTGCCGGGCAGCGGCACGCTGTACTCGAGGCCGCCGTCGTGCGTGCGCCACAGGCGCAGCGTGCGGTCCGTGCTCGCCGCCACGAGGCGCTCGCCGTTGCCGACGAACACGGCGCCGACGACCCAGACCTTGCCGTCCTTGCCCGCAACGGTGCACGTGCTCGTCAGTGCGCCGGTCGCGGCGTCCCACAACAGCACCTTGCCGTCGAAGCCCGTCGTCGCGACGCGTTTGCCGTCCGGAGCCCAACGCACGCTGGTGATCTGCCCTTCGTGGTCGCGGCCGTCCGGAGTGCGCAGAGTCATGGTCCGATAGACGCCGCCGAGCGCGGCCAGCACCGCGGAGCGCGTCTTCGTCGAGCCGCCGAGCACGTCGGCTTCGAGCGCCAGCAGCACGGCCAGCTCGCGATCGTGCGAGATCTGCTGACTGCTCTCGAGGCAGATGCGGGACGCCATCGTCGCCGCGAGCTTCGCCTTGACGCGATAGTTGTCGATGAGCGCCACCACGCCCGTGTCGTCGCGCAGGCGCAGCGCCTCGGTCGCACACTGGATCGCGCGGTCGTACTCGCCGCGTTCGGCGGCATGCGCACCCTCCGCGAGCCAGTTCGAGGACCCTTGCTGCCGGTCGATCGCGTCGAACCATGAATAGCCGAGCAGCCCGGCGACGACCGCGGCCGCGGCGGCCGCGAGCATCGTCTCGGTGCGATGCCGGCGCATCCACTTGAGCAGCCGCGTCACGGGCCCCGCGGGCTTCGCATGGATCGGCTCCCAGCGCAGGAAGCGCAGCAGATCGGCTTCGAACTCGGCGGCGGTCTGGTAGCGGTTCTGCGGGTCCTTCTCGAGCGCCTTCTGGACGATCGTCACGAGGTCGCGCGGCACCCTCGTGTTCAGCTTGTGCGGCGGGACCGGCTCCTTGAAGCAGATCTCGTAGACGATCTGCTGCAGGTTCTTGCCGTAGAACGGCCGCCGCAGAGTCAGCAGCTCGTAGAGGATCACGCCTAGCGACCAGATGTCGGCTCGATGGTCGACCGCGACGCGCTTGGCCAGCGCCTGCTCGGGGCTCAGGTAGTGCGCTGTGCCCGTGATCTCGCCCGACATCGAGATGCTGCCCTCGCCGAGCGACTTCGCGAGGCCGAAGTCGAGCAGGCGCGCCTGCCGGCGGTCGTCGATCATCAGGTTGCGCGGCTTCAGGTCGCGGTGCACGACGCCGGCCTGGTGTGCGGCGGCCAGCGCCGACGCGAGCTGCGCGCACAACATCGCGCACTCGGCGACGTAGCCCTTCTTCGGCTCGATGCCGAGCGTGCCCTCGATCGACGTGTGCGCCTCACCGTTCGCGAGCCGCAGGTCGTCGAGGATGTCGCCGAGGTTGCGGCCCGCGACGTAGTCCATCGCGAGCGCGAAGCTGCCGTCGACCTCGCAGAACGTGTGCACGGCCACGATCGCCGGATGCCGCAGCTGCGCCGCGGCTGCCGCTTCGCGGCGGAAGCGCTCGACGTGGCGTTTGCTCAGCGTGAGCCCGCTCGCCATGACCTTCAGCGCGACGCGGCGGTTCAGCGACCGCTGGTGCGCGAGGTAGACGATGCCCATGCCGCCGCGGCCGAGCTCCTCCTGGATCACGAAGTCGCCGAACGTGCGGCTGTCGCCCTGCGGAAGCTGGCCCGCTTCCCAATCCTGGCGGCCGAGCAACCCGTCCAACGCGAGGAACTCGCGACACTGCGCGAGGATCCGCGGCCGCAGCGGCAGCGGGAAGCGCTCGGCGAACACCGACGGGTCCGGCGCCTGCCCCGAGGAATGCAACTCGACGAACTGCTCGACCGCGTGCTGCACGTCGGCGCGCGAGTTCGTCTCGCCGTCAGGTTCGGCGTCGGGCGTTCGTGCAGGCTGGTCGCGCATCACGACTCCTGGTTGCGCGACAGCAGACCCGACAAACGAGCCTGGGCCCGCGAGAGCAGCGCCCGCACCGCGCCCTCGGTCGGCAGCCCCATCTCGGCGCAGATCTCGTCCGTGTCGAGCTCGAGGTAGCGGCGCAGCACGATGATCTCGCGCTCGCGGTCGGGCAGCTCTTGCAGTGCGATGCGCACCCGTTCGGCCAGCTCCTGCTCGTCGTAGTTCTGCGACGGCGAGGCACCCTTGTCCGCGAGGTCCTGTTCGACCTGCTCGTCGAGTCCCGAGACACCACCCTGCGCGGTCCGCTTGCTCGCGCCGAGCGCGCGGATGCGGCGCACGATCTCGTACTCGGCGCCCTTCAGCAGCCAGGCCAGGAACGACCCGTCGCCGCGGTACTCGAAACGATGCAACCGCCTCAGCGCCGACAGGATCGCGTCCTGGGTCGCGTCCTCGCTGTCGGCGAGCAGCAGCCGGTATCTGGGACCGATCAGCTTGCGCAGGGCATGGCGCAACCGGTCGCGATAACGCTGGAACAGCAGGTCGATGGCTTCGCGGTCCTGCTCGAGGGCGCGGCTGACGAGGTTGCGGGTGTTGTCGTCCAAGAACGATGCGTGCGCGAGTGGGCCCTGATTCTGCCCCTTGCCGGCCTGCCGACAAGCCGCACGCCTGGCGCGGGCGGAGAACCGCCGCGCAAGCAGACGCTCGAAGCGAGCGAAGTGGCGTCGCATGGCTGTCGTGGGAAGAGCCGGGGCGCCGGTCCCGCACGCGGATTTCTGCGGAATCCGGCTCTGGATCCGCGTGCGCCGCGGCCGCCCGGACCCTTCAGGAATACGCCCCCAACCCAAACCCACCCCCCTTCCACATGC
>DASVAL010000144.1:0-6292 GCA_036376355.1 Planctomycetota bacterium
CCTCTTGGCGATCGTGGCGGGCAGCATCACCGTGCAGGGCCGGTCGTTCTTGGTCGTGCGCAGCGTGATCTCGGCGTGCGCGAAGTCGATGTCGCCGACGTCGAGCGCGAGCGCGCTGCCGATGCGGATGCCGGTGCCCAACAGGAGCTCGACGAGCATCCGGTCGCGTTCGGCTTCCGCTCCCTTCGCCGTCGCGAGCGCATCGAGCAGGCGCGTCTGTTCATCGGAATGAAGTGCACGGGGCGGCGGCGGTGCGCACCGAGCTCGCCGAAGTAGCCGCGCCGGGTTCGTCGTGACGAGGCCCGCGTCGTGCAGGTGCTTGGCGAAACACCTGATCGAAGTTCTCATCGCGTTCAGCGAGACCGCCTTCTTCGCGCCTCCGCGGATCGAGTTCTTGGCGGCATCGTGGGCGAAGAACCGTGCGATGTTCACCTTCCCGAATTGATCGCGGTCCCAGAGACGTAATCACCTGGTGAAACCCTCGGCCTTCCTTCTCCCTGGCGCAGCCAGGGAAGGAAGCGACCGATGACCGAGAATCGAGAAGACGTACGAGCACAGCACCCGAGCTCTCCTGCTCCCCAGTTCCCGCGGTTGTTCAGTGACGCGGAGGTGTCCGCCGTGGAGGGAGGGTTCGGCGGAGCCGAGGGAGTCGGCGAAGCCGACGACCGAGGCGACGTCGAACACTCCCTCCACGGCGGGGCGCGCCCGGGGGAAGACGACGGCACTGCCGACGATGCGCTCTCTGTGCTGTTGGACCCGCGGTGGCCCGGCGTGCGCGGAGCGAGTCCGGCGACGCGGCAGGAGCTGGCGGAAATGATCCTGCGCTACCGCGACGAGCAGGCCTCTCGCCGCTCACGCCGCCCGGAGCCCGATGGTCGCCGACCGCGGTTCTCCTCGGAGCAGCGGCTGCTGATCCTCGACAGCTGGCTGCGCAGCAAGCTGCCTGCAGGCGACTTTGCGCCGCTGGTGGGGATCTCGCTGCACACGCTGCGGACGTGGAAGGCGCGATTCGCCGAGTTCGGTCCGGCTGGCCTCGACGACAAACCGGGTGGACGTCCAACCGGTAGTCGCCTGTCGGAGGCGACGAAGCGGGCGATCCTGCTGATGAAGGAGGAGCATCCCGACTGGGGCCAGGACCGCATCGCTGCGATGCTGCTGCGTGCCCAGGGCTTCGCGGCGAGTGCGTCGGCGATTGGCCGCTTCCTGGTCGAGTGCGGCCAGGTGTCACCCCCCGAGCCGAGCAAGCCGCACGGCCAGGAGCCCAAGCACTTCGAGCGCGCGCGGCCAAACCAGCTATGGCAGACGGACCTGTTCACCTTCGTGTTGAAACGCGAGAACCGGCGCGTGCACCTGGTTGCGTTCCTCGACGACCACAGCCGCTTCATCGTGGGCTACGGACTGCATGCGACGGCGTCGGGGGCACTGGTGCGCGAAGCGCTGCTGGCGTCGATCGTCAACTTCGGCTCGCCCGAAGAAGTGCTGACCGACAACGGGACGCAGTACGTGACCTGGCGCGGCAAGAGCGAGTTCACCAAGGTGCTCGAGCTGCGGGGCATCAAGCAGATCGTGGCGACGCCTCGTCACCCGGAGACGCTGGGCAAGATCGAGCGCTTCTGGGGCACGCTGTGGCGGGAGTGCGTCGAGACGGCCGTCTTTCGCGGGCTCGAGGACGCGCGCCGGCGCATCGGGTTGTTCATCGACTACTACAACTTCCAACGACCGCACAGCGGGATCGGCGGCTTGGTGCCGGCGGACCGCTACTTCGCGGCGGCACCACAGGTGCTGGCGACGCTGAAGGAGCGGGTGGCGAAGAACTCAGCCGAGCTCGCCCGCGACGGGCTGCCGCGCAAGCCCTTCTACCTGACCGGGCGGATCGGCGATCAGAGCATCTCGCTGCACGCCGAGGGTGAGAAGGTGGTGCTGACGAAGGGCGACGGCAGTCGCGAAGAGGTCGATCTCGGGGCGACGGGACCGCGGCAGGACGCGGAGGTGTTGGCTGACGGGGCGGTGTTGCCCGAGCCGTTGGCGCCAATGGGCAGACCCGCCGACCACCCGGCGACGGCCGACGAGAGCGAGTCAGCGCCAGGCACGTCGCCGCTCGACGACCTGACGAACCTGCTCGGCGAGGAGGGCGGGGCGTGAAGAAGCCTCAGCGACAACAACCGATGGGCGCGAAGGCGGTGCGCGGCAGTGAAGCCGCGCGCCGCATCGCGGCGTTGATGCTCGAGGCGTGGAGCGGCGTGCGCAGCACGCAATCCGCGAGCGAGGCGATGGGTGTCGCGCTGACGCGCTTCTACCAGCTCGAGGCTCGTGCTCTGCAGCTGATCGTGTCCGCGATGGAGCCGCGACCGCGAGGTCGGCAGCTCACGCCGGAGAGCGAGCTGGGCAAGTTGCGGGCCGAGAAGCAGCGGCTGGTCCGCGACGCCGAGCGCTACCAGTCGCTCTATCGGACCGCGCAGCGGGCGCTCGGCATCGCCGTGGCGAACCCACCGGCCAAGGACGACAATCCTGCCGCGGGCGGCAAACGCAAACGCGGGCCGCGCAAGCGGGCGCGTGGCCAGGCGGTGGCAGCGGTGCTGCTCGGTGGTGTTGTGGCGGGCGGAGCAGGCCGGGAGGCGACCGATGGCGCGACCGAACAAAGGAGTGAACCACGTGGACGAGATCCAAGGCACACGCGAGAGCAAACGTCGAGCGAAGATCATCCTGAAGACGATCACCGGCGCGTTGTCCGTGAGCGAGGCGTGTGAACAGCTCGGCGTCGGGCCGACGCAGTTCGCCAATCTACGCACGCAGTTTCTGCGATTCGGTGTCGAGGGCCTGCAGCCAAAACCCGCTGGCCGGCGACCACGGGTCCAGGTTGCACTCCCTCGACAGGCAGAACTGCAGCAGCGCGTCGCCGACCTCGAGCGCGAGAACCGGCTGCTGCGGGCGCAGGTCGAGGTGGCGGCCCTGCGGCGGGGTCGGGAGGCGATGTGCACGAAAAGCCCTGGCGAGGCCGCGGCGCGGTCGGCGCCGCGGTCGGCTGCTGGTGGACGAGCAGTATCGGATCCTCTCGCATCCCCGGCGTCGCGGTCGCCGTCGCAAGCCGCTGACAGCACCGCAGACGACGCTCCTGCACCTCCTGCACGAGAAGCACCCTGACTGGGGATTGGCTCGACTGCGGCGAGTGATTCCCGGTCTGGCGAGGAACTCGGCGGCCGCGTACCTGAGGCGGCTGCGTCGGCTCGAGGCCAGACAGCAGCGGCGGCAGTGGGACCGCCTCGTGTGGCGAGTGCCGGGCGCCGTGTGGGCCATCGATGGCACCTGGCTAGATCGGCCAGTACCGCCGTTGGGGCGGCGGGCGCTGGTAGTGACGGAACTCCACAGCCGAACGACCCTGTGCCTGCAGTCGGTGGCTGGTGAGCGCGCTGCGGCCGCCGAGCAGGTGCTCGCGGAGCTGTTCACCCGTCACGGTGCGCCGCTGGTGCTGAAGCTCGACAACGGCTCGGCCTTCGTGTCGCGACGCTTGCGCCACTTCTGTCGCCTGCACGGCGTGTCACTGCTGCACTCGCCTGTCCGGCAGCCGCGCTGGAACGGCGCCTGCGAGGTCGGTGGCAGGTGGGCCAAGGAACGCGCCAACGCCGCGTGGCGATCACGCGGCGGCCAGGGTGCGCTGACGCAAGCCGATCTCGACGCTGCCGTCACCTTCGTCGGCACCATGCCCCGCATCGACGACGTGATTCGCGAGCACTTCCTCGACGTCGTCGCTGAACAACTCGCGATTGCCGCGGCGCAGCGGGGGCTTGTCATCGCCCGCGTGTCACAGGATCATGTGCGTCGCTCGCTGGCACGTGTGGCCGTCCGGCGGGCACTTCAGCTCTGCCACATCCTTACTATTGAAGGCCGTCGGTATCACCAGTGGTTACCGCCTTATGCCGCGTGACAGCAAGGCAAGGTGTACAGCATGTTACGCCGGTTCTGACGGATCCGGCTGATTGTCCGTGCGATCCGAATAAGCAGTGCCTAAGCACTCTCCTTGCAGTCTGGCACCTATTCGAAGCGCAGGGACTTTCATATGATAGTAAGTGGTGCAAGTATTGGGTAGCAGTGGCGAAAATGGCATGCCTAGAATACGAGATTTGTCGCCTCGTGTATGGATTCCTTAACCCCAAGAAATGTCCGCCGGTGACATACCCAGCTTGCAGTGACGTGTTTGATGCTTGCCTTGAGAAGTGCAAGCACTTGTCCGGCGCGGAGTATCAGACTTGCATGTGTTGCTGCTGGGCCGATGGTCAAAAAGGAAACAGGGACTGGGCTGCGACTCTGCCGGATTGCCCATGCTCTATTGACGTTGCGACACCTCCGGAGAAGGTGGAGGTGAATCAGGATGGCCAGACGTATCGGTTTACCCAGAGTACCATTGGGTGGATTACGGGACGCTTTCATCCTGAGGCTGAATGGGAACTGCGCCAGGATGTCGAAGGCTGGGGTCCGGGCCAGCAATGCACATATGATAAAGACGGAAAGCTAATTACCGGTGGAGCAGGTGCAGGAACGCCGGACATCCAATCTCCCAGCGGCGGCGGTGTGTTGAATTCGGATTACGACAGCCCTTGGAAGAGGCATATGCGAGAGGATGTCCAACCGTTCGTCCTGTGTAGGGAGGCCGGTATGACGGACTGTTATCTATGCCATCGCGAGCCTAACAATGGGAAGAATTGCCCGGAGAACATAGTTCCCGCGCCTAAACCGGGTGGTAAGCCAGCTGTGAAACCGGACTGTAAACAGTGCGAGGATAAATGCAAGAATCAACCAAAATAGCCGCGGCGGAACGCGCGACCGTACCGGCAAATTGCGCGCGTAGATTCTGCGTCAGAATTCCATATGGAGTATTGGTGTCCGGCAAGTGGCTGCTCGCATGGAGTATTGGGCCGTTGTTGATCACGTTAGCTAACCAGTATGTGTGGCCTTGGGTGGTGCGCGCGGACCAAATAGGGGTGATTGTGTGGGTTGGCGCGCTATGGCTCATAGCGTCCGTTGCATTGCTCTCTGCGATGTGGATCGGCTTCACTGGGAAGGGCCGTACGGCCTTCCGCACATGCGCTGGCGTAATGTGCCTTGTTACGCAGTTCGCGGCGATCGCCTTATTAGCCAAATGGTGATGCGATCGAGCGCGAGAGACCTTAAGTACTCCCTGGCCGTCGTGTCCCGATAGTCAGACGACGTCGTGTCCGGAAACTCGTGCGCCGGGCCAAGCTCGGTCGCGGAGGAAGTTCGATGAAGCGTTGAACAAGAGAGAAGTCCGCCGGGTTTGCCCGTAACCGGTTTCACCACGAACCGGTTGAGCAGGTAGAAGCCACGGCTCCGAGACACACTGGGTCGCGCCAGTACGCAAAACGCCGGTCAGGTGTACTCATCACCGTAGGATCTCGTACGCGGTCGCTCACGCGGTCAAGCCCAGCGAAGTCTGCAGGGCGATGGAGCCCACTAGCCCCTCCTTCCTTCGTTGGCCGCGCCAAGGGAGTGGCCTTCAGACCAGCGCCTGCAGCACCGCGATCGCCTTCCGAATCGCGTCGCGCAACCGATCGGCTTTGGCGTTCCCCTGCCCCTGCAGTTTCGCGACGAACCCACGAACCAGCGCCTCGGCGTCGACCGCTTTCTCGGGCACACGTGGCCGCCGTGGTGCGCGCGTGGGCGCCGAAGTCGTGGTCGGGGCCACCGGCGTCGGCGGCCCATCCATCCGCGACAACAGCGTTCGTGCGGCGGCAACCGAAGCGGCCGTGATGCGGACGCCGTGCACCGAGGCCTGCGCCTTGGCGTCGTCGATCGAGATGTTCTGGTCGTGGATCATGATGTTCAGTGCGGCGAGGACCGGCGGGCGAACGTGCTTGTAGCGGGCACGGAGTTGCTCGAGCTGCGCAGCCCAGGAGTCGGTCGTGGGAGCGGTTTCGGTAGCGGTCATCGTGGTTCTCGGGTTCGGGGTCGTGCACCGTAGCCCGCGCTGGACGGTCCAGCGCGCGGTTTCCGGGGCAACCGACATGAGTCCTCGCGGCGGCGAGAACATCAAGCCGATCCGCGACTACGGCGCCGACGACGTCGCATGCTCACGCCGCCCTCGCCGGCACGAGTGTGCAATGGAGTGTGCAATCGGCTTGGTCACAGCCTGGCACAACCTGGCACGACCTGGCACAACCGACGAGGGCGCGAAGCGGCACAAGCTCGCGTGTTTGGCAGCGATAGGCACGACCTGGCACAACGTGGCACGACCTGGCACAACCGCGCGAACAGACTTCGAGTCCTGCAGGGCCTACCA
>DASVAL010000007.1:0-68369 GCA_036376355.1 Planctomycetota bacterium
GTCGACCCCGAAGGCGGTGACGTGGCACTTCAGGCACTTCTCGCTCTTCTGCGGGTCGTCGACGCCGGCCTTCTTCGCGACCTCCTTCGCCTTGTCCGAGGCGAGGTTCTCGTAGGCCTTGGCGTGGGGGGTGGTGAGCCAGTGGTCGTAGGCATTGCCCTTGTCGGCGCCGTTGTGGCAGTTCTTGCACATCGCGGCGCCGATGTAGCGGCCGCCCGCGGGTGGCGACTCGGGTCGGGACGTAGCGGCGAACGGAAGCAGCAGGAGCCCGCTGCCGAGGAGGATGATGGTGGAGAGGTTCACGGCTTGCCTTTGGAACGTGGGAACAGCGCGCGGGGCGCGCACAGCCAGCATGGTAACCAAGATGGAGGGTCGGTCGCGAGGAGGAGAACGGATGCGCGTGCTGTCGCCACGTCGCCCAGGCGGCATACGTCCTGTAGCCCCTGGGGCTGGGCCCTCGTGCGAAGCAGCAGTCCGTGAAGATCACGATCGAGAGCAGGGCTGCGTTTGGTGCCCGTCTCCACGGCCCATCAGTTCCGCAGGAACGCGACGACGCGATCGAACGCGAGAGCACTCTCGAGCAGGAGGCTGTGTCCGGCGCCCGCGATGCAGTGGTACTGCGCCCCCGCAATGTGCTTTGCCGTCGCGGATACTTCGCTCGGCAGCGTGAGGACGTCTTCGGCGCCCGCGAGGCAGAGCGTCGGCCAGGCGACCCGTGCGCACAGTTGCGTGCCGTCGAACGCCTGCAGCGCCACTGCCTGCGCGCGCATCAACGCACGCGTCTCCTCGGTCGGCTTCTGGCTGCGCACGATGTCGTCGACGACGCCGGGCCGTGCGTTCAGGAACGTCTCGCCGAACAGGAACGGAGCCGTGAGCTCCCCGAGCAGGCGCGCATCGACCTCGGTGCACAGCAGCTCGAACCAGCGGTGGATCCTCCTGCCGCGCGGCGTCGGCAACGCGGAGCTCGACAGCAGCACGAGCCGGCCGGGCGCGGCGCTCCGGGCAGCAGCAGCGGCGGCCGCAAGCGCGACCTTGCCGCCGAGCGAGGTGCCGATCAGGGCCGCCGGCTGAGGCAGCGTTGCCGCGACGGCCCGCACGTCTTCTGCCGCCTCGCCGAAGTCGAATACGCCGTCCGGCAGCGGACTCGACGGCTCGAGCCCGACCGGATCGACGGCGCAGCACGTGAAGCCGGCGCGCGCGAAGCGGCGCGGCAGCGTGCCGAACAGCAGAGCACCCGAGCCGAGCCCCGGCACGAGCACGACGCCGGGGCCTGCACCCACCTGTGTGTAGTGCACGACGCGTCCGCCGCGCTGCACGGTCCCCATGGCCTCAGTCCTTGTGCAGCACGAAGACGCGTTCGACCTCGGGCAGCATCGTCAGCACGAGGTCGGCCGTGATCTGCAGGCTGGCAGGCGAGACGTTCTCGAGCGTGTCGGTCGGCTTGTGCCAGTGCGGGTTGCCGTTCAGGTCGATCAGGTCGATCGCCGCGATGCCGGCGTCGAGGAACGGCTTGTGGTCGTCGTTGGCGGCTTCGGAGCGCTGGAAGACGTATTGCTGGTGGCCGCAGGCGACGGCGGCCGACCAGAGGATCGTGCGCAGCCGGGAGGTCGAGTAGGTCTCCTCCTGCAGGTGCAGGTCCGTGCGGCCGACCATGTCGAGCAGGATCATCGCTTCGATGCGCGGCTCCTCGCCGAGCATCAGCGCGTCGCGGTGCTTCTTGCAGTAGCGCTTGCTGCCGAACAGCGCGCGCGCCGCGTCGTTCCAGACCCAGTCGAGGCTCTCCTCGCCGTCGAAGAACACGAGCTCGATCGTCGCGTCGCGCGGCGTCGCGGCGAGCAGGGGAGCCAGCGCGAGCAGGAGGCCGGTGGCGCTGCCGCCGTCGTTCGCGCCGACGAAGTGGAAGTTGTGCTCGGGGTTCTTGTGGCCCTGCGTGCACTTCGTGTCGTGGTGGCACGCGAGCAGGATGCGCTCCTTCTTGCGGCCCGGGATCGTGGCCGACAGGTTCGTGAACGTGATCAGCTCCTTGCGGTCCGTCCACGTGTCGCGCACGACCGCGAGGCCCGTTGCCTTCAGCTGCTGCTCGATGTAGTCGAGCTGCTTCGACCAGCCGGGTGCTGCCGGGTTGCCCGGGTGCCGCGGGCCGAAGGACGTGATCGCGCGCACGTGCTCGAAGGCCTTCTGGCCGAGGTCCCGCGGCGCGCGCACCGGCTCGAGCGGCAGGATCTTCTTCTTGTCGATCTCGGCCTGCTCCTGCGCCTGGACAGGTTTGCCGATCGTGCCGCGCACACCGCCGGCTCCGTCCTTGTTGCCGCTCGCGATCGAAGCACCGATGCAGGCCGCAAGACCGGTGACGAGGACCGTGACGAGGGTGGATGTGCGCACGGCTTGGCTCCTGTTCACTTCTTGGCGGGGCGGCGGTTACTTCTTCGGGAGGCAGAATCTCTCGAGCTCGTCGAACGCCGCCATCACCAGATTACCCGCGAACGCGAGTGCCGCCGGGCTCACCTGCGAGAGGTTGTCGTCGGGCGTGTGCCACCACTGCGTGTAGCGCTCGTCGACGAGCGGAGACTGCCCGGTCTTGAGTCCCTGCAGGTGCGGTGGGATGCGGGCGGAGAAGTCGATCAGCAGCACGCTGGGCACGCCGTAGGCGATGAACGTCTTGTGATCGTCGGTGATGCCCCACGGCAGGCCCCTGTCCCTGTACTGCTGGATCTCCCAAGCCGTCGGGGACTTGTACATGCGCTCGGACTCGCCCATGGCCGTGCCGGCGCGTTCGAACAGGTCCTGCAGCGTCGAGGTCGAGTTGCCGTCCCTGTCGATCTTGAAGTTCTTGTCGCCGATCAGGTCGAGCAGCACGAACGCCTTCACGCGCGAGAGCGTCTTCGTGTCCGACAGCATCTTGCAGAACGCCTTGCTGCCGAGCAGCGCGCGCTCGTCGTTCCAGGTCCAGTCGAGCGACTCCTCGGCGTCGATCCAGTAGAGCCAGACGTTGACCTTCGGCCGCGGTTGCCGCGCCTTCAGCACGCGCGCGAGCTCGAGCAGCACGGCCGGGGCGCCGCCGCCGTCGATCGCGCCGACGAACGGGAAGTTGTGCGACGCGTCGCTGTGTCCCTCCGCGAGCTTCGTGTCGTAGTGCGCGCCGACGATCAGGATCGGGCCCTGCTGGGCGTCCTCGCCGTCGATCTTCACGTAGAGGTTGCGGATCAGCTTCTTCTCCTTCTCGTGCATGACCTCGTGCGGGACCGGCTGCAGGCCGAGCTTCTTCAGCTCGTCCTGGAGGTAGGCGTTGGCCTTGCCGAGCGCCTCGGAGCCGTACGGGCGCGGGCCGAAACCGACCAGCTTCTCGACGTGCCCGTAGGCCCTCGACCCGTCGACGGGGCCCCCGCCGCCGCAGCCCGCCAGGACGCACAACAACAGCGAGGAACAGCACGCGGCACGTGTGCCGGGACGCTTCGATCCGACGACCATGCGCAAGACGTTAGCACTCGTGCCGCCGGCCACCGACCCTTTCCTCACCGAAGCCTGCCGTCAAAAGCCTCATGGTGCGGCTCGGTTGCGCCGATACGATGGGTGGATCCCGACGCCGCCGGCCAGGCTGCTCGACCGACGACTCGCGAGGCTTCACGCATGACAGAACTCGACCTTTCCGGACTGATCCGCGAATCCCTCGACCAGAAGCAGTACCAGGCCGAGCACTGGGAGGGTTCGTTCCCGGACTACCTGAAGCTGGTGCAGGAGAACCCGCTGATCGTGCGAAATGCGCACCAGCGTCTCTACGACATGGTCCTGAGCCACGGCGTCGAGGAGATCGAGATCGACAAGGAGAAGGTCCCTCGCTACCGCTTCTTCAGCGACGTCATCGAGGACGGCAAGGACGGCGTGTTCGGGCTCGAACGCTCGCTGCACAACCTGATGGCCATGTTCAAGGCGGCCGCGCACGGCTTCGGCCCGGAACGCCGCGTGCTGCTGCTGCACGGCCCCGTGGGTTCGAGCAAGTCGACGATCGTGCGCCTGCTCAAGAAGGGCCTCGAGGCCTACACGCGCACGCCGCAGGGTGCCCTCTACACGTTCTCGTGGGACATCGACGGCGAGCGCGTCAACTCGCCGATGAACGAGGAGCCGCTCTTGCTGCTGCCGCGCGAGGTGCGCACGAAGGTGCTCGCTTCGCTGCAGAAGAAGGTGCGCTCCTCGTACAAGCTGCGCCAGGACTTCGACCTGTCGCCGGTCTCGCGCTACTACCTCGAGCTGCTCGCGAAGCGTTACCAGGGCGACTACGGCAAGGTGCTCGACCACGTCGTCGTGCGGCGCCTCTCGATCTCCGAGAAGGACCGCGTCGGCATCGGCACGTTCATGCCGAAGGACGAGAAGAACCAGGACAGCACCGAGCTGACCGGCGACATCAACTACCGCCGCATCGCCGAGCTCGGCACCGACAGCGATCCGCGCGCGTTCAACTTCGACGGCGAGTTCTGCATCGCGAACCGCGGCATCATCGAGTTCATCGAGGTGCTGAAGCTCGACGTCGCGTTCCTCTACGACCTCTTGACCGCGAGCCAGGAGCACAAGATCAAGCCGAAGAAGTTCGCGCAGACGGACATCGACGAGGTGATCATCGGGCACACGAACGAGCCCGAGTACAACCGGCTGCAGAACAACGAGCTCATGGAGGCGTTCCGGGACCGCACGATCAAGATCGACATCCCGTACAACCTGCGCCTCGCGAACGAGATCAAGATCTACGAGAAGGACTTCGGCAAGAAGCGCGTGCCCGGCAAGCACATCGCACCGCACACGCTCGAGATCGCCGCGATGTGGGCGATCCTGACGCGGCTCGAGGAGCCGAAGAAGGCGAACCTCTCGCTGCTGCAGAAGCTCAAGCTCTACAACGGCAAGTCGCTGCCGGGCTATACGCGCGACAACATCCGCGAGCTGCGCGACGAGGCGCAGCGCGAGGGCATGGAGGGCATCTCGCCGCGCTACATCCAGGACAAGATCAGCAACGTGCTCGTGCGCGACCTGCCGTGCATCAACGCGTTCATGATCATGAACGAGCTCGAGGAGGGCCTCGACCACCACAGCCTGATCTCGGACCCCGAGACCAAGAAGCGCTACAAGGACCTGCTGCTCGTCGTGCGCGAGGAGTACGAGGAGATCATCAAGAACGAGGTCCAGCGCGCGATCTCGGCCGACGAAGAGGCGATCGCCCGCCTGTGCGGCAACTACATCGACAACGTCAAGGCCTACACGCAGAACGAGAAGGTCAAGAACCCGTACACGGGCCGCGACGAGGAGCCGGACGAGCGCCTGATGCGCAGCATCGAGGAGAAGATCAACATCCCCGACTCGCGCAAGGACGACTTCCGCCGCGAGATCATGAACTACATCGGCGCGCTCGCCGTCGAGGGCCGCACGTTCAACTACAAGACGAACGAGCGCCTGCACCGGGCACTCGAGCTGAAGCTGTTCGAGGACCAGAAGGACTCGATCAAGCTGACGAGCCTCGTGTCGACCGTCGTCGACAAGGACACGCAGGAGAAGATCGAGATCGTGAAGGGCCGCCTGATGCGCGACTTCGGCTACGACGAGATCAGCGCCACGGACGTGCTCAACTACGTCGCGTCGATCTTCGCGCGCGGCGACACCAAGGGTGAGTGAGGCAGCGTGCCCGTCCGCAGGATCGACCAGGACCACACGCGGTTCCGCCACATCGTGCGAGGCCGCATCAAGCAGGACCTCAAGCGCTTCGTGAGCTCCGGCGAGCTCATCGGCAAGCAGGGCCAGCGCTACGTCACGATCCCGCTGCCGCAGATCACGCTGCCGCGCTTCCGCTTCGGCGAGAACCAGAAGCAGGGCGTCGGCCAGGGTGAAGGTGCTCCCGGGCAGCCCGTGCCGGGCCAGTCCGGCGACGGCGCCGGGCAGGCCGGCGAGCACGAGGGCAAGCACACGATCGAGGTCGACGTCTCGCTCGAGGACCTCGCGAAGATCCTCGGCGAGGAGCTCGAGCTGCCGAACATCGAGCCGCGCGGCCGCAAGAACATGCGCACCGCGGCCGGCCGCTACACGGGCATCTCACGCTCGGGCCCGCTGTCGCTGCGCCATTTCAAGCGCACGTTCCGGCAGGCGCTGAAGCGCCAGATCGCGTCCGGCACCTACGACCCCTTGCGGCCGTTCGTCGTGCCGATCCGCGACGACCTGCGCTTCCGTGCGCTGCAGACGCGCGACGTGCCGCAGGCGAGCGCCGTGATCGTCTACATGATGGACGTGTCGGGCTCGATGGGTCGCGAGCAGAAGGACATCGTGCGCATCGAGGCGTTCTGGATCGATGCCTGGCTGCGGCACCAGTACAAGAACCTGCAGGTGCACTACATCGTGCACGACGCCGTAGCGCACGAAGTCGACCAGCACACGTTCTTCCACCTGCGCGAGAGCGGCGGCACGAAGATCAGCTCGGCCTACGAGCTGTGCCTGCAGCTGATGCGCGACCGGTATCCGGCCCAGGAGTGGAACATCTATCCGTTCCACTTCAGCGACGGCGACAACTGGAGCACCAGGGACACCGAGCACTGCGTCACGCTGCTCAAGGACAGCCTGCTGCCGTTCTGCAACCAGTTCTGCTACGGACAGGTCAAGAGCGCCTACGGCAGCGGCCAGTTCAAGAAGGACCTCGACACCGCGTTCCGCGGCGACGACAAGGTCGTCACGACCGACATCCAGGATCGCGAAGGCATCCTGCCGAGCATCAAGAGCTTCCTCGGCAAGGGGCGGTGACGCGGCGGGCGACGTCGAAGTACCTGCAAGTGCTGCCGAGCCGCTGGCCAGCAGCGCGTCTCGAGTCGAGATCAGGCGATGCTTGCCGAGCAGGCTTTCGACGTTTCTGCGAGCGATGGCATCGGCGGGGCAGCAATGGCGCGGCGTGCGCTGGCACCGGAAGTTGGGTGTTGTCGCTGGGAATCACGAGAGCTCCGTCCCGCGAACTGCCGATGCAATCGGGTGGCTTTGTTCAAGGTCAAACGACTCGTCGTGGTGTGCCTCCTCGAGGCTGTCAAGACCACGCTCGAACACCTCGGCACCCGCCGGCTCTCGCTCGAGCACGAGGGATCGGCAGTGCCGCCGGACCTGACGCGCACCTACAGCGAGGTGCGCCGGCTCCGCGACTTCCTTCTGCGTTGCATCAGCGTGCGCGAGGAGGAGATCGAGCTGGACATGGCCGATGCCGACCAGCGCCTGCTCGTGGCGTGCTGTCGGCGGTTCGTGGAGGTCACCGAGGTCAGTCTTGCCAGCCTGGAGTCAGTGGCTACCGACGAGGTGACATTGCTCCGCAAGAAGCGGGAAATCGTGGCGGAATGGGCCTTGGAACTGGCCACCGAGCCGCTGATCGAACTGCCCCTGCACAGCCTGTCGCTTGCTCAAACCCAATCGTCCCGTGCGCTGTTCGCGCGGCTGCAGCAGAAGGTGAAGGCGGAGAGGGAACAGGCGAAACCGCCGGAGCAGACGACAGCGCCCGAGAACGCACAGGTGCCGAATGCGAACTCCGGAGCCGAAGCGACCGGAGTGGCCGTCAGCCCCGTCGGACACCAGGTGGGCGACGTCGGGACACCGCCGCCGCCACAGAATGCCGCGACGAGCCTGGTCGACTGCAACAGGGTGCAAGACCCTCGTCTGCGCTCTGTGATCACCCAGGACCTGGCCAGCTACGCGTGCTGCCTGGAGACCGGTGACTACCGCATGGCCGAAGTCCTGTTGGCTTGCCTGATGGAGTCTGCGCTGCTCGACCATGTCCTGCCGCGGCGCACGCAGTTGGGCCTGTCGGGCCCGCCGGAGACCTGGAACCTCAAACCGCTGCTGATCCGGGTCATGGGCCAGGGGTACAACTCGCGAGACCGTACGCTGGTCGGCAACCTGTTCGCTGCCCGCACGCTGCTGCGGCCGGCGGAGCAGATGGTCACGCCGGTGCCCGTCACGCTCGACAGTTTCGAATCCTTGCGCGACCTCGTGCAGCGGGTCATGGCCGATCTCAGGTACACCGAGGACAGTTGCGCCACTGTACACGCGTCGCGAGACGCCCGCGCCAAGGACCCAGCCGCGCAGTGACCTTCAGCGTGGCGGGGACCTCGCGGGCAAGGTGCGGGGCCCGCCGGGTCATCCGGGTCCGCGGCGTGCCGGTGAAGGAACGTCTCGAGCCAGGTCTGCACGGTCTGGTAGAGTACGGTGCGTTCTGGCCTCCGGCGTGCCGGTTCGGCGGGGTTCCCCACGGCGGATCTGTGCCCCGGAACGCTCCGCGGTTGCACCGATTTGCGCAGTCACCATGAGGGCTGCCCAACGGTTCGGCGATGGCATGGGCGCCGTGCACCGTGCGATACACCGCTGGGGACTTGCTCTCAGCTCCACGAAAACCATCAGTTCTCGTCCCCGGCGGCCGTCTGGATCAGTAGTGCACGCCCAGGCGCAGCGGGCGGGCGGCCGGCGCGGGTGCCGCGGTGTTCAGCTGCAGCACGTCCCCGCGCATCATCTCGTTGTCCTCGTGGTCGATGATGTGGCAGTGCCAGACGTAACCGCCGTTGCCGTCGGGGTCGAAGGGGAAGTACCGTTGTGCTGCCGGGGTCGAGGTGGGCAGCGAGGTCGGCGCCCAGCGGACCATCAGCCTCGTGACCTCGCCCGGCATGACGACGACGGTGTCCTTCCAGCCGCGTTCGTGCGGGTACGGCGGCCGGGTCGGTCCCTGCAGATACGCGTTCACGTCCGGATTGCCGCCGATCCTGTCCGGGGCGCCGCTCAGATAGTGCAGCGGCGGGCCGAAGCCGCCGACGAACACGCCGCCGGGGTGCGGCAGTCCCGTCAGCGAATCGACCGCGGCGGTCGGCGGGAACAGCGCGTCGTAGACGCTCACGTAGTTCCGGCGGAAGCGCTGCCGGTTCATCAGCTGGAACTGCACGAGGTGCAGGTGCAACGGATGCGCATCGGCCGTCATGTTGACGATCTCCCACAGTTCGGTGCTGCCTTCGAGCGGGAACTCGGTCAGGTAATTCGAGGTGGTGTTGGTCGGATCGGGCACCGAGTCGGGCCGCACGCCGCCCGGGAAGATGTCGGTGGCGACCGAAAGGCCGTTCCAGCGCGTGTTGTTGACGAGCACCTCCATCGGACCACCGGGGCCCATGACCTCGTTCAGCGTCAGTTGCCGGGTCAGGTAAGGCGTGACAGCCGGCGTTCCGGCCGTGGGATTGACGAGCCGCACCATCGGTGCGCGCAGCGGGACGCTGCTGGCCGGGTTGTAGCCGGAGTCGGCGACCGGGGGACCGATGAAGAGCTTGAGGATGCGACCGAGCGTGCTGCCCTGAGGCGGGGCGCCGAACGGGAACGGCGCGCGGCCCGTGTTGCGCAGCAGCAGCCGGCCGCTGAACTGCGGGTTCGCGGCGCGCCAGTTCGGATCGTTGAAGTCGACGATCACGTCGTAGCGCTCGCCCGGCATCATCGTCAGCTTGCGGACGCTCCCCGACGAGGGGTCGATCTTGACCGGGCGGTCGAGGTAGCCGCCGTCGGTGCCGATGACCCACATCGGCGGGCCGTTGGCGCCCGTGACCGCGTCGACGAGGAACAGCTCGTAGGTGCGCGCGTTGCTGCCGTTCACGAACAGGAAGCGGTAGCGCTTGCTCGGCTTGGGCGCCGCGGCGGTGCCGAACGTCGGCCAGACCTTGCCGGTGACGACGATCGTGTCGCCGACGAACTCGGGCACCCAGTACGGATGCTCGGGGTTGATGCCGACGTTGTCGAAGAACAGCTGGCCGTTGACGTCGAACTTGCGGTCCTGGATCACGAGCGGAACGATCGTCTCGGTGCCGATGCCGTGCGGCGTCAGGCCGGCTGGCAAGGACAGCTGCGGATCGGCCAGCAGGTAGCCGCCGGCGAGGCCGGCGTAGACGTTCAGACGCGTGATGCCGAGCGCGTGGTCGTGGAACCAGATGTTCGCGGCCTCCTGCGTGTTCGGATAGCGGTAGATCGCCTCGTTGGCGGCGGCGCCCGCGAACGAGTGGTAGGCGCCGCCGTGGTGGGCGCCGTCGCTGGTGAACCAGGCGTCGGGGCCGCCGTCGAGGTGCGGTGGCACCTCGCCGCCGTGCAGGTGCGGGACCGTCGGCACCGAGCCGGAGTAGTTGCCCGCCGTGTGCCCCGTGTTCAGCGGATCGGCCCAGTGCAGCGTCTGGTCGGTCGAGGTCAGCCACGCCGTCAAGTGGCTCTGGCTCGTATGCGGCAGCTCGTTGCGCCAGCGGATGGTCGTCCTCACGTTGCGCGTTGCGAGGACCACGGGGCCGACGTAGGTCGTGCTAGGGTTGCCCGCGGCGTCGCGGTAGCCCCAGACCCAGGTGCCCGTGTAGGTGCCGGTCGCGGGCACGAAGCCGGTCGGCATGACCGGCGACTTGAACTCGCGCATGGCGAGCGTCAAGTTGGTCGCGGCCGTGATGTGGACCTGGGGCAGCGGGTCCACGAACTGGGCGATTGCCGAGCCCGGCAGCTGGGGGGCCTGTCCGGTCTGTGCGGGACAGAGGGATACCAACGCCACAATGCAGTACGGTGTGAGCGGATGAGTTTGCATACGAGTCACCTTCTTTGACTGCGTCTATCGTTGGAGAGGCGTCGCGAACGGCCCATGGGGAGAACTGCGCATCACCGGCGGTGAATGTGGCCCGAAGCGACCGGGCGTGAAGCGTGCTCCGCGATGCCGCGCCAGGCGATGACGAATGCCGCGCAAGAGCAGAGGCGATCGCCACACGGTTCGATGCGTTGATCAAGACGCTGCCAGGTGTCCAGCGCGCATCAACTGGGGCATGCCGCTCCGGGGCGCCGGCACGGGCCGGTTCGTGTCGTGCGGCGGTGCGGCTGGCCTACCGCGGCGGCAAAGCCCGTCCGTCGTTGCCATGGCCCGGATCCGCCTTAGTCTCACGCGGCAGCTGCCGATACCACTGACGATTCCCCCGACGCTCGCATGGGCAACCTGACCCCCGAACTCGCCGCCTTGCGCGACGAAACGCGCGACCTCGCGAAGAGCTACGGCCTCGACTGCTACGAGGTCATCTTCGAGCTCGTCGACCACGACGAGCTGAACATGATCGCGAGCTACGGCGGCTTCCCGACGCGCTACCCGCACTGGCGCTTCGGCATGGAGTACGAGCACCTGTCGAAGTCGTACGCGTACGGACTGTCGAAGATCTACGAGCTCGTCATCAACAACGACCCCTGCTACGCGTACCTGATGCGCAGCAACTCGCTGACCGAGCAGAAGCTCGTGATGGCGCACGTCTACGGCCACTGCGACTTCTTCAAGAACAACGCGTGGTTCCAGCACACGTCGCGCAAGATGATGGACGTGCTGGCGAACCACGGCTCGCGCATCCGGCGCTACATGGACCGGCACGGGCAGGAGCGCGTCGAGAACTTCATCGATCTCGTGCACTCGCTCGACAACCTGATCGACCCGTACTCGCCGTACATCGATCGCGGCACCGACCCGCGCGTCGAGCCGAACGCCGACGAAGACGATGCGCGCCACGAGCAGCGTGTGGTCCGCAAGATCGCGGCCAAGGACTACATGGACCGCTACATCAACCCGCCCGACTTCCTGCGGCGGGAGCGTGAGCGGCTCGAGGCCAGGGAGAAGCAGAGCAAGCAGTTCCCTGCGCGGCCGGCGCGCGACGTGCTGAAGTTCCTGCTCGACTACGCGCCGCTCGCGACGTGGGAGCAAGACGTGCTCGCGATGATGCGCGAGGAGGCCTACTACTTCGCGCCGCAGGGCATGACGAAGATCATGAACGAGGGCTGGGCCGTCTACTGGCACAGCAAGCTCATGACGCGGCACCTCTGCGAGGCCAGCGAGATCGTGCAGTACTGCGACACGCACAGCGGCACGCTGTCGACGCGGCCGGGCCAGATCAACCCGTACAAGATGGGCGTCGAGCTGTTCCGCCACATCGAGGAGCGCTGGGACCACGGCCGCTACGGCTCCGAGTACCAGGCCTGCGACGACCCGGAGCGGCGGCGCAAGTGGCACCGGCCGACGAACGAGGGCCGGCAAAAGGTGTTCGAGGTGCGGCGCATCTACAACGACGTCACCTTCATCGACGAGTTCGTGACGCCGGAGTTCGCCGAGGACCAGAAGATGTTCGTCTACGGGCAGGACCCGCAGACGGGCCAGCTCGTGATCGTCGATCGCGACTACCGGAAGGTGAAGGAGCAGCTGCTCAACGCGCTGACGAACTTCGGCAACCCGATCATCAAGGTCGTCGACGGCAACTACAAGAATCGCGGCGAGCTCTACCTCGTGCACGAGTGGGTCGGTGGGGACCTGCAGCTCGAGCAGGCGCAGCTGACGCTGCAGGGGCTCTGCCGGATGTGGCAGCGGCCCGTGCACATCGAGACGATCGAGGGCGGCAAGGGCCGGTTGCTGAGCTACGACGGCAAGACCGCGTCGAGCTCCGACGTCACGGCGAGCCACCCGGCGGTCGGCCGCGTCGGCACCGCGAAAGCACCGGCGCCGTGAACCCGCAGCCGACGCTCGAGCGCGTTTGGATCACGTATCTGGTCGCCGTCTGCGCGACCGGTGTCCTGGTGCGCGATGACGGGTCGGACGGCCAGGTCGGCATGCACCTCGCGCTGCACGCGATCCTGTTCGCCGCGGTGCTCGCCGTGCGCTGGGTCGCCGTGCACCGTTCGCACGCGAGCGCGCGGGCCGGGCGCACGGTGCTCGCGCTGTTCGGTCTGCCCGCGGTCTTCTCGGCGATGGCCTGGCTGCTGCCGCGCGTGCACCCCGAGCCGTGGGAGTACGTGTGGCTGCAGTGGGACCGCGCCGTGTTCGGCTCCGACCTCGCGGTGCTCGCCGACCGCTGGCTCGGGCCGCTCTGCGTCGACGTGCTGCAGATCGTCTACACGTCGTTCTACTTCATCCCGATCGCGGCCGTGATCTCGGCGCTGCGGGGCCGTGGGTGGGCCGCGTTCGACCGCGCGCTGCTGATCGTCGTGGCGGGCTTCCTCGCGAGCTACCTCGGCTACGTGCTGGTGCCCACGTTGTCGCCGGCGCTCGTGCTCGCGCACGCCGCGGAGCCGCAGGGGCTGTCGGTCACGCCGTTCCTGCGGCACGTGATCGACGCCGGCGAAGCCAATCCGCACAACTGCTTCCCGAGCGGCCATACGATGTTGACGATCGTGAGCCTGATCGTCGCGTGGCGCTGGAACCGCCGCTGGTGCTGGGTGCTGCTGCCGCTCGTGCTGACGCTGATCGCGAGCACGGTGCTGCTGCGTTACCACTGGGCGACCGACGTCGTTGCGGGCGCGCTGCTGGCCTGGCCGGCTGTCCGCATCTGCGACCACCTCGCGGACCGCGACGGCTGGCCCGCCGCGGAGCCGGTCCCGGCACGATCCGTCACACCAGGATCCGTCACACTAGGATGAAGTGCGAGCCGTTCGGGCTCTGCACGAGCGGGTCGGACTCGATCAGCTCGCGCAGGCAGTTCGCGAACTCGTTCAGGTCCGGCCGCGCGCGCAACACGTCGTCGACGGTCACCGGGTGGCCGGCTTCGCGCAGCGCCTGGCGCACGGTGCGCATCAGCGAGGCGCCGAGGCCGAGATCACGCCGCGCGACGAGGCGGCTCGGCAGCACTTCGAACGAGCCGTGCCGGCGCAGCAGATCCGCGAGCAGCTCGGGCGTGAGCCAGAGGCCGCCGAGCTCGGCCTTGTCGATGACGGCCTTGAGTGCCTGGACCTGCGCGTAGCCGGTGCGGCGTTCGAGGTGCTGGTGCACGAGCGACAGCAGCTGCCGCATGCGTTTGTCGTCGAACGGGTAGTTCGACAGCGTGTCGACGCGATCCTCGCCGACCATCACGAACAGGCGGTTCCAGCGCAGCAGTCGCTCGACGAGGCGGCGCTTCGCGGGCTGCTGGTTCTGCACGAACAGGCTCAGCACGACGTCGCCGGCGGCGCGCCGGAAATCGTGCAGCAGGTCGTCGAGGACCTGCGAGCGGTTGTGTGTGGCCGGGCAGGCGTCGCCGCGGCCGAGCATCCGCACGCGCGGGTCGGCCGCCAGGCGGTCGAGCACGAGCCAGGTCTTGCGGTCGTTCGGCTTGTCGTCGACGAGCAGGCTCGCGACGTTGTGGCGGCCACCCTCGGCGCAGATGCGGCGCGCGACCTTGTCGACGAGCGGCGTCAGCGCGTGCAGCTCGCCTTCGTGCCAGCGGCGCAGCGACCAGGTGTTGGGACCGACCATCACGAAGACCGAGTCGTGCTGCAGGCGGCGCAGCAGGCGCGTGCGCGACGCGCGGCGGTAGCGCTCGCGGTAGACGAACAGCAGGTCGTCGAGCTGCATCGGCTTGCTCGCTTCGAGCAGAAGCTCCTGCAGGCGCGCCTCGGGCGAGCGCGGGTCCGCCATCGCGATCTCGCCGTCCTTCTCGTCGATCTCGATCGCGATGCGCAGCTCCAAGCGCAGCACGTGCAGCAGCAGGCCGCGCCGCACGTCGAGGTCCTGGTCCGCGAGCTCGGAGTGCAGCGCGTCGACCGGGAGCGGCAGCCGGTGCGGCGCCGCGAGGCGCGGCAGCTCGCGCAGCAGCTTGCGGAACCGGATCGGCGGCACGCCGAACAGGCGGTCGCGGTGCAGGTGGAAGTCGTGCGGAAAGCAGAACGCCGCGAGCCGCAGGCCGCAGCACGGATCCTGGGTCGCGTCCGCGATCACCTGCAGCAGCGAGCCCGGTGCCGTGTGGTCGGACAGCAGGACGCCGTCGAACGAGTCCATCTCGCGCACGACCTCGTAGCGCAGCCGGCCCATCAGCGGGGCCTGCCGATCGTGCAGCAGTGCGCGGATGTGCTGCGCCTTCTCCTCGAGTGCTCCGAGCGAGAGGCCGCGCAGGCGCGCCAGTGCGGCGTGCTTGACGGCAGCGGTGCCGATCCCGACGAGGCTCAGGAACAGCTGTCGTTCGTCGGCGTCGAGCGGAGCGAGCAGCTGGACGCGCAGCGTCGACCAGTCGCGCGTGTTCTCGACGTTCGCGAACTGCCCCAAACCGTCGTGCAGCACCCTCTCGATCGCCGTGCGCAGCGAAGCGAGACACTCTTCGGTCACGCCGCTCGCGACCAGTGCCTCGGCCGGCTGTGCGAGCGTGTCGCCGACGGTCAGCAGATGGTGACCCCTCAGCTGCGCGAGCTGCGTTGGCTCGAGATACAGCTGCTCGAGCGGCAGCAGCAGCAGCGCAGGAGGCAGCAGCGTGCTCGCCGGCAGCGAGCTCGCGGGCAGCGAGCCGTTCGGCTGCGACACTGGGAGCTGCGTGCCGGATGGCTGCGTGCCGGATGGCAGGAGGCTCTGCAGCCAGCCGGGCAGCGGCGAGGTGCGTGCTGCATCTGCAGTCGCCTTCTCCGTTCGTCTTGTCTTGCGTCGCTTCATCGGCGATGTGGTGTGATCGAGCGGAACTTGCGTGGCGCGTCGAGGCGCTGTTGTGCAAGGGCCAGCACCGGAGCCGGCAGCATCGAGGTCAGCTGTTCGCCGCGCACGCCGGCCGCGAGCAGGCCTTCGGCGAGGCAGAGCTGCACGCGCGGGGCGTTCGGGCCCTGCAGCATCGTGAGCAGCGCCTGGCGGGCGTCCGCGGCCGGCAGTTCGGCGAGCAGCTCGGCGGCGCGCAGCGCGCGCGCTTCGTGCGCGCCGACGTGCATCGGCAGTCGGAACGAGACCTCGGCCGGGCTGCAACGTGCGAGTCCGTTGCGCAGCAACGCGGCGAGGTCGGCGCGCTCGGCGCCGAGGTAGGCGGGCACCAGCTCGTCGAGCAGCGCGGCATCGTGCACGCGCACGGCGGCCTCGAGGAGCGGCGCGGTCCTCGCGACGCCTCGTCGTGCCGCGTCCGTCAGTGCCTCGGCGAGCAGCCTGCGTTCGACGGTCGTGAGCTCGAGTGCGGGCAGCACGGCCAGCGCGTGCGCGGCATCGTCGGCGATGCGCGGCTCGGCGTGGGCGAGGTTGCGTGCGAGCAGGCTCGCGAGCTCGCGATCGCTGCTGGTCTGCAGGACGGCGCGCACGTGTTCGACGATGTCGGGTGCGTCGGGCAGGACCCCGCGCGACCCGCCGAAGGGGTGCAGCACGGCGCCGCTCCGCCGCAGGAACAGGAGACACGCTTGTCCCGGTTGCAGCGCGAAGAGGCTGCGGCCGCAGCAGGCGCCCGCAGGCTCGAGCAGCGTGAACGTCGCGCCGGGAGCGCCCTTGAGCACTTCGACGCTGCGGAACTGCACGCGGTGCCACTCGGGCGACGGGTCGGTCGCCTCGACGACGGTTGCGCGCACGACGGCGGCGGCGGCGCGCGCGGCCGTGGCCAGCGCGGTCGCCTGCTCCTGCGCGGCGGCAGGGGCCGTGAGCAGCAGCGCACACGCCGTCGCGACCGACAGCGCGACGAGCGGAGCAGCCCGTTCTCGATTCTGGTGGAGACTCTTCATCGGAGCAGGACCCTGTGCAGCAGGTACGCGAGGTCGAGGTCGCGGAAGCGGTAGTCGAGCGTGATCATGGCCTCGTAGCCGACGGCGGGAGCCATCACGTCCGAAGCGCCCGCGAACGTGTCGTGCAGCGACGAGTCGCCGTAGAGCCCCGTCGGTGCGGGGCCGGGCGCGACGAGGCCGACCGAGTGACCGACTTCGTGCGCGAGCACGACGCCCATTACCGAGGCCCAGTCGTCGGCCGCGTCCATGACGACCTGCCACCGCGCACGCTGCGCCGTCGTGGCCGCGGCGTAGTCGAAGTCCGTGGACAGGACGACCGCGTCGTGCGCGTGCGAGCCTGCCGGCGTGCCGCCCATGTCGGGGCAGATCGGCTGGAACTTCTGCGCGAAGCTCGTCTGGTAGGAGGGCCATACCTGCAGGTGGATCCTGGTCTGGTAGAGCCACATCTCGCGGCAGAACACGCCGAGTCCGGGGCTCGTCGACGTGTTGCGTTCGCTCGGGTTGTCGTTGCCGTAGTCGTAGTAGGCGCGGCCGAGGATCCCGGTGCTCTCGTCGCCGTAGGTTCGCGTGCGCGAGCCCTCGGGATCGAAGCCGCCGAGCGCGATCTGCGTGTGCGGCAGCCCGATCGGCATGCGCTTCGTGAACCGCAGTCCGACCGAGCCGGGGCCGAGCGGCTCGCCGCGCGTGCCGCGGCCGTAGAGGTGGTTGCCCTTGGCCAGGATGCCGTTCAGCACGAGGTTGCGCATCCACGCGTTCGTGCCGATCGGGTCGCCTGCCGTGTTGAATCCGAGCAGCAGCAGGTCGCCGTCGAAGTCCGACATCCCGGTGCCGATGCGATCGAGGTCCGTGCGGACCCAGACGACCTGCGTGCGTTCGAACGGCGTCACGCGGGCGCTCGGTGCCGCGACCGTCAGCGCGAGCGGGCTCGACGAGCCGAGGTTGCCCGAGAGGTCGCGCACGGTCACGACCATGTTCCAGGCGCCCTCGGTCAGCGGGGCCTCGGGCGGCAGCACGACCTGGAACGAGCCGTAGCCGAGCTTCGCGGCCGCGAGCAGCGTCGAAGCACCGGGGCCGGAGCCGGTGCCGTGCAGCGTGACTTCGGTGGTGCCCATGTCGGCCCACTGGCTCACGTTGTCGGTGGCCGCGACGTCGATCGTGAAGCCGGAGCTCGGCACGATGAGCCCGGGAAGGCGGCTCTGGTGGATGCCGTTCACGGTCACCGTCACGATCGGTGCCTGCGTGTCGTTCCACGAGCCGGTCCGGAAGCGCGCGTTCTGATCGGCCGGGAACCAGTTGCCGCTCGCGCGGCGCGCGCCCTGGCTGCCGCCGACGACGCGAAGGCGGTAGTAGGTGCTCGGCGACAGCGGTGGCGCCGGCGTGAACGTCACGACGCGGTTGCCCGCACCGATCGCGAGCGTGCCGGTCAGCGGCAGGCCTGCGTCGTCGGTCACGCGCACGCTGTCGAGATCCAGCGTCGCCGGGTCCATCGGCGCGTCGAACGCGAAGCTGACGGCCGAGCTCGGTGCGATGCCGGTCGCGCCCTCGGGCGGCAGCATCAGCACCTGCGGCACGCCGGGGTCCGACGACGTCGTGAACGACAGCTCCGGGTCGCTGGCCAGCACGTTGCCGGCGAGGTCGCGCAGGCCCGAGTGGCCGCTCAGCAGCCGCACGAGGCACTCGGCATCGGTCGGCAGCGTCAACACGGGCGTGATGCGGATCGCATCGGGTGCCGGCATCTCGACGACCGCGGTCCACGGCTCGCCGTTCACGAGCAGCGACACCGTGTCGTTCGACACCCACGCGCCGTCGAGCGGCTCGCTGAACACGACGTCGGCGATCACGGTGCCCGGCACACGCTGCTCGCCGTCCGCCGGCGAGCTCGTGCCGACGACGGGGGCCGTGACGTCGTTCCCGGTCGTGAACGCGAGACCCTGCGTGGCCGCCAGGCCGTTGCCGCTCACGTCGGTCGCGGCCGCGCTGCCGAGCATGAACGCCATCGTGTACGTGCGGTTGCTCTGCAGCGCGACGGTCGGCCGCACCCGCAGCAGCCGCTGCGTCGGATCGCTCTCGATCGCGAACGGCACGAGGCTGCCGAACTGGTCCTGGAACAGCAGCGACGCAGCTTCGACCGACGCCGGATCCATCGACTCGTCGAACGTGAACGTCGGTTGCACGAGCGGCGAGACGCCGGTCTGGTTCATCGGCGGCCATGCCGCGAGCACGCGCGGCGCCACGGTGTCGGCTTCGGTGCGGAAGCCGGTCCTGCCGTCGATGCCGACCTCGTTGCCGGCGCGGTCGGTGATGCCGGCCTTCGTGATCAGGAAGCAGTGGCGGCTGCCCGGCAGGTCCGCGTACGGGTCGAGCGTGACGAGAGCCCCCGCGACCGTGTAGGCCGCCTCGTATCGCTGGCCGAAGACGTCGCGCAGCATCAACGTGCCAGACGAGACGGAGCTGCTGGCGATCGGCTCCGAGTACGTGACCGTGAAGGTGCGCGTGCGGCTCTCGTTCTGGCTGTTGTCGGGGACGTCGATCGAGACGATGTGCGGCGGCGTCGTGTCGAGCGTCCGGAATGCGAACAGCACCGTGACGTCGAGGATGCGCCCCGCTTCGTCGCATGTCAGCGAAGAGAGCTGGAACTCGTAGTCGGACTCGAGGTCGAGCAGAGCACTCGGAGTGAACACGACGCGCGTGCTGCCCGCGCGAGCGAACGTCCCGGGCACGTTCTGGCTCGAGCCGGCCTTGCGCAGCCAGGTGTCCTCGTCGCCGAAGCTGTCGAGCGCCATCGCCGCGTCGAAGTCGAGCGTGATCGTCGAGTCGGCGGGCACCTGCACGGCGTCCTTGGCCGGCGCATGGCCGAGCAGGTGCACGACACCGAACGAGGAGCTCGCGGCGCCAGGATTCGTGCTGCCACCCTGGCTGCACGCCGCGAACGCGAGTGCAAGTGCCAGCCATGCCAAGTTCCGTGGTGCCCCCATCCCTGTCGCCATCTCCCGGTTGTGAGACACCAATCGACGCGATCCGTGCGTCGATAAAGTCCCAACTTGAGCGTCCTGGCCCGCACCATGGCACCGCAGCGTGCACCGGACGCGCACGCGGCGGCTCCGCGCGCGGCGCTGCGATGTCGCCCGCGCCGACAGTGCGCGCGCAGATCTGGCGCTTGCTCGATGGCTTCGCGAGTTGCATGCGCGAAGTCCGGGCTCACGCGGCCAGGCAGCGCCGTCAGCCCGCGTGCACGAGCAGCCGCAGGTCGCGCACGTTCGTGCCGGTCGGTCCCGTGATCACGAGATCGCCGAGCGCGTGCAGCAGCGGGAACGCATCGCAGCGCAGCAGGTGGTCGGTCACCGAGAAGCCGCGCTGCTTCGCGCGCGCGACCGTGGCGCCGTCGGCGACGGCGCCCGCGGCGCTCGAGTTGCCGTCGATGCCATCGGTGCCGGCGCTGAGCACGGCGATCGGCCGGCCCGGGATCCGCCGCGCACACGCGAGCGCGAACTGCTGGTTGCGGCCGCCTTGCCCCGGGTTCGCGGGCAGCGGCACCGAGAGCTCGCCGCCGCAGAGGATCGCGACCGCGCGGCCCGGATGGCGGCGGTGCAGGGCCTCGAGGTGGCGCAACAGGTGCGCGGCCGCGCGCTCGTACGGCCAGTCGTCGACCCGCTGGTCCACGACGACGAACAGCCCAGAGGCCTCCGCGTGCGCGCGCAGCGCGGCTCGCGCGTGCTCGTTGGAGCCGACGCGCGTGAACACGAGCCGGCTCATCGGTGGAGACGTGCCGCAGTGCAGCGGCGGCGGCAGATCGCCCTTCTCGATCCGGGTGCGCAATGTCGCGGGCACGATCGGCCACAGCTGGAACCGGTCCAGCACCGCGCGGCAGTCGGCGAGCGTCGTGGGGTCGCACGTGCTCGGGCCCGATGCGACCGCGGCACCGCGCACGTCCGGCACGTCGGAGATCTCGACGGTCTGCTGCACCGACGCGCTCGCGGCCGCGATGGCGAGCCGGCCACCCTTCACGGCCGACACGTGGCGCCGCACCGTGTTGATCTCGACGATGCCGGCACCCGAGCCGACGAGGGCCCGGTAGAAGGCGCGCAGCTGCTCGAGGCTCACGTGCGGGTCGGCGGGCAGCTCGAGCATCGCCGAGCCACCGCCCGAGGCGAGGAACAACACGACGTCGTCGCGTGTCGCACCGCGCGCGAGCTCGAGCGCGCGAGCCGCCGCGCGCATGCTGCCTTCGGTCGGCAGCGGATGGCCGCCGGGGATCACCTCGAACGGCGGCAGCGGCGCGTCATCGGGCTCCGGAGGGACGACGAGCCCGCGCAGGTTCGCGCCGGGCCAGGCGTCGACGAGTGCAGCAGCCATCGCGCGCGCCGCCTTGCCGAACGCGAGCACGAGGAACCGCCCGCCGCGTGCGGCCCGGCTGCGCCACTCGTCGGCGACCTTTGCCATCTGCCCCCTCGGGTCGAGGTCGACCAGCGTCCTCTGGAACAGCCGCCGCAGCAGCTGCTTCACGCGGACATCTCCTTCTGTGGAGTGGTGGATCATCGCGCCGGACGCCGCAGGAGGAACCCGCTCACGAGCGGACCAGGACCGCCGAAGAGCGCCTGCGGCTCGACACGCGGCTCGACGAGCTTAGCGGAACAAGATGGTGGCTCGGTAGCAGGCGGCGCGTACGATCCGCGCCCCTGCTCCACGGAATACCATGCGCCACCTCCTCTCATCCTTCGCGGCCTGCCTGGCCGTCGGCCCGTTGTGCGCCCAGACGACGGGTGTGCCGGGCATCAACGACCTCACGGTCAATGCCCTCGGCTCGGGCGCGACTTCGTGCGTTCCGCTGTGCTTCCCGAACGGCGGCGTGACGCTCACGCTGTCGATCACGGCACCGCTCGGCGCCATTGGGCTCCTGCTCTTCAACTTCTGCCCGTGCCAGACGTGCGCGCTGATGGGACCGACCAACGCGTGCCTGCCGCCGATCCCGCTGACCGCCTGCGGCCCGAGCAACCAGTCGCTCGATCTGGACATGTCGCCCCCGTGCGGCATTCCCATCATCATGACCGTCGTGCCGAGCACGGCGGGCACCTACACGCTGTCGATGCCGATCCCGCCCCTGCTCGGGCCGCCGTGTGCGGTGGCGACGCTGTCCGTGCAAGCGGTCATGTTCAACGGCTGTGGTCTCGGGCTCTTCGCGGTGCCGGGTCCACTCGTTTTCACCCAGTCGTTCACGCTCAACTTCTGAAGTTCTGACGCGCGCGGCCAACAGCCGCCGCGGCGGCTGCTTCACGCGAGCACCTCGGGGTTGACCGGATTCGGCGGCCGTTCGCCCGTCAGCACCGCGACGCAGTTGCGCGCCGCGAGCGTGCACATGAGCGTGCGCACGCTGTGCACGGCGCTGCCGACGTGCGGCAGCAGCACGACGTTGCCCAGCTCGAGCAGGCCCGGGTGCACCTTCGGTTCCTCCTCGAAGACGTCGAGTCCCGCGCCGGCCAGCAGGCCCTCCTCGAGCGCGGCCACGAGTGCTCGTTCGTCGACGACGGGGCCGCGCGACGTGTTGATCAGGAACGCGGTGCGCTTCATGCGGCACAGCTGCTCGACGCCGATCAGGTGGCGCGTCTCGGGCAGGAGCGGCACGTGCAGCGACACGAAGTCGCTCTGCTGCAGCAGGAGATCGAGCCCCACGTGTTTCGCCTGCAGGTCCTGCTCGATCTCGGGGGCCACCGCGCGGCGGCTCGTGTAGAGCACGCGCATCGAGAAGCCTCGCGCGCGCCGCGCGACGGCCTGGCCGATGCCGCCGAAGCCGACGAGGCCCAGCGTGCGCCCGTGCACGTCGCTGCCGCACAGCAGGTCGACGTCCCAGCGCTGCCACTTTCCGGCGCGCAGGAAGCGCTCGGCCGCGGGCAGCGCGCGCGCCGTCGCGAGCAGCAGCGCGAACGTGAGATCCGCGGTCGCTTCGGTCAGCACGCCGGGCGTGTTCGTCACGACGATCCTGCGCTCGGTCGCCGCTGGCACCGCGATGTTGTCGAAGCCGACCGCGATCTGCGCGATCACGCGCAGGTGCGGTGCCTTCGCGATGACGCCGGCGTTCATCGGGTCCGTCAGCTGGCACACGACGCCGTGCGCGTGCTGCAGCTTGCGCACGAGGTGCGCTTCGTCCATCACGTCGTAGCTGTCCACGTAGTCGACGATGCAGTGCTCCTGCAGGATCGCGATCGCCGCCGGGTAGACGTGGCGGGTGACGAGGACACGCGGCTTCATGGCGTGCATGCTTACTGCTCGGCCCTGCCATCGCGAAGGGGCTGCAGCGCGCAATCGCGGAGTCCCGAGCCCGCCATGCCGCGGCTCGAGAGCCCGCCTGGTTGACTCACCGTGGCAACGGCTGGAGCATGGTGCCGTGAACGGGGACGCGTCGTCTCGCTATCGTCGGATTCGCCACCTCGACGGCGGCGGTCTCGGCGTGGTGCACCTGGCGTTCGACGAGGAACTCGAGCGCCACGTCGTGCTGAAGCACATTCGCCCGGAGTTGCTCGAGTCGGAGGCGGCCTGCGAGAGGTTCCGGTCGGAGTGCCGTGCCTTGAGTCGGTTGTCGCATCCACACGTGGTGCGGCTGCTCGCGGTGCTCGACGCCGATCCCCCGTGCGTGGTGCTCGAATATGTCGATGGGGAGAGCCTGGCGGAGATCCTCGATCGTCACCGGCAGGAAGGCACGAAGCCCTCGATCGACGACTGCCTCGCATGGGCCGAGCAGACGGCTCGGGCTCTGCAGCACGTGCACGAGAACGGCCTGGTCCACCGCGACGTGAAGCCACACAACATCGTTGTCACGCGAACCGGACAAGCGGTGCTGATCGACTTCGGGTTCGTGCGCGACGAGCGGTCGACCGATGTCGTGCTGACGCGCACTGGCCAGACCTTGGGCAGCCCACCCTACATGGCCCCGGAGCGGGTGCTCGACGACGGCCTGCCGATCGACGGGCAGGCCGACGTGTTTGCGCTCGGCGTCGTGTTGTTCGAGGCGCTTTCGTTGTCCTCACCATTCCTGCGGCCAACGCCGCATGAAACACACGAGAGCGTCTGCAAGGAGTTGCCGCCGCGACTGCGCCGGTTGCGACCGGAGGTCAGCCGCGACTTGGAGTTGGTGGTCGAGACGGCGATGGCCAAACAGCGCGGACACAGGTACCCGGCCGCGCTGGCATTGGCAGAGGATCTGGCGGCCTGTCGTCGCGGTGACCGGCCATCCGGTGTGCAACGATCATTGTGGTCACGCGGCCTGGCTGCAGGGCGGCGACACCTGGTGGTGACCTCTGCAGTCGTCCTGACATTGGCGACGACGGTGACCGTCTGGAGCACGATCAGTTTCGCGCGTGAAACCGCCACTCAGCAGAGTATCTCTGCCACCGACAAGAACCTTTGGCGCGTGATTGGTCGCGGCAAGGAACTCTGCGACGATGCCAACCTCTTCGCGGCCTTGCCGGGAGCGGTTGCGGGGGCGGAGCAATGGCTGCAAGAGGCCGACGAGTTGCTGGCGTTGCGGTCGTGGCTCGCCACGAGCAGCGACTTGTCGGTCTTGTCGGGAGCAGGGAACTGGCCGGCCTGGGTTGCGGCGGCGCAGCTGCGTCTCGAGTCGCTGTTGGCGGCACGCGAGGTGGTTCGTCGCCGATCCGAACTGGGGCGCACGCTGGCCAAGCGATCGCTGCGCGATCATGCCGAGGCGTGGGCCGTCACGAGTTCCGCAGTTGCCCGCGCCAAGGTCTACGGTGGACTCATGCTTCGGCCGCAACTGGGACTGGTTCCGCTCGGCAAGGATCCCCAGTCAGGCCTGGAGGAGTTTGCTCACATCGGTACGGGCGTAGTGCCGGTGCGAGATCCTGGGTCAGGACGCCTCGTCATCACGCCGGAGACGAGCCTCGTGTTCGTGCTGCTGCCCGGTGGGGAGAGTCATTTCGGGGCTCAGAGCGTCGATGCGACAGGGATCAACTACGACCCGGCTGCTCAAACGTGGGAAGGACCTCCACGTCCAATCCGGCACGAGGCGTTCTTTCTGTCGAAGTACGAGATGACGCGCGCGCAGTGGCGTCGGCTGTCGGATGCCCCGGATCAGAGTCCGAGTACTCTCGTCGAACGCAACCACGATCCGGCGATGGTTCCAGTCGCGAACGTCAGTTGGCTCGAGTGCAAGCAGCTGCTGGATCTCTATGCACTGGAGCTACCCACGGAGACTCAATGGGAGTGTGCCTGTAGGGCGGGGACGTCCACGATGTGGTGGACTGGCGATGACATCGAGGCCTTTCGGAGGAGCCACCAGCTGAGAGGGGAAGCAACCGAGGTCCATCGAGGAACAGCCAATGGGTGGGGCTTGGTCCACATGCACGATGGAGTTCGCGAGTGGTGCAGCAACGTCTACGACGAAGCCCGCTCGGGAGCTGCGCGAAGCGTGCGGCCAGGACTCTGGAACTACGGCAGCACCACGGTGAACGGAACGATCCTGTCACCGCATGAGAACGGCTGCCGAAGCGCGGCACGCGACAAGCAACCGGAAGTCTCCTATCAGTTCGATCTCGGCCTGCGACCCATGCGAAGGATCCAGTCGTGAGCGGCGTGCCCGCAGATCGAGTGCCGGAGCCGCTGATCGACGCGATGTTCGCGCGTCTGCGCGACGGACTGCGCACGACACCTGCTTCGATTGGCAAGTACCGCATCACAGGGGTCCTTGGCGAAGGCGGCATGGGCAGGGTGTTGTTGGGTTGCGATGGGGAACGCCAGGTCGCGATCAAGACGCTTGGACGGGAGTGGCGCGGCAGTAGTGAGGCAATCGCCCGCTTCGAGAGAGAGGCGCGCTGTATGGCAGCCCTGCAGCACGCCGGAGTCTGTCGCGTGTTGGACTGGGTGATGGCGGGTGAGACTCCCTACCTCGTGCTCGAGTACATCGAGGGCGAGACGCTGGCCCAGAAACTGCGCGACGCACGCATGAACGGGAGCAACGAGATCCCTGCGGAGACCTGGGTGGAGTGGGTGGAAAAGGCAGCCCGGGCGCTCCACGCCGCGCACCGTCAGGGCATGGTGCATCGCGATGTCAAGCCCGGCAACATCATGGTGCGGCCCGATGGTGCGGTTGTGCTGCTGGACTTCGGTGTCGCGTGGAATGCACAGGCACCGTTGCAGGACCTGGCCGGTTCCCAACTGGGCGTTGGAACGCGCCCCTACATGGCACCGGAGCAAATCAAGCCGCAAGGCTGGCCCGATGCCAGGACCGATGTCTGGGCGCTCGGGGTCACGCTATACGAAGTGTTGCACCACGAGCAACCGTTCCAGGCGGCGACGCCTCATGACCTCGCAGAAATGATCCTGCATTCTCCGGTGCCGAAGGCGCAACGCTGCGGGAGGCTCTCGCGCAGGGACCTCGACAGCGTTCTTGCCTCTGCAATGGCGAAGGATCCAGCGCGGCGCTATCCGAGTGCGCTGGAGTTTGCGCAGGACCTGCAGCGGTTGCGATGCGGAGCAGCGGTGCTTGCGCGGCCACAGGGCGCCATGGAACGAGCCATGATCCTGGCGCAGCGCCGGCCAGGCCTGGCAGTCGGTTGCATGGCCCTGGCACTGCTCGTTGCCGGTAGCTTCCTGTGGTTCGCAAACATCGCCGAGGCGCGCAGCACGACACTCGAATGGCGGTGGGAGGCGCGATGCTGGCAACTACGGGAGGAGATCTTGCGCCAGCGAGAGACGTACGAAACGTTGTGGCCGCCCGAATCGGGCCAGCTGGCTGGTCTCGCCAGCACGATCCGGCGGTGGTTGCACGGCGAAGCAACGAACGTGAAGACCTTGGCCGACTCGCTGCAGTCGGACCTTGCGAACATGGAACCCGCGTCAGCCGAGACAGCAGCGGCAGAGATCGCTGCCGCGCGTGCGTTCGAGCAAGAGGAGGTGGAGCTTGCCCGGGAACGCGCGAACTGGTGGGAGGCAGAAGAGCGGGCCGCGGCGGAGGATCCCGGTGGCCGGTGGGCGGCCGCAATCGCGGCGAACCCCGGCGTGCTCGAGAAGCCGCAGTTGGGTCTGGTGCCCTTGGGACCCGATCCGTCGACGAAGCTCTGGGAGTTCGCGCACCGGCGATCAGGCCAGCCGCCGCAACGGCACCCGAGTACCGGGCGACTGGTCATCACTCGCGAATCGGGTCTGGTGTTCGTTCTGGTGCCGGGCGGCGACTTCCAGATGGGCGGGAAGCTGGCGCAGATCGTCGGGGCCGGACGCGCGCGACTCGGTGCCTTCTTCTTGTCGAAGTACGAGATGTCCAGGGACCAATGGGCGCGGTTGGCCCAGCAGTGGCCGCAGCGCATTCGCGAGGAAGAGGCGCGGAGCAAGGATTGGAGCGACCCGTGTGTGAGCCGCATGGCGGCCAGTCCGTTCGGGGCCGAAGCGGTGTTGCCGGTCTTTCACGTCGGGTGGCGTGCATGCGAGGACTTGTTGCACCGCGACGGCTTGCAGCTGCCCACCGAAGCGCAGTGGGAGATGGCCGGGCGCGCGGGGGCGGGGTCCGAGGAGAATCGAACCCTGGGGCGGGAGGCGGCGAACTTCCGCGGCGGCTGTTCCTGGCGGGACCACGAAGACGGGCCGATGCCGGTCGACTCCCTGCTGCCGAACGCGTTCGGCTTCCACCACATGGCGGGCAACGTCTGGGAGTGGTGTCGAGACTACTCGGACGCTCTGGATCCGATCGGCAAGCTGCGTGATGGCGACGGCCTGCAGATTGCCCCCGAGGAACGAAAGAAGGAGTTCCGCACGGATCGTGGTGATGCCTACGACCGGGAGCACGTGGGCATCTTCGTACGCAATGTCGGCGACTCACGGTGTGTATGGAACAACGAAGGTGTCCGGCCGGTTCGTGCCGTGGACCGTTGAGGCGTTGTCCTGCTATTCCGGGGCAGAACCCTGCTCGAGTTCTTCGATTGCCCCACTGCGCAGTTTGATGATCACCTCCGCAAGGCGCTCGTGGGCCGTCGAGCAGCGCATGTGGGCCGCCGCAGGTGTGATGCCGAGTCGTGCCCCGATCTCCTTGTGCGAGTGCCGGTCGTAGTCGTGCCATTGGATGAGTTGGCGCACATCGGCCGGCAGGATCTCGAGAGCGAGGCGGATCATGGCCTCCATCTCGTGTCGCCCTGCTCCGGTGGCCGGACCGAGCTGCTGGTCGGTCGGCTGCGCGAGGTTCGCCACGGAGTCGTTCAGGGAGCCGACTTCCATGGCCGGCGTGCGCTTCTGCGAGGACTTGGCGCGCAGTCGGTCGCAGAGCCGGTTGGCGACCATGACCCCGACCAGGGTCCGGAACTGGGTTTCGTCCGTGCAGCGGAACTTGGGCCCCTCCTTCAGCACCTGGATCGCCACGTCCTGCACGATGTCCATCGTGTCGTCGTCGCGGCGCAGCACCTTGGGCAGTCGCCGGTGTACGAGGTCGCGGATCGCCGGCAGGTGCAGGACCAGCAGTTGCGAAAGTGCTGTGGGGTCGCCGGCGTGGTGGCGGTCCAGCAGCCGGGTCGTGTCGGAGACCATGGGAAGAGAGACGGCAGGCCGCGTGAAATCGAAGGTTCGACGAGCGGGAAAGATAGCAGCCACCGATTCTGGGAGCGGCGGCTTCGGTTCGCGTCGGCCTGCCGTCTGTCCCCGGGCACGCCGAAGATCTGCTGCTGCAGGGCGGGCTCGGTGCGTCAACGAAAACGCCAACTCCGGAGGACCTCGTCGTGGATCGCATGTATGGCCAGCTGCCCAGCCTTGCCGCGGGCGTCCCTCTCCTTCTCGCTTCGTCGCTGGCACTGCTGTGCCCCACGGCATCGGGACAGTGCAACCAGAGCCAGGGCAACGCATCGCTGCAACTGCTCGGCCATCCGGCTGAGCTGAACCTGGTGCGGCTCTCGACTTCCGGGGCCGCAAACGCCCCGGCAATGCTCCTGGTCGACCCGGTTGCCGGTCCCACCGCCTCGCCCTTCGGGACGTTCTGCGTGGGACTGAGTCCTGCGTTGGTGGGCTTGCTTCGTCTCACCAACGGTGGCGGCACCGACAAGCTGACCTTCGGGATCCCGGTACTGCCGGGTCTGCCTGGCACGAGCTACTACTTCCAGAGTCTCGTGCTCGATGCGCTCGCGCCGAACGGCGGCTTCGCGTTGTCCAACGGAGTCGCGCTCGCGGTTCATCCATCGACGCTGCTCTTCGCGGAGGACTTCGAGACCTACGCCACCGGTCTCTCGCCCACGGGCGGGTGGGTGCAGTATTGGGGCGGTCCCCAGATCATCGTGAATCCCGGTCCGGCCAGCGCCCAGTGTCTCGAACTGCACGGTGCCTACTGTTGGTCGGCCGTCGCCTACCGGCCTGTCCCGAATCTCGTCGGCAACGTCCGGCTGGAGTTCTCTGCTTCGGTGCCGCACTTGAGTCCGGCCGGTTGTGGCAGCGACATGTGCTTCTTCGGCTTCTGGAATCCGCCTGGTGGCGGCTGCACCTGGGGCTGCGCCCACGACTTCTTCCAGTTCGTTTCGAATGGCACGATCCTCGTCTCCGGCGCGACGCTACCGCTGCTCGTGCAAGTCGATCACTGGTACCGGATCGCCATCCAGGCGGATTTCACTGCAGGCAGCTTCGTGCTCGAGATCGACGGGCAGTTGTTCGGCCCGTTCGCCGGCAGTCAGACGCAACCTGCGGGCATCGCGTTCTACGCGGGACATGGAGCCGGACCGAACCCGGTGCTGCGGCTGGACGACATCCGGGTCATGAGCCAGTAGTTGCCAATCGCGACTCTTGCGAATGCCCCTGTGATCAGTGGTGTCGCAATGGATGCCACGATCACAGCGCCTCCACCGCAGACGAGATCCGCAGCCGCCGCCATCGGATGACATGGGGTAGCTGACCGGAAAAGTGGCTTCGATTGTCTCCGCAATCTCGTCTGGTTCTTCGTGGGCCCGCGATCTCCTTCGCTGGAACCCAGCTCCGCCGAAGGGCATCCCATTGCCAGACATCACGACGACACCTCAGTCACCCTACCAACCACCTTTCAAAGCCATGGTACACAGCACACTCGAGCGCGTCTTCCTTTCGACCCTCCTGCTCTCTTCCTGGGCCACCGCTCAGTGTGGCACCATGGTTGGGCCTATCGCGAGTGGAACTTGGACTCCAGCGGGTTCACCGTACTGTGTGACGAGCAACGTCACGGTCGGTGCGCTCCAGATCGCTTCGAGTCAAACCGCTCCGGTGCATGTCTTGGTCGATCCCGGCATGACATTGACAGTCGTGGGATCACTGACGATCACCGGAAACGCCGCTCATCCTGTGGTGTTCACGGAGCGATCGGCGGGCCAGGGGTGGGGCGGGTTCCTGTTCCAAGGAGCGCCCACGCCGTTGCTCTTGGAGCATTGCATCATCGAGAAGGCGACCAATAGCGGCGTGCGCGTGGTCGACTCAGGACTGGTACTGCGACACTGCCTCATTCGTGGCAACAGCACGCAGTTCACGGGCGGAGGAATCCTAGCCGTCAACAACAACAGCGACCTGGTGTTGGAGGACTGCGAAATACGCGACAACTCTGCGCTCAACAGCGGAGGCGGCTTGCACGCGACGATCGGGCCGGGGTTTGCCCTGAATATGAACCGCTGTCGCGTCTGGGGGAATGCAGGGAATAGGGCGAACCTGAACACGGGTAGCCAGAACTCAGGTGGCGGCCTGTTCCTCCAGGGTCATGGCTATCTGGGCAACTGCCACTTCCGGGCGAACTTTGTCCACACCCACTCCTACGGCTGTTCCATCCAGGTTGGGCAGGGTGGTGCAATCTATGCGACCGCGGGCGACCTGGCACTCACGAACTGCATCTTGGTCGACAACTTGGCGCACGGGAATGGCGCCGGGTCTGGTTGCTACCTGGGTGGCTTGGGCCGCGGCGGTGGCGTGGCCTTCAACGCGAATGGCAATGCGTTGACGATGACGAGCTGCTTCGTCTGTGGGAACCAATCAGAGGCCGCGTACGGGGACCTCTTCAGGGAAGGATCGGGACTCGCCATCCTCAATGCTGCATCCGTCGCGATAATGAACTGCACGTTTGCGCGGAACAACAAGGAGGCGGTGAGGAACTACTCCGCGACAGCCGCAGTCAGCATCGCCAACTCCATCCTCTTCTTCAACAATGACCTCAATACCAGCCCGACGCCCACGTATGGACCGCAGTTGGTAGTGCACCCTGGTGCTACGGCAATAGCAGCGACATACAGCGATGTTCAGAACGGAGTCGCTGGCATCGGGAACATCAACGTCAACCCGTTCTTCCTGCGGCCCGACAGTGCACTAGGCGGCCCCGTCATCCACCCTGCCTCTCCATGCGTTGACGCGGGCGACCCATCGGGTCCAATGGACGCTGCCTTGCCCCCTGCGCGGGGAACCACGCGCAACGATATGGGGGCGCACGGTGGACAATTGGCCGGCCAGTTCTCGTCACCATGCCTCATGGTTGGCGGAGCGCAGACCTACGGGACGACACGAGGTGGTGCCAACACCTTGCTTCTGGACTGGGTGCCTTCCGTGAATCCGCTCGTCGGGAATGTGCGTGTTCAGAACGCGGGCTCCAACGATCCTGGCACGGTCCTCGTCAGTTTGGCCGATGACGAGTTTCAGATTGGCAGTGCGACTGTGCTCGTCGGCGTGGGGGGCTTGGGAATGTTCCCATTCTCATTCGACACTTCCGGACAGGTGCAGATTCCCTTGTCGTTGGCGGCACCAGTCTTCTTGGGTCTGCCCATCTATGTGCAGGTGTTGGCCTTCCCGCCGTCTGGTGTTGCAGCGTCCAATGGCCTGGCGCTGCTGTTCTATTAGCCGGTCGGGCCCGGCTTCCAGCAACTGTGGGCCTGGCATGGCGGCAGGTCGCGGATCATGGCGCGCTGGTGCTGACCAAGGCCATGGGCGCGAACGAACTCGTGAGGGACACTCTCGACGCCCGACCTTCCGTCCGCGCCTTGCCAGCGCCATCATGCCTGCATGCGCGCGGCATCGATGGGTTGGGCAGTCGCCTACTACGCCAGCACAGCCGGCTCGCTGGCCATCTTGGTCGCGGTCCCGCTGCAGATCTTCGTCGAGACCCTCGACGCCCGCGACCGCAGCGACGCCTATGCGTGGCTCGGTGCCGCCGCCGGCGCGCTGCTCGGGCTGTGGTTCGCGCGCAAGAAGCGCGACAGTGCGGCAACACACCGCGCACTGCGCATCGCCGGTGCCTCGGTCGTGCTGCTCGCGGTCGTGGGCGGCGTCGTGATGTTCGGCTTCTGCATGCCGCGAGGTGATGCTGCCAGCACCGTCGCGGTCGGGGCTGCCGTGCTGATGATGGCGCTGCTCTCGTTCGGCGTCGGCGGCATCGGCGTCTGCCTGTGGTTCGCCGGCGTCAGCGGGCGGCGGCGCCTCGCACGGCAACCTAACGCGGCGCCTGCGCCATGATCACCTTCAGGATGCCGGCGACGTCCATCGACATGCCGGCGCGCCACTCGCTGCCGCGGATGCCCGCCGAGAAGGCCCAGTCGCCGCTCGCACCGGCTGGCAGGTTCGGAACCGGCAGCGTGTCGTCGAGCCGACTGGCGATGCGTGCGGGGCCGGCCATCAGGGCGACCGCGTCGATACGTCCGACGAGCAGGGGGTTGCAGTCGGCGACGCGCGCGAGCGCCTCCTGCACGGGCTGCGACCACGCGCGCGCCGTGCCGTCGAGCGCTGCGAGCGCCGCGTCCTGCTGCTTGCCGAACGCGAACACGCCGTGTTCGTCCTTCGTCGCGATGCGCAGCGGGATCCGCGAACCGCCGAACACGGCCTCGAGCACCTGCTCGCTCGTGACGCGGCCCATGCCGGTCATCGTCAGGTTCATCGCGCCGGCGAACTTCGCGAAGTCGATCACGAGATCGCGGTCGGTGATCGTGGCCCCGGCGGTCTCCGTCGTGCGCGGTGTCTCGATCGTGATGCCGGCCATCGCGAAGGGCTCCTTGCCGAGCAGCTTGTCGACCTCCTTGCGCAGCGCCGCGGCGTCGCGCGTCGCGACGCGCAGCCTCGCGTTCATGCCGTCCGCCGAGAACAGGTCGCCGTCCATCGCGACGAACGGACCGAGCTGTGCGTAGAGCGGTGCGTACTCGGCAGTCAACCGGCGCAGCAGGTCGCCGGTCTCCTTCGGATAGACGTCCGCGAGACGGTCGATCAGCGGCGTGAAGCGGGGCCACAGCTTCTGCCAGTCGGCGGCCATCAGCATCTCGATCGTGCCGGCGCCTCCCGGCGGGCCGCCCGATGCGGCGCAGTCCAACGGCGCCGAGCTCCAGTCGTCCATGGCGCTGCCGGGCTTGACCTGCAGCGCCGCGAACAGCTCGAGCCTGCCGTCGCGGTAGTCGGCGCTCAGCCGACACGACTTCGCACAGCCGAGCACGGTGCGGACTCCCTCGAAGTACACCTCCGCGAGCTCCTCGCCGTCGAGCCCGGGCGAGCCGAGCTCGAGGCTCTTCGCGAGCTGCGGTTTCGCCGCGCTGAGTGCCGCGCCGATCACCGTGCCGTACGCGGCGACGAGCTTCTCGGCGTCGGCGTGCACGGCGAACGTGCCTCCCGGCAGCTCGCCGAGTGCCGCCGACGGTGCGGCGGGCTTCTCGTACTTCGCTCCGAGCGGCACGGCAACGTAGCTGCCCGAGACGACCGGCGGCACGGCGAGCGGCGGCAACGACGCCGCGTACGCCGCGGGGTCGGTCGCAGGCAGCACGAGCACGGGCGACGGCGGCGAAGCGCGCGGCAGCACGAGCGCGATCACGGCGGGCAACCGCCGGTCGATCAACTCGCGCTTGCCGGGGACGCCGAGGCGATCGAGCAACCGCTCGGCGGTGACGGCCGTCGCGTCCTTGCCGGCGGCGTTCGCCATGTCGGCCGAGTGCTGCAGCAGCCGATCGATGCTCGCGAGGCGCGCGACGGCGGCCGCGTCGGCCGGGATCAGGCTCGCGATGTCCTGGTGCGCTCGCGCGACCGGATCCGGCGCGGCGGTCTGCTGCGCGCGGACAGCGGCCAGCGAGGCGGCGAGGACGACGGCGGAGCGCGCGAGGAGGTGCTTCATCGCGGCGAACATACTGCCGCTCCGGCGTCCTCGCGAAGGGATGCGCTCGGGCTGACCGCGAGTGCGCACCACGCGGGACGCCTGCGCGCTCAGCGGAGGTTCCGCAGCATCTCCTCCACTTGACGAATGGCGCTGACGACAGCATCGGGTTTCTCGGTGAGCTCGAATCGCTTTGGCCAGGGGGATGCAGACCGGTCGCCGTTGCCGTAGCGGTAATCGATGGAGACATACTCACGCAGGTCCGCGCCGTAGTTCCGGTGAATGTCGGTGGCGCCGCTGCGCGCAAGAAGCCGCACGCAATCGCTGAGACATCTCGCCGCGTCACCGCGGATCATCGTGCGATCGCACAGCGTGCTCAGCGAGTCCTCACTCCTCGTGGCCACTGTCAAACGTCCGAGTCCGTCGACTTCGATCGCAAGCCCCTCGGTGGTACGGCTCGACCTGACGGAATCGATGTACATGTAGAAGGCCTTCAGTTCTTCCGGTCGCGTGAGAGCTCGCGCCAACACCGGGTCGAATGGGAGCAGCCGCAACCACTCCGCCAGGTTCGACTCGCGATAGGCCTTGTCCCACGAGTTGTGCGCGGTGTTCTCGTAGAGCGTGAGCAGGGGATCGCCGCCCGCCTCCTTCACGGCCGCGCACAGGTCCTTCGATTGCTGCGCCGGCACCGCCTTGTCGTCGACGCCGTGGAATGCCCAGATCGGCATGTTCTTCAGCGCTTCGGCGACTTTCGCCGGCCTGCCGTAGCCGCACACGGGAGCGATCGCCGCGAACTTGTCGGCGTGCTTCGCGCCGAGCGCCCACGTGCCCGCGCCGCCTTGCGAGAGCCCCGTGAGCAACCGCTGCTGCGCGCTGATGCGGTACTCCTTCACGGTCGCGTCGAGGACGCCTATCACGAGCGCTTCGTGGTCGATCCACTGCGACTCGCGGTCCGGCTTCTGCGGGAAGACCACCACGAACGGCCAGCGCTCCCGGTCCTTCTTCATCGCTGGCCCGAGTCCGACGTCGACGTGCTTCTTCCCGTCGGTGCCGCATTCACCCATGCCGTGCAGGAACACGAGCAGCGGCCATTCGCGTTCCTTCGTGTAGCCAGGCGGCACGTAGACGACGTAGCGATGCTCGCGGCCGTCGAGTGAGATCGTCCTGGGGAGGAAGCCAGTCGGCACGGAGGGGCCTAGATCGGGAGCTGTTTGTGCTCGCGCGAGCCCGAGCAGAAGGAGTGAAGCGACGAGTCGGGAAGGCTGGAGCACGAGTGCATGCTACCCCGTGCACTCCGTCGCGCTCGGTGTGCCCGCAGCAAGAGCGCTCGGCGTCGACGCCCTTCTGGCCACGCGCGGCGCGCCGGGGCCTGCGCACTCACCGGCGCGGCTCGAGCACTTCGAACTGGTGCGTGCGACCGGCCTCCGCCTCGAACGGCGGCTCGGGGCGAAGAAAGCCGGGCCGTTCGGGCCACACCGCCAGCTGCGCGCTGCCGGCCGGCACGCCGAGGAAGCGGAAGCGCCCGCGCGAGTCGGTGACGACCAGCGCGTTGTGACCCGCTCCATGCCGCCCCGCCTTGGCGTCGAAGTCGCACAGGTCGACGCGCAGTCCGATCGCGGGGGACCCGTCGGGCGTTCGCACCACGCCTTCGACGGCTGCCGCTGCTTCCAGGCGCAGCTCGCCGAGCGCCTTGGTGGCGCCGGCCGCGGGCAGCGTCACGCCATCCTGCCGCAGCAGGCCGTCCTGCGAGTCGATCGTGAGGCGCAGCCGCCGTTCGTCGGCCACGAGCCAGGTGAACGTGAACTCACCGTCGATCCCGGTCCAGGTCTCCGCGAGCCGCTGCCACGGCGGCGACGACGCGCGGTCCGCGGACCACAGCCGCACGCGTGCCAGCGCCGCAGGTTGCCCGTCCGGCCGCCGTGCGCTGCCCGTGATCGAGCAGGCACGGACTGCTTCGATCTCGATGCGATCCGTCTGCGCGCGCAGCAGCATGCGTTTCTCCGGCAGTGTGGCTCGCGAGCGCCACCGCAGCAGCCACCGTTCGTCCAACGAGTGCAAGCTGCCTTCCTCGATCGACCACGGACTCTCGATCGACAGCTGGCCGTCGGCAGTGCTCGTCGCCTCGACGCGCGGGCTGTAGCTGGTGCCGTAGTAGCCGACGCGCAGGCCCGCGACGGGCGCTCCGGTCGCGTCGAGAACGGTGGCGCGCACCGTCGTCGGCTTCGGCTCGGGCCACTTCGCGACGAACTCGAATTCGTGCGGCCCCTTGCCGGGTGGGGTCGTCAGCCCGCCCGGTCGGAAGCGGATGCCGGTCGCGTAGGCGTTCACGATCTGCTCACCCTGGGGCAGGTGGTCGAGGCGCCAGCCGCCGGCCGCGACGCCGCGCACGAAGAACGGTGGGGGAAGCTCCGGCCTGCCGCTGATGCCCCCGTTGTCGAGGTTGACGGTCAGCGTCAGCGTCACGCGCGAGCGATCGGCTTCGGGCACGTCCTTCAGCTCGACGCTCAGCGACGTCGTGGCGCCGGCGAACGGCTCGAGCGTGACCGGGCCGTCGCCGACGACGCGCAGCGTGGTCGTGACGAGGCCTTGCCCCTCGATCCACGCAACGATCCGGTTCGGACCGAGCGGCACGCCGCCGAGCTCGAATCGTCCGTGTTGGTCGGTCGTCGCGAGCGCAACGGTCTCGGTCGGTGTGAGGGCGGGCTCCGCGAACACCACGACGCCGCCGGCGGGCTTGCCGGCAGCGTCGCACAACACACCGCAGAGCGTCGCGGTCTCGTGCACGACGACGCGCATCGGTGCGAACGGCTCGTGCAGGAAGTGTGCGACGTGCGAGTAGCCGGTGGTCTGCGCGTGCAGGCGCCAGGCGCCGCTGCGCGGCACACGCAGGCGGTAGTAACCCTCGCCATCGGTCTGCGTGGTCCATGTGCTGCCGGTCACCTCGCGGGACTGGACCCAGACCTTCGCGACGGGGAGACCCTCGCCGCGCATGTCGACGACGCGCCCGGACAGCGTGATCGGCGGGTCCTGCTGCGCGAGCACGGCACTGCCGAGTGCGATCGCAATGCCAACCGCGCGCAGGGAACGCGCCGTCCGATCGATGGGGGCCACGCTGCAACGTTGTCCGGGCCCGGCGACGCCGTCAACCCGGGCCCTCGCGCCGTTTGCTGGCGAGATCGCGACGCGCTCCACAGCCTCCGCGCAAGGGGACCAGATGAATCCCACCAGCATTGCGTCGGTGTTCGCCTTCGGGCTCCTGCTCGGCATGATCGTGCTGCTCGCGGGCTGCGGATGGCCGCGAGCAAAGCCCGCAGCTGGGTGCATATCGTCGGCTTCGCCGCGGTCATGTCGTAGGCCGTGTACGTGATCATCGACATCGAGTACCCGCGCCTCGGCCTCATTACCGTCGAGGGCTCCGACCGCGTGCTGCAGGAGCTGCGCGACAGCATGAAGTGAACGACGTGCCGTGCCGACGGCGGGCGCGTCGAAGGGGTTGCTGCACTTCGAGGACCGGTTCGCAGTCAACGCCGCGTCAAGATCGTCCGAGCTGGTGGCGGCGATCGCGAGCCTGGGCTTGACGGCCGCGCGCGGGCCGTGAGCATTGCGGCATCGACCCCGAACGGTTCGCTCGCGCACTCTGGAGGAGTCATGAGGCCAGCAATCTGCGGTTTCGCGTTCACCCTGGTCAGCACTGCCGTCCTCGCGTGGGGCTCGCCGGCCCAGGAGAAACCTGCGGCGGCGCAGGACGCGCCGAAGGCGCTGCCGCTCGCGACCTCGACCCAGGGCAAGGAGGCGGCCGCCGTCGACGTCGTGCTCACGCTCGTGCACTCGGGGGGAGGCAAGGAGTGCGGCGGTGGCACCATGCCGCCCTGCGAGAACACCGACCACTGGCAGGTCAAGGTGAAGCTCAATGGCAAGGGAGGCGGCGAGAGAACGTTCGGGCTCACGGTCACGAAGAAGGAAGACCTGCGGAAACACCTCGAGGCGTTCGCCGCGCGGAAGATCAGGATCAAGCATGCAGATCGCGTGAGCATCTCCAATGCGACGCTCTCGCTTCGCGTGGGGCCGCAGGTGCCCTACTGCCTCGTGCAGGGAGTGGTCGCGACGGTGGCGGGTGCCGGCATCACCCAGATCGAGTTCGCGGTCCTGCCTGGAGCGGGAAAAGCAGAGCAACGGCTCGCCATGCCGCTGCCGCTGGACGAGGCCTCGAACATCGTCGTGGCGAAGGACGAGGGGGGTGTTCGCGTCATGATGCGTGTCGTCAACGAGAAGCGTGACTACGAGCGGCAGGTCGGAGTGATCAAGATCCCCATGGGCGAGGCCGGCGACGTCGAGCTGCGAACCAGGGTCGTCAAGTCGACGGTGGAGAAGACGGCGCCGGCGGTCATCGTTGCCCAGAAGAGCGTTCCGTGGCAGGCAGTCGTCGGCGTGATCGATATCTGCCAGGCGGCCGGTCGCACGGTCATCTTCGCGAATCCGGATTTCGCGAAGTGAAGGCCATGCTCGGCGAAGCGCGGGCCGGGCGCATGAAGTCCCCGCTGCTTGCACCCGCGTTGGCCTTCGTGCTCGTGGGCGCGGTCCTCGTCGCTGCAGCCCGTGAGCTGGTGTGGGCACCGACGCACGACGAAGAGCCGGCTTCCGCCGAGTTGCCGAGCGGTCGACCATGGCTCCGCACGGCAGATTACCAAGCGGCGCGGTGCCTCGCTCAGCGGCGCACGACTTCGGTCACGCGTTTGCCGCGCTTCAGCACCTTCAGCTCCCTGCGGTCCGGCTTGAACTCGATGACGCTGTCGGTAGTCGCGACGAGCGTGTTGCCGTCCGGCAGCCGATCGGCGTCGTTGGGGTGATTGAGATTGTTCAGCTCCCACACGACCTCACCCTTCTTGTTCAGCTCGCGCACGGCCCCGGACTGCTGCAGGGTGAGCAGCGTGTTCCCGTTCGGCAGCCGGTCGGCGTCGATCACGCCACTCTGCTCCTTCAGTTGCCACACCACTTCGCCCGTGCGGTCCACCTCGAGCACGACATCGGGATACAACGCCATCAGCGTGTTGCCGTTCGGCAGCCGATCGACGTCGAAACAACCGTTGCAAGGCGGATGCTTGAACTCCCAGACGACGCTGCCCGCGGGATCGACCTCGATGATGCGCTGGCCACCGCCGTCGGAGATCAGCGTGTTGCCATCGAGCAAGCGATCCGCGTCGTACGGGTTCTTCAGTTCGTCGAAGGACCACACCTCATTGCCGTCGGCGTCGAGCTCGACGACCTTGTGCTGCCGGTAGAGCGTCAGCAGCAGGTGACCACCGGGCAGCGGCTCGGCGTCCCATGCCTGAACCCCTTTCGCGAGTTCGCGCTCCTTGCCGTCGGCCTCGAGCTGGACGACGCGATGCACCGTGTCCTCGCAGATCGTCGTCACGCCGGTCGGGCGCACCGCGAGCTCGGTCATGCGCGCCATGCGCACGATGGCCGCGTCGCGCGAAGCGGCCGCGGTGGCGAGCTGCGGCAAGGCTCCTTGCGCCGTCGTGCCGAGCGCACACAGCACCTGGCAGACGACCTGCACGACTTCGGGCCGCGGATCGCCGAGCCGCGCCGCGAGTGCAGGCACCGCGTCGGCGCCGAGCCCGAGCAGTTCGTCGACGGCGGCGTCGCGGCGTTCGGCCAGCTCGAGCTGATTGGTCAGCGAACGCGCGCGACGCTCGACTGGCGTCGTCGCCGGTCTCGCCTGCGCCGCCACCGCGGCCGCCAGCAGCAGCACGGCGGCAGACGAACGCACGGCGGTGGGGAAGCGGTCGACCATGGCTCGGCACGGCAGATTACACGGTGGCGCAGGACCTCGCCGACACCGCGCGTCCACGTCTCTATCGCGCTGGCACCTTCCGGTTACCCTCGACAGCGCTTGCCCCCGTGCAGGTGGCGGTCGTGCCCACGGCAGCCGGCGCTATCCTCACCATCACTCCGTGAAACACCTGAGGAGTGCGTCGCGGATCGACCGTCCGCCGACATCCCACGTGTTCCCATGTTGATGCGTCTCCCGCTGGTCGTGCCGGTGCTCTTTCTTGCTTCGCCTCCGTTCTCGACCTGGGACGAGCCATGGCACGAAGACGTCGTGCGCAAGGCGGCCACGTTCGTGAAGGTGAAGGTGCTCACGAACGAGGAGGGCCGGACCGCGACGGCCAAGGTGCTCGAGCACGTCTGCGGCACCGAGGTGGCTGGCGAGATCACGATCGAGGGCTACTACCTGCTGACGCTGCGTTCGCGTTCGGCGCCCGACGACGAGCTGCAGATCCGGTTGCGCAAGGACAACACCTACTATCTCTTCCTCGGCAAGTCGGAGCGTGGCGACGGCTGGGCGCTGCCGACTCCGAGCGCTGGATGGGCGTGGCTCGACAAAGGCAACGTCCTCGGCACGTACCGACACAGCTACCACCTGTGCCGCGTGCCCGAAGCGCTCTACCGCGATTCGCAGAAGGCCATCTTCCAGTCGCTGCACGGCGTCGCGCACGACGACGCCGCGATGCAGAAGTTGATGCGCAACTGGCTCGAGAAGCCGCCGGCCAGGCGCAAGGACGACAACCAGACCGCGTACGAGACCTTCTTCTGCCAGCATGCGGCGCTCGAGTGCTTCTACTACTTCGGCAAGGCAGCGGAAGTCGCGCTGCTCGAGCCATTCCTCGGTGACGAGGACTCGCACGCGCAGATCTCCGCTGCACGCGCCCTGAGCCGCATCGACACCAAGGAGGTCCGCGAGCGCCTGTTCAGCTTCCTGACGGGCAACGGTGACTCGTTCGCGAAGGTCATGGCGGTGTGGGGAATGCGGCGCCTCGGTGCGCGCGAGTACCAGGAACGGCTCGCGAAGTTCGCTGCAACAGCGCCCACCGAGAAGACGGGCTTCGGTGGCGGCATCATGGACCCGCGCGTCGGCACGAGCTTTCCGGCATCGGTGAAGGCCGCCGTCGAGGAGCTGCTCGACGAGTGGAAGAAGACGAAGAGCGACGACGGCAAGCGCTGAGCACCGCGGATCGCGCCCCGCGCCTACCGCTGGTCGCTGCGTGGGCTAGCATGCGCGGGCCCCCGCCTGCCACTCCGCGCCATGCTGATCGCCCTCGAACTGGCTCTCTTCGTATTGCCCCAGGACCCGGCCGTGCTCTCGCGCTCCGAGCGCCACCTGCCCGAGCTCGGCGTCACGATCCGCGAGGAACGACGGCTCGACGTGGCGTCGCGCACGGTCGTGCGCGTCGCGACCGACGCCGACGGCAGGCCCGTCGATCCCGCAGCGCTGCGGCGACGCGCGATCGAGCGAAGAGACGCGGTGAACGGCAAGCTGCACGGCTCACTCGTCGAGAAGCTCGCGGCACAGGGTGTGCACGAGGCCGCGTTCTGGCTCGTGTTGCCGGCGGCGATGCCCGATCTGCGCGCGGCGATCGACGACGCCCTGCGGACCGGTGCGCGCGCCGAGGACGCGCGGCGCGCGGCCCTGGCCACGGCGCGCACGCACGTGACACCCGGCAACGCGGCGTTCGCCGCTGCGGCACGCGCGGCGGGAGCCGCCGTCGTGCACGAGGACACGATCACGCCGATCGTCTTCGTGCGCGGCACTGCCGAACAGCTGCGCCAGCTCGCGGCGCGTGCCGACGTCGACCTCGCGTACTGGTCGTCGCCGACCTGGATGCACGAAGGGGAGCCGATCGAGCTCGACGCGAGCAAGGCGCCGCTGTGGAACGAATGGGCCAGCAAGTCGGCGCGAACCGACGTCGTGCACCGGCGCGGCATCGACGGTGCCGGCGTCAAGGTGCTCGTCAACGACGTGAACGAGGTGCGCACGACCAACCCGTACCTGCCGCCGATCGTGGCCGGCTCGACGCTGTCCGTCGCGGCGCACGCGACGGCGGTTGCCGGCATCATCGCGAGCCGGCAGGTGCCGAACACGGGTGCTGCGCCGGGACTCACGCAGCTCTACAGCTATGCGGGCGCCGGCGACTCGAGCGCACCGCAGGCGTGGGCGTGGGGCATGGGCCAGGGCATCAGCTTCGGCAACTGCTCGTGGTGGAACGGGCAGAAGGGCCAGATCCAGTTCCTCGACCGCTACTTCGACTACATCATCCGCCACTTCGCCGTGATGCTGTTCAAGTCGGCGGGCAACCAGGGTGGCAGCGACGGCAAGGTCACGACGCCGGGCTGCGGCTACAACACGATCGCGTCGGGCAACGCCGACGACCGCAACACGCACGACTGGGACACCGACCTGATGGCGAGCTCGTCGAGCTGGGTCAATCCGATCGAAGGCCACGACAAGCCCGAGGTGTCCGCGTGCGGCACGACGATCACGACGACGACGACGGCCTCGCCGTGGATCGGCGCGCAGGGCACCGGCACGTCCTACGCGTCGCCGGTCACGTGCGGCACGGCAGCACTGCTCGCGCAGGCGGACACGGCGCTGCAGGCGCAGCCCGAGGCGGTGCGCGCGCTGCTGATGGCGGGGGCGTTCCACAACGTCGAAGGTGCGGCGAGGCTCAGCGACCGCGACGGCGCGGGGCACATCGACGCCGCGGCCTCGCACTCGGCGCTCGCCAGGGGGCAGCTGCACCGGACGGTGCTGACGCCCGCGTCGTTCACGGCAGGCGTCTACGACGTGACGATCCCGCTCGTCGCGAACGACGAGACGCGCATCTGCGCCGTGTGGTTCTCGCTCGCGAACTCGAGCTACTCGACCGACGTGCTGCAGATGGACCTCGACATGACCGTGTGGTTCGGTGCGACGCTGGTCGCGAGCTCGGCGAGCCAGGCGAACGCGTTCGAGATCGTGCAGTTCGTGCCCGCGTTCACGGGCAGCTACACGGTGCGGCTGCAGAACCAGCAGTTCCTCGGCGCGAGCGAGCCGTTCGCGCTCGCGTGGGTGAGCCGGCGCAACGCGGCGACGAACGAGGTCAGGGTCGGCGGCAGCATCGTGCCGGGCGGCCTCGTCACGTTCGAGTTCGTCGACACCTACCATCCCGGCGCCGGCTACATCGCGGTGCTGTCGCTGACCGGTGCGCCGGCGACGGTGCCCGTAGGGCCGCTGAAAGTGCTCGAGCTCGGCTTCGACTTCCTCACGGAAGCGAGCTTGTCGCTGCCGGGCTTCTGGGGCGTGCTGCCGCCGAACGGCCGCGCTCCGGGCAGCCTGCTGCTGCCGAACCTGCCGTGGATCACCGGCCTGCCCGTGCACGCCGCGATGGTGACGCTCGACTTCACGCTGCCCGCACTCGCCGAAGAGACCTCGCCGGTCACGACGTTCGTGATCCAGTAAACGCCAATCGCGGCACTGGACACTCCCTGGCGACACAGGGAAGCTGCGGCGATGCCGTTCCAGTTCCAACCGCTCTTCGAGCTCGGCGCCGACGACACGCCCTACCGGTTGCTGACGAAGAACCACGTCTCGACGCTCACCGCCGGCGGCCGCACGATCCTGCGCGTCGAGCCCGAGGCGCTGAAGCAGCTGACGTTCGCGGCGATGCGCGACATCAGCCACCTGCTGCGGCCCGGGCACCTGCAGCAGCTGCGCAACATCCTCGAGGACCCCGAGGCGTCGGCGAACGACCGCTTCGTCGCGCTGCAGCTGCTCAAGAACGCGAACATCTCGGCCGGCATGGTGCTGCCCGGCTGCCAGGACACGGGCACGGCGATCGTGATCGGCAAGAAGGGCCAGGACGTCTGGACCACCGGCAACGACGAGGTCGCGATCAGCGAGGGCGTCTACCGCACGTTCACGGAGACGAACCTGCGCTACTCGCAGATGGCCGCGCTCGACATGTACAAGGAGGTCAACACGGGCGACAACCTGCCCGCGCAGATCGAGATCTACGCGGACGAGGGCGACACCTACCGCTTCCTGTTCCTGACCAAGGGCGGCGGCTCGGCGAACAAGTCGTTCCTGTTCCAGGAGACGAAGGCGCTGCTGAATCCCAAGTCGCTGCTGGCCTGGATCGACAAGGAGACGCGGAAGATCGGCACCGCGGCGTGTCCGCCGTACCACCTCGCGGTCGTGATCGGCGGCATGTCGGCCGAGTTCACGCTGAAGGTCGTCAAGCTCGCGAGCGCGCGCTACCTCGACACGCTGCCGACGACGGGCAACGCGAAGGGGCGCGCGTTCCGCGACCTCGAGCTCGAGCAGCAGGTGCTCGCGATCACGCAGAAGAACGGCATCGGTGCGCAGTTCGGCGGCAAGTACTTCTGCCACGACGTGCGCGTGATCCGCTTGCCGCGGCACGGCGCGTCGTGTCCGGTCGGCATCGGCGTCTCGTGCAGCGCGGACCGCCAGGCGAAGGGCAAGATCACGAAGGACGGCGTGTTCCTCGAGCAGCTCGAGACGAACCCCGCGCGGTTCCTGCCCGAGGTCGACGAGAAGGCGATCGCCGGCGAGGTCGTGCCGATCGACCTCAGGCGGCCGATGGCCGAGATCCGCAAGACGCTGAGCAGGTACCCGATCCGCACGCGCTTCGCGCTGACGGGTCCGATGGTCGTCGCGCGCGACATCGCGCACGCGCGGCTCAAGGAACGGCTCGACGCGGGCCAGGGCCTGCCGCAGTACCTGAAGGACCACGTGGTCTACTACGCGGGCCCCGCGAAGACGCCGAAGGGCATGGCGTCGGGCTCGTTCGGGCCGACGACGGCGGGACGCATGGACGCGTACGTCGACGCGTTCCAGGCCGCTGGCGGCAGCTTCGTGATGCTCGCGAAGGGCAACCGCAGCAAGGCCGTCACCGACGCGTGCAAGAAGTACACGGGGTTCTACCTCGGCTCGATCGGCGGACCCGCCGCGATCCTCGCGCAGGAATCGATCACGAAGGTCGAGGTGCTCGACTACGAGGACCTCGGCATGGAGTCCGTCTGGAAGATCGAGGTGAAGGACTTCCCGGCGTTCATGGTCGTCGACGACAAGGGCAACGACTTCTTCGCGTAGGCGCGAACGTGCTTCGCGTGACGCGCCGGCACGGTCGAGCCCCGGAAAGGCCGTGGCGCCGGAACGAGACTGCGCACTCGCGTTGCCGCGGCTCCTCAGCCGATAAGCGCGAAACTCGTCGAGCACCACCATGCGGAACCCTGCACGGACCGTCCTTCTCGCTGCGTTCGTCCTCTCGTCACTGCCGGGTCAGCGCGATCCCGATCCGGCACCGGCGGGCGAGGTCCGGCTGATGCTCAACCGCTACCACCCGACCGAGGGTACGGTCAAGGTCGGCAGCGTCGCCGAAGCGAAGCTCCCCGAAGGATGGCTGTGGCTCGCCGGCCCCAACGCGCGCAAGTTCCTGACGGATCTCGGCAATCAGCCGGGGCCGCAGGTCATCGGCGTCGCGATGCCGCCCGACTTCGAGGAGTCGCGCGTCTTCGCGGTCTACAGCTACGTCGACGAAGGCTACATCAAGGACGACGAGGCGCCGGACTACGACGATCTGCTGGCCGAGATGAAGGACAGTGCGCTGGAGACCAGCAAGCAGCGCAAGAAGGCGGGACTCGGCGGCGTCGAGCTGTGGGGCTGGGCCGAGCCGCCGCACTACGACAAGACGCAGCACAAGCTCTACTGGGCCGAGAAGCTGAAGTTCGACGAGAACGAAGGTCTCACGCTGAACTACAACGTGCGCGTGCTGGGCCGCGCGGGGCACCTCGTCGTCAACGGCGTCGGCGACTTCGAGCAACTCGAGCTCGTCGCGACGCACAGCAAGCACCTGCTGTCCGTGACGGAGTTCCTGCCCGGCCAGCGCTACGAGAACTTCGATCCGGCCTACGACAAGGTCGCGGCCTACGGCATCGGCGGCCTCATCGCGGGCAAGATGGCGTTGAAGTCGGGGCTGCTGAAGGTCCTGATCAAGCCGATCCTCGTCGGCCTCGTCGTGATCGGCGGGCTCCTCGCCAAGCTCTTCACAGGGCGCAAGGCGGAGACCGAAGTGAAGCCGGCCGACGCCAGCTGAGAGAACCGAGTGCCCGGTTGGATCCGGGACCTCCGCGCGCGCTCGGTCCGGCAAGGGCTCGGACCGCTGATGGTTCAGCGCTGCACTTGGGCCAACCGCTCGCGCAGCCGCGCGAGCGTCGGCGCGTGGTAGTCGCCCTTCGCCTCGCGCTCGGCGAGGAATGTTTCTGCCTCGGGTGTTTGCCCGAGGCAGAGCAGCCCGAATGCGGCGCCGACGCGCACGTCGAGTGCTTCGTTGGCATCCTGCAGCCGCTCGGTCAACGTCGCCTTGCTCTCGACGTCCTGCAGCAGGCCGAGCGCCTGCGGGGCCGCGGCGCGCAGCTCGATGTCGGGAACCGTGAGCCTGGCGCGCAGGTGCGGAATGGCGTCCGTGGCGCCGATCTCGCCGAGCGTGCGGATCGCGTAGGACGCTGTCAGCGGGTCGCCGAGCAGCGGCAGCACGGCGGTGCGCGTGTCGAGCGCCGGGGCGCGGATCTCGGCCAGCACCTGCAGCGCCATCGTGCGCAGGTAGGGTTCGCTCGCGGCGAGCGTCGAGGTCAGCAGCGGAACGGCGAGGCGGCCAGCGCGCGTGAGCACGAAGCGCGCGTCGTCGACGGGCCGCAGCAGGGTTCCCTCGGTGACCGCCAGGTGCGCGGCGACGCGCGCGCGCAGCTGCGCCTCGTCCGGGGCGGTCACGTTCGCGCGCGAGCCGATGCCGGTCTGGCGCCATTGGGAGCCGAGCTCGCGCAGCTTGCCCTGCAGCTCGGCCCAGGTCGGGCTCTCCGAGAGCGTGATGGAACGTTCGCGGCAGACATCGATGGCCAGCTGTCCGGCCTGGTTGGCGGTCGCCTGGTGGTCCATCGCGGCGTCGAGCCAGGCGAGCCCCGCGTCGTTGCCGAGGCGCTGCAGCGCGTCGGCGGTCCACAGGACGGTCTCCGGATCGGCTTCGTACTTGAGCCGCAGCAGCAGGGCCAGCTGCAGCATCGACTGGCCGGATTGGCCGCAGAGCCACACGGCCCGCCGGCGCGTCGAGACCTGCTCGTGCTGCAGCGCGGGCTCGAGCACCCACCACGCGAGCGGGTGCTCGAGCAGTGCACGCTCCGCGCGCGTCGCCGTGCGAACGTCGGCTTCGACTAGGAGCAGCGCGAGGTCGCCGAGCTCGCGCAGCTCACGCTGCTCGGCCTCGGTCGGCTGCTTCTGCGCCGCGGCGATGGCCTTCAGCGTCGGCAGGAACGGCTGCAGCGACAAGGGCGGCAGGGCAGGCAGCGGCGGCGTTCGTGGCTGCTGCTCGCCGCCACAGGCGCAGAACGACAGCGCGAGCCCCGTGCTGGCGAGCAGGCGTCTCATCGCAGCTCCAGTCGCTGTTCATGGAGCAGGGTGCTCATGCGATCGTCGTCGCCGCAGAACGGCGTGAGCCGGTACCAGAGCCGGGCCTCGACGGCCACGGCGTCCGCGGGGATTGGTACGCGCACCGCCTTCGACTGGCCGGCCGGCAGCTGCGTGTTCTCGCCGGGCTTCGCGCCGGGGCCGACGGGCATCGGGTCGTCGCGATAGGGCTGGCGCGCCCGGTGCGCGAGCGTCCACGTCGGTGCCGGGCCGTCCTTGGTCACGAAGCGGTAGAGCATGTCGACGGCGCGGTGCCGTTCTTCGGTCGGGAAGTTGTGGCCCGCACCCGTGTTCGTCAGCGTCAGCACGACGTCGGTGCCGTCGCGCGCGACCTCGAACTTGCCGGCCTTCAGCAGCATGCCCTTGTCGTGCGCTCCCGGGAAGACGTGCATGCGGCCCATGCGCGTGCTGCGGTCGTTGCGCACGCGTTGGACCTCGGCCATGTGGCAGGCCGAACAGTCGGTGCCGAGCCGTGCGTACGGGCTCGCGCGCCACTGATCGGTCGTGTTGTGCTGGTTGTGGCACGACGCGCAGGCGTCGACCGCGAGGAACTCCTCGCTGCGGCGCGGCCGGCACGGAACCTCGGGCCGGTCGTTGCGGCCCAGGATGCCGCCGTCGGGTGCGAGGTGGCACGAGATGCAGCTGACGCCTTCGTCGAAGTGCGTGCGGCGCGGCAGCGTGCGTTTGCCGAATCCCGTCACGGCCAGAGGCCGCGGCAGGTGGCAGTCCATGCACTCCTCCTTGCGGAAGTCGTCGCTCAGCAGCTTGACCTCGGGATTCGTGAACGAGATCTGGTGGTGCGAGCCGAGCCACTCGGCATAGACGTCCTCGTGGCAGGCTTTGCACTGCGCCGAGGACTCCCAGCGTTGCGCGATCTGCGGCGCCGCGGCGCCGCCGCCCGACAGGAACGCGAGGGCGCCGACGAACGCGGTCAGCAACCCGAGCACGATGCCGATGCGCGCGCGGAGTGTCATGCGGGTCCCCCGGGTGCCGGCGGTTTCGCGGCGCCGTTGCTCCACGGCAGCAGGCGGACCGGGTGCGCGAGCGAGAGCGAGGCTTCGCTGCCGACCGGCAGCGCCGTCGCGGACAGGGCCTGCACGAGGTGGTCGCCGAACGCGACGCGGAGCCGGAAGCCGTCGCTGCCCGGGATCGCGGCCAGCACGCGCCCGCGCGGCGTGCTCCGTGCCTGCTGCGGCACAGCACTCGCGACGACGTCGCCGGGCAGCAGCACGAGGCGCAGGTCGCCAGCGTGACCGTTCGGCCGCTCGAAGGTGCCGAACGGCGTCGTGACGCGGCCCGCGGCCGCGGTGTCCGTCGGCAGGCACGCGGCACCGAGCAGGAACGCGGCCGTGAACGCAGTCTGCGGGCTCCGCAGCAGCTGCAGCGCAGGGCCCTGCTCGACGAGCTGGCCTTCGTGCAGCACGACGAGGTCGGTCGCGAGTGCCAGCGCTTCGTCGCGGTCGTGCGTGACGAGGATCGTCGTGAGCCCGCGTTCGTCGGTCAGCGTGCGCAGCAGCAGCACGAGCGCGTCGCGCTGGTGCACGTCGACCGAGCGCAGCGGCTCGTCGAGCAGCAGCACGGCTGGCGACGGAGCCAGCGCGCGCACGAGGCCGAGCCGCTGCGCCTCGCCGCCCGACAGCGTGCCCGGCTTCTTGTCCGCCTGGCCCGCGATGCCGGCGCGCTGCAGCAGCGCGATCGCCTGCTCGCGCGACACGCCCGGCGCCGCGAACAGCAGGTGCTGCAGCGCGGTCAGGTGCGACCACAGAGCGCCGTCCTGGAAGACGAGCCCGATCTGGCGCCGGTCGGGGGGCACGTTCGTGTCGTCGTCCGCGACGACCTGCGCACCGATGCGGATCCTGCCGCTGTGCCGTCGTTCGAGCCCGGCGAGGCAGCGCAGCAGCGTCGTCTTGCCGGAGCCGGACGGGCCGACGATCGCGAGGCGGCCGCCGGCCGGCACGTCGAACGACAACGGCCCCAGCTGGAAGCCGGGGCGTTGCAGGCACAGGTCGGTGACGGCGACGGGCAGGGACACGGCAGTGTGGTTCAGGGAGTCTTCAGGAGAGGGACGAGAGCCTACGCCCGGCGAGCACGGACGGCAGCAACGGAACGAGGACCGCGAGGCACAGCAGCAGCAGCGCGATGACGCCGCTCCAGTCCTCGTGCTGGAAGTGCACGGCGTTCGCGAGGCGCCGCACGGCAGTCGCGTTCGCCGCGGGCAGCACGACCGCGAGGTCGAGCTCGCGCAGCGACAGCACGAACACGAGCACGCCCGCGGACCACGTTGCGGGCAAGAGCGGCGGCAGGTGGATGCGCAGCGCGCGCGCGAGCGGCGAGCGGCCGACGAGCGCTGCGGCCTCGTCGGCCGCGACCGGCTGGCGACGCACCTGCGTCGCAAGCGTCAGCGCCGCGAACGGCAGGAACCGCGCCGCGTAGCCGCAGACGGCAAATCCCCAGCCCGCGTAGAAGTCGCCGCCGAGCGAGCGCAGCAGCTCGCTGTCGTGGAAGGAGTGCACGAGGCCGATGCCGAGCAGGATCGCCGGGATCGCCGCGGGCAGCGCGCAGAGCACGTCGAGCGCGGGCCATCGCCGCGCCGACTGGCGCGCGAGCGGCAGCGCGAGCAGCACGACGACGACGGCGACGCCGAGCGCGAGCCACATCGAGTTCAGCAGTTGCGGCAGCCCCTGGTCCATTGCCTTCGCGAAGCTCTGCTGCGCGAACTGCAGCGACATCGGTTCCGCCTGCTGGGCCGAGCCGAGCACCCACCGCGCGAGCACGACGACCGGAACCGCGATGCCGGCGCCGAGGTAGAGTGCGGGCACGAGCAGCGCGGGCCAGCGGAAGGCACCGAGCGGGCGCACGGGCAACGGTTGCACGACGCCGCGGTCCGGCGCCGCAGCCCGCAGTCGCAGCGCGGCCCACAACAAGCACCCGAGGCACGCCAGGAACGGCAGCGCGGCGACGATCGGGCTCTGCAGCTCGGCGAACGTCGTGCCGACGGCGCGGCGGTTCCAGCGCGAGAACAGCCCCTCGGCGTAGGTGTGCCACGTCTTGCCCTTCACGGTCAGGAACTCGGGCACGCCGTGGTCGGCGACCGTGAACAGGAACGCGAGCAGGCAGCCCGCGAGCAGCTCCGGCGCGATCGCGCGCAGGAGCCAGAGCTCTGCGCGCGCGCGCCCGCGCAGCAGCCAGGCCGATTCGTAGGCGCGGCCGTCGACCGAGCGCAGGCCGCGCCCCGCGAGCACCGCGACGAACGGCGCGTGTGCTATGCCGAGCAGCACCGCGCACGGCCAGAAGCCCGCGACGTCGAACAGGTCCGCGAAGCCCATCGCGATGAAGATCGGCGGCACGACGAGCGGCGCAATCCCGAGCGGCGCGATCCACAGAGCACCGGGCAGATCGCGTGCGACCGTGACCCACGCGTGGCCGCCGCCGAGCAGCAGCGAGAGCAGCGTTGCACAGAGGCCGAGCCGCAGCGACGCGAACAGCTGGGCCAGCGCGTTCTCGTCGTGTGCGAGCGCGCGCCAGGCCGCGAGCGTGAGGCCTTCGGGACCGAGCACGGTCTCCGCGGCGAGCATGCACAGCGGCACCAGCACGAACGCGGCGAGGAACGAGAGCGCGATCCACAACGGGAAGCGCGCCGGCAGCAGGTCCCATCGCCGCGCGTTCACTGGCCGAATCGCTTGCTGAACTCCTGGTTGCAGCGGGCGAGATTCGCAGCGGTCGCCTCGATGTCCCAGGCCATCGCCTTGAAGGCGCCGAAGGCTCTGATTGCCGGATCCTTCGGGCCCTCGACGCCACCGCGCAGCGGGATCTGCGCGCCCTCGGCGGCCGCGAGCAGCGCTTCCGTCTCACGCGCGAGGATCTTGTCGACGAGGCGCTTGCTGTTCGGCAGGTCGGGACCACCCTTGATGATCGCGACCGAGTTCGGGATCAGCATCGTTCCGAGTCCACCCTCCTCCTGGTCCGGGAACACGCACGCGACCTTGTGGCCCCTGAGCCTGGCCGTGTGGTAGTCGTCGGTGTCGGTGAACGCCCAGGCCACGGCGCCGCTGCAGGTCTCCTTCATCGTGGCACCGTTGCTGGGCCGGAACTTGACGTCGTTCGCGACCATTGCGTCGAGGAACTTCGCGAACGCCTCGTCGCCGAGCAGGAGCCGCAGCGCCGTGAAGTGCGTCAGCGTCGTTCCGCGCACCGGATACGCGACCGCGCAGCGGCCCTTCCACTTCGGGTCGACGAGGTCCTTGTAGCTCTTCGGCCACTGCGCCGGATCGGGCAGCAGCTCCGTGTTGACGATCAGGATCCGCGCCCGCGCGGCGAACCCGGTCCAACGGTGTCCTGGATCGCGCCACTCTGCCGGCACGTCGCGCGCCGACGGCGACTCGTATGCCTCGAGCAGGCCGAGCTTCGCGAGGTGCACGGTGTGCGCCAGCTCGTTGTTCCAGAACACCGAGCAGCGCGGGTTCGCGGCCTCCTCGCGGATCCGGCTCACGAGGCCGACCGTCTTCGTGCTCTCGGTGTCGTACTGCTGCACGAGCGTGATGCCGAGTTCCTTCGTGAACCGCTCGAGGACCGGCCGGCTGAACTCCTCGTCGAGTGCGACGAAGATCGTCGGCCCCGCCGTCGCGGCATCGGCGCCGCACGCGGACAACACACAAAGCAGGACGAGGACAGGAATGGCGCGCATGCAGTCTCGGGTTGTTCTCGGAGGAATCGATCGAAGCGGATGGGACTCGTGGTGACGCGACCGGTCAACGGTCGCGCCACGTCTTGTGGCACGTCTTGCAGCTCGCGGTCGCGACCGCGAAGAGCCGGTTCGCGGCGGCGATGTCGTTGGCCTGCACGGCGGCGTCGAGCGCCTTCGCATTCGCGACCGCCTCGCGCAGCAGGGTCTGATACTCACCCGGCAGCTGCCGGCTGTCGGCATCGTCGGGCAGCTGCGAGAACAACACGTGCAGCCGTTGCGTCTCCTTGCGCGCAACGAGGTCCGGGTGATCGGCGGGTGCTGACCAACCGGCCTTCTGCGTCTGCTTCACGTAGTCGAACACGCGGTCGATCTCGGCCATCGTCGCGACGAGCCCCGAGACCTTGCTGACCGACGGGAAGCTCGCCGGATCGGCTCGCAGCAGCGCGTCGTCGAGCGCCTTGCCCTCTCGCACCGCCTGCCACAGCCCGCCGTATTCCTTCGCCGTACCCGACACCGCCATGCGCGACATCGCCTCCTCCGGCGTCATGTCTCCACCCAGCACTGCGGCGCAGCCCAGTGCCGAGCCACTGCGGTGCTTCCCGTGGTGGCAATGCACGTAGATCGGGCGCGGCAGCGAGTGCACGGCCTGCGCGAGCCGCAGCTGCTGTTCTGGCGTCACGCCGTCGTAGCTGATCGGCAGATGCACGTACCTCATCCCATGACTCGCTGCCGCCTCGACCATCGGCGAAGCGCCGTCGACCGACACGATCGTCCTGATCCCCATCGCCGCGAGCGCGCGCAGTCCAGCTTCACCCTCGGGAACGCCGCCGCAGACCAGATCCTCCGTGTAGGTGACGACGTTGTGCAACCCTTCGAAGTGGACCGGCTGACCGGCCGACGGTGTGGGTGCCGCAATCGATACGTCGAGCCGGACGGCAGGTCCGGGCGTCTGCTGGCAGGCGGAGAGGATCGCGATCGCGAGACCGGCGATTCCGAGCCGTGAGGGCCCAGCGGCCTGGGGGGTGGGAGACTTCATGCAAGTGCGCCTTCGGCAAGGACCGTACCAGGAAGCTGAGTGCCCTGATGGAGGTCCGCGGCATTGATGCGGCCGCGGCTGAGGCACTTGCGCCTGAGTTCGACAGGCCTCGCTCTGAAGCTCGCTGAAGGTCTCTGCGTAGGGGGCCTTCGGCCGGATTGCCTCCATCAGGGCACTCAGCTGACTCCCGGACCGGTGAGTTGCGGCCAGAGTGCGGAGTCGCATCCGTGACACAGGGTTCCCTGCACGTAACGCTGGCCGGGCGCCTCGCGGGCTGTGCTTGCCCGAGCCAAGGTTCGGAGGTCGGCAGTGTTCCCGCGCGCCTGAGGGGCCGGGGGTAGCACCCGGGACGCCCACGGCGCGCTGGGAGATTCTCTCAGGCCGGGATTGGCGTCAGCTGCCACGACGGGCGCGCACACGCCGCGGTGAGGCAGCGGCAATGGATGTCGACAAGACCGCGTTGCGATGCGGGGTTGCCGTGTCCCAGCGACATCCATGCAGGCCACTGTGTGCGTGTTCGCGGCTGGCGCAGCGGGGCACTTTGCTCCTCCGGGGTCCCTGCTTTCCCTTCGCTCCGGTGCATGCGACTGCCGACGGGACAGACTGTACAGCCATGAAACGAACTACCACCTGGCTCGCCGCCGCGATGTTCTTGCTGCCTCTCGGGGCACAGGGAAAGCCGGCGCCGGCCGAGGACGCGAAGACGCGTCTCAGGAACCTGCAGGCGGAGCAGAAGCAGATCATCAGCGACTGGCAGAAGAAGGCGCGCGACGCGGCCAAGGCGGCGGAGAAGGCGGCGGAAGTGGCGAAGAAGGGTGGAAAGCCCATCCCGGCCCTCCCGATGCGGCCCGACTTCACCGAACTGCGCGGCAAGTACCTGGATGCTGCCAAGAAGTACCCTGGCGAGTCGGCGGTGCCCTTCCTGCTGCAAGCCTTGGGGATCGGCAGCACGGCTGAGGAGCGCGAGGAGGTCGTCGACCTGCTGCTGGACGAGCACGCTGACAGCCCTCGGCTGCACGAACTCGCGGAGGCCCTGCCATACCTGGACCGCATGGTGAGCGCCGCGTACGCGAAGAGGGCCTTCACGAAGATCGAGAAGCACGGCAAGAACGTCGTGTTGCTCGGGTGGCTCGCGTTCGCTCGCAGCGAGGGGACGTTGCGTTCGGAACCCGCCACGTCGAAGGCCTTCCAGGATGCCAAGGCCGCTGCGGCCGTGGCGATCGCCCAAGCCGAAGACAAGAAACTGCAGGCCGAGTTCGACGCGCTGGTCGCCGAGCAGGAGAAGTTCGGCCTCGGCATGGTCGCGCCCGAGATCAGCGGCGCCGACCTCGATGGCGTCGCCTTCAAGCTCAGCGACTACAAGGGCAAGGTCGTGTTCCTGGACTTCTGGGGCGACTGGTGAGGCCTTTGCCGGGCCCTGTACCCGCACGAGCGGTCGCTCGTGGAAGAGTTGAAGGACAAGCCGTTCGCCATGGTCGGCGTGAACAGTGATGCGACGCCCGAGGCCGCGCGGCAGGCCGTCGCCGCGAACAGCCTGAATTGGCGCAGCTTCCAGAACAAGCCCGAAGGCCAGGTGCGGGCCATTTCGGAGGACTGGTACATCCGCGGCTGGCCGACGATCGTGGTGCTCGACACGGAGCTGAAGATCCGCTATCGCGGGCACGATGGCGCCGAGGCAACGAAGGTCGTCAAGGGCTTGCTCGAGCCCGAGAAGTAGCTCGCGCAGAAGCCAGACGCACCGCGGATCCTCGCGCGCCCACCCGCGAACTGAGTGCCCTGGTGGACGTGGACCAGCCGAAGGTCCTGCACATCGCGATCTTCGGCGAGCTGCGTGGGCAGAGCCTGCAGCACGCTGCGCAGGTGCCCCGGCCGCAGGTGGATGAAGCCAGCGAGCCTCCATCAGGGCACTCAGCTTTCCGTTGGGTTGACACGCTCGGCGGCGGCCATTACTTTGTTATGCAAAGTAACTGGAGCCAAACGATGCAGATCCTGCGGGCTACGGAGATGGGAATGTGCTTTGGCGTGCGCGACGCCCTGTCGACGCTCGAGCGGGTGGCTCGTCCCGACGAGGTCACGATCCACGGCGAGCTCGTCCACAACGGCGAGGTGCTGTCGATGCTGGACCGCCGCGGCTTCCAGCGTTCGCCCGAGGCGGCGCGCGACGTGCCGCAGACACCCGTTGTCCTGGTGACCGCGCATGGCATCAGCGCGCGCGAGCGCAACCGGCTCGTAGGTGCCGGCAAGCAGATCGTCGATACGACTTGTCCGCTCGTGCAGAAGGCGCACGAGCTCGCGCAGCAACTACAGAGCGAAGGGCGCCGCGTCGTCGTGATCGGGCGGCGCGACCACGTGGAGGTCCGCGGCATCGTCGAAGACCTGCGCGATCCCATCGTGGTCGGTGGGCCCGGCGACGTCGCGACGTGGCCCGAGAAGCACCTTGGCGTGGTGAGCCAGACCACGACGCAGGTCGCGGCAGCGGACGCGATCGTCGCGGCGATCCGTGCCGCGAATCCGCAGGCCGATGTGCTCGTCGTCGACACGATCTGCAGCCCGACCAAGGCGCGCATTGCGGCCCTCGATGCGTTGTTGCCGCGGATCGATGCATTGGTCGTCGTCGGCGGTCACGACTCGAACAACACGAAGCAGCTCGTCGCGCGCGCCGAGCGCGCCGGCGTGCCGACGCTGCACGTCGAGAGCGCGCGCGAACTCGATGCGCACTGGTTCCTGGGCCGGCGCGTCGTCGGCCTGACCGCGGGCACATCGACGCTGCAGCGCACCATCGACGAGGTGCACGGCTGGTTGTCGCGTTGCGCCATGGCGGCGTCGCCCACGGCCTGATCGACGCTGCGTGGGCCGTGTCGGGTCGCGGAAGCCGGTGCGACGGCTCGCGTGGTAGTGCCTCGAGCGTATGCTGCGGCGCCCCTCGCATGAAGATCCCCACGCGCCACGTCACTCGTTGCATGGTCGCCGGCATCGTCGCGCTGCTGCCGCTCGGCGGGGCCGTGTTCACGATCGTGTGGCTCGAGAACTTCATCTCCAGCTCGTGGAGCAGCGAGGTCGGCTTCTACTTCCCTGGCCTCGGCCTCCTGTTGTCGTTGTTGGCCGTCTACGTGACGGGCTTCTTCGTGACGACGTTCGTGGGCCGCTGGATCATGCGCAGCATCGACCGCCTGCTCGAGCGTGTGCCGGTGCTCGGCACGTTCTACCAGTCGCTCAAGGAAGTGCTCGGATACGACTCGTCGCGCGAGCGCTTCTTCCAGGGCGTCGTCGCGGTGACGGCCGACGAAGGCTACGAGATCGGCTTCATCACGGGGCAGTCGCCTGGCCCCGGCGGCCAACCGCACACGCTCGTCTTCGTGCCGAGCTCGCCGAATCCGACGAACGGCAAGCTGCTGCTCGTCGAGCCGGCGCGGCTCAAGAGGCTCGACGTGCGCACGGCGGACGCCTTGCGCGCGCTCGTGTCGATGGGCAAGACGCCGCTCCGGCCGTGAGCTGAGTGCCGCGATGGAGGCCGGCGGTTTCTTGCCATCGCGGCTGCAACCGCTGGCGCAAACGAGGCACAGAGCACCTGCCGGTGTCGTGGTTGGTGCCGGCGAGGAGTGTCTCGATGCAGTTCGTGCCACCGCGTTGCCCCAACGTCTCGTGTCAGAAGCACAAGGAGCCGACGCCGCGCTTCTTCATCCGGCGCGGCTACTACTGGCCGAGCTGCCGGCCCAGGCCCGTGCAGCGGTATCTCTGCAAGGGCTGCAAGAGGGGTTTCTCGCGGCAGACGTTCCGCCACGACTACCGCGACCAGCGACCGGAATGCAACGCGCAGTTCTGGACGCTGCTCGTGAGCGGCATCGGACTGCGCCAGCTCGGGCGCGTGCTCCAGCTCAACATCCGCTCCGTGCTGAAGAAGAAGCGCAAGATGGCGCGCACCTGCGCCTTGCTACACGACAACCTGAGCCCGTGCCTGCCGCCAGGACGCACCTACCTGCTCGACGAAGAGGAGACCTTCGAGAGCGCTTCGATCCGCCCGCTGACGATGCCGGTGTTGATCGAGAAAGACACCTGGTTCGTCGTGTCGACCGCGGTAGGCAAGATCCGGCGCCTGGCAGCCGTGGGTTCGGCGCGCCGCGTGCGCCAGGACCTGGCCGAGAGGGAGGCACTTCGTCCCGATGAGAGCAGAGCGAGCGTCGCGAAGGTGCTGACCGAGCTCGCGCGCCGGGTGCCGGCCGGCCCCATCGCGTTGCGCACCGACGAGAAAGCGAGCTACGGCGTCGTCGCGAGGCAGGTGTTCGGCGAGCGGCTCGAGCACGACACGACCGCCGGCACGCGGATCCGCACGACGCACAATCCGCTGTTTGCGATCAACACCACGATGGCGATGACGCGCGACAACATGGGCCAGCTGCGGCGGCGGTCCTGGCTCGTGACCAAGGCCGGCGAGCGGCTCCAGGACCACCTCGCGCTGTTCACCGTCTACCGGAACTACGTCCGCCGGCGCTTCAACCGCGACAAGGAGCACGAGACGCCGGCCCAGATCCTGAAGCTGCTGCCGCGCCAACTGCGAAACCACGAAGTGGTCGCGTGGCGGCAGGACTGGGGCGAGCGCAGCATCCACCCGATGAGCTTCTCCGGTTCGTTCACCGTGAGGCAGGCGCTACCCGCGTAGCTCGCCGAAGGTCGCCGCGTGCGACATCTTCGGCCGAGCCGCCTCCACCAGGGCACTCAGTTCGCGTGTTGCATTCGCGGCCCTTTGTCCCGATCCTTTCGCCGCTCCATGACCTGGTTGTTGGACTTCTGGCGCTCGTCGATCGGCGGCAAGGTGACGATGGCGATCACGGGCGTCCTGCTGTTCGGGTTCGTCGTCGTCCACCTGCTCGGCAACTTGAAGCTGCTCGGCGGACCCGATTCGATCAATGGCTACGCGAAGTGGCTCAGCGACCTGGGCGCGTTGTTGTGGGTCGCGCGAATCGGCCTGCTCGCCGTGTTCGTGCTGCACGTGGCAACGGCCGTCCGGCTCGCGCGCGCGAACAAGCAGGCGCGCCCCGTCGCGTATGCGAAGCAGGGCACCGTGGTCGCCACGTTCGCCTCGCGCTCGATGGTGCTGAGCGGCTTGACGCTGCTCGTGTTCGTCGTCTACCACCTGCTGCACTTCACGTTCGGCGTGACGAACCCCGAGCACTACGCGAGGAAGGGGCTCAACGCCGGCGGGCACGACGTGCACGCGATGGTGACGTCGAGCTTCTCGGTCCCGGCCATCGCGATCGCCTACGTCGCGTTCCAGCTCGTGTTGTTCCTGCACTTGAGCCACGGGATCCAGAGCTTCATGCAGACGCTGGGCCTCAACCACGCGCGCTACACGCCGCTCGTCAAGACGCTGTCGTGGCTGTTCGCAGCGCTCGTCGCGGGCGGCAACGCCACGCTCGCGCTGTCCGTCGTGACCGGCATCGTCAGGGTGGCCCCATGAAGCTCGACGCGAGGATTCCTCCGGGGCCGATCCAGGACAAGTGGGACACGCGCCGCTTCGAGCTGAAGCTCGTGAATCCCGCGAACAAGCGCAAGTACAAGGTGCTCGTCGTCGGCAGCGGCCTCGCCGGTGCGAGCGCCGCGGCGTCGCTGGCCGAACTCGGTTACCAGGTCGAGTGCTTCTGCTTCCAGGACAGCCCGCGCCGCGCGCACAGCATTGCGGCGCAGGGTGGCATCAACGCCGCGAAGAACTACCGCAACGACGGCGACTCGGTCTGGCGGCTGTTCTACGACACCGTGAAGGGCGGCGACTTCCGGGCGCGCGAGGCGAACGTCTACCGGCTCGCGCAACTCAGCGCGAACATCATCGACCAGGCGGTGGCGCAAGGAGTGCCGTTCGCGCGCGAGTACGGCGGGCTGCTCGACAACCGCAGCTTCGGCGGCGCGCAGGTGTCGCGCACGTTCTACGCGCGCGGGCAGACGGGCCAGCAGCTGCTGCTCGGCGCCTACGCGTCGCTGTCGCGACAGATCGGCCTGCGCACGGTCAAGATGTTCGCGCTCACCGAGATGCTCGACCTCGTCGTCGTCGACGGCCACGCGCGCGGCATCGTCGTGCGCGACCTCGTCACGGGCGAGGTGCGGGGACACGCCGGCGACGCGGTCGTGCTCGCGACGGGCGGTTACGGCCCCGTCTTCTACCTGAGCACGAACGCGAAGGGATGCAACGTGACGGCGACGTGGCGCGCCTACAAGCGCGGAGCAGGGTTCGCGAACCCGTGCTACACGCAGATCCATCCGACCTGCATCCCGGTCAGCGGCGACCACCAGAGCAAGCTCACGCTGATGTCCGAGTCGCTGCGCAACGACGGCCGCGTCTGGGTGCCCAAGCGCGCCGGCGACAAACGGAAGGCCTTCGACATCCCCGACGTCGAACGCGACTACTACCTCGAGCGCAAGTATCCGAGCTTCGGCAACCTGGCTCCGCGCGACATCGCGTCCAGAGCTGCGATGCAGGTCTGCGACGAGGGGCGCGGCATCGGCGACACGGGGCTCGGCGTGTTCCTCGACTTCCGCGACGCGATCGCGCGCCTCGGCAAGGCGGCGATCGCCGCACGCTACGGCAACCTGTTCCACATGTACTCGAAGATCACGGCCGAGGACCCGTACTCGCAGCCGATGCGCATCTTCCCGGCCGTGCACTACACGATGGGCGGGTTGTGGGTCGACTACGACCTGCAGACGACGATCCCGGGCCTGTTCGTGCTCGGCGAGGCGAACTTCAGCGACCACGGCGCCAACCGCCTCGGCGCCTCGGCCCTGATGCAGGGCCTCGCCGACGGTTACTTCGTGATCCCGTACACGATCGGCGGCTACCTCGCGGGGCAGAAGCCCTCGGCGGTCGGGCCCGACCACGCGGAGTTCAAGAAGGTCGCGGCCGAGGTCGCAGCACTGACGAAGCGGCTCTTGTCCGTCAACGGCAAGCGCACCGTCGACGACTTCCACAAGGAGCTCGGCAAGATCATGTGGGGCAAGTGTGGCATGGCGCGCAACCAGGCCGGCCTCGAGCAGGCTCTGCGCGAGATCCCGGCGCTGCGCGAGGAGTTCTGGCGCGACGTCAAGGTGGTCGGCAGCGATGCGACGCTGAACCAGTCACTCGAGCGCGCCGGCCGCGTCGCCGACTTCCTCGAGTTCGGCGAGCTCTTGTGTCGCGACGCGCTCGAGCGCCGCGAGTCGTGTGGCGGCCACTTCCGCGAGGAGTGGCAGGACGACGGCGAAGCGAGGCGCGACGACGACAGGTTCTGCCACGTGGCCGTCTGGGAGCACGCGGGCCCCGGTGCTCGGCCCGTGCGCCACGTCGAGCCGCTCGAGTTCGAGAACGTGCACCTCGCCGTGCGGAGCTACAAGTGAAGGTCACGCTGCACATCTGGCGCCAATCGAAGGCGAGCACGAAATCCGCCAGCACCGAGGAAGACTGGCGCCAGGACGGCAGGATCGTGCGCTACGAGCTCGACGAGATCTCGCCTGCGATGTCGTTCCTCGAGATGCTCGACGAGCTCAACGAGCAGCTGACGCGCAAGGGCGAGGAGCCCGTGGCCTTCGACCACGATTGCCGCGAGGGCATCTGCGGCGCATGCGGCGTCGTGATCAACGGCGTGCCGCACGGTCCCGAGCGCGGCACGACGACGTGCCAGCTGCACATGCGCAGCTTCAAGGACGGTGCGCAGATCTGGATCGAGCCGTGGCGAGCGGCCGCGTTCCCGGTCGTGCGCGACCTCGTCGTCGACCGCAGCGCGTTCGACCGCGTCGTGCAGGCCGGCGCCTTCGTCTCCGTGAACACGGGCGCGGCGCAGGACGCGAACGCGATCCTCGTGCCGAAGGCAGATGCCGACCGCGCCTTCGATGCGGCTACGTGCATAGGCTGCGGCGCCTGCGTCGCGGCGTGCAAGAACGCGTCGGCGATGTTGTTCGTCGGCGCGAAGGTCTCGCACTTCCTGAACCTGCCGCAGGGCCGCCCCGAGCGCGAGCAGCGTGCGCAGAGTCTCGTGGCCGCGATGGACCGCGAGGGCTTCGGCAACTGCACGAACCAGTACGAGTGCGAGGCGGTCTGTCCGAAGGAGATTCCGGTGCGCGTCATCGCCGAGATGAACCGCGAGTTCGTTCGCAGCAAGGTCAGGCAGGAGCCCGCGAGTGGCAAGCTGCTCGGCGGGCACGGCTGACGCGTTTGCGCGGCCGGAGGCGCGGTGCGGAACCGCGGGCGCCCGGCGTGCTGCGCGTGCAACGAGCCTGCCAGCCCGCGAGCCTCAGCGGACGCGGCCGTACAGGAGGTTCGTGAGTCGCACGCTCATCGAGGGCACGCTGACCGTGATGCCCTGGAAGAAGAGCTCCAGGCCCACGATCGCGGGTTGGTCCGGGAGCGTCAGCGAGAACGGAGCACTCTCGGTCTTGTCGATCAGGCCGCTCGCGACGAGCGTCTTCGGATTGGCGAGGTTCCACAGGCCGAGCCCCGTCACCGGCACGTAGTCCGGCTGCAGGGAAACGAACAACGAATGCAGTGATTGACTCGGCGCATCGAACACGCCGGCGAACGGTTGGCCGACCTGCGGATCAGGACTCGTGGCGCGCAACGCTGGCGTGACGGATCCGCGCACGATCGAGAAGGGGTCCAGCTGCTGGCCGAGTGTGCTCGCGGTGCCATCGAGGAAGACCGAACGGAATACGGGGCCGCGCACGTCGACCTTCAGCACTCCGAACGTCGATCGCGCGAAAGCCGAGTACGGCTTCGGGTTGACTCCGTAGAGCGTTCCGCCACCGGTGCCGACGACGAAGTAGACGACGCCGCGCTTGCTGGGATAGAAGTCCCGGCGGACCGTCGTGCGTTCGTAGATGTGGTCGTGTGCCTGGAACACGGCATCGACTTCGAACTCCTCGAAGATCGGACACAGGTGCTGATAGACGCTCTGCGAGGGGTTGTGCCACGTGCCCGACGCATAGGCGGCGTGATGCAGCGTCACGAAGATCCAGGCCGTGCTCCTTGCGCGCGCGGCAATCAGGTCGTTGCGCAACCAGGCCTTCTGCGTCGGGCTCGTCGATTGGTTGGTATCGAGCCCGATGAAGTGGCAATCGCCGAAGTCGAACGAGTACCACCGTTCGGTGCCCGAGTTCGCCGTTGGCAGGTGGAACGCGTCGAGATACGGCTGGCCATTCGACGTCTGCACGTCGTGGTTGCCGAGCACCGGATAGTGCGGCGTGCTGCGCAGCGCAGTGCCATACGGAGTGAAGAACCGCGGGTCGTAGCCCGATGCCTGGCCATCGGGGTAGACGATGTCGCCTGGCACCAGGCCCAGATCCCAGTTCCAACCCTGGTAGAGGCTCGCGACGCGCATCTGGTTCGCCGTGCCCGAGCCGCTGTCTGCGAACACGAAGAAGCTCACGTCGGAGCCCTTCTCGGGGAACGTGCGCGTGCGATGCACGGGCGTCACCGCGACGCCGTTGAGCCGCACGCGATACCAATGGAAGCGATCCGGCATCAGTCCCGTGATCCGGATCGCGTGGTTCGTCGTCGAGCTTCCGAGCGTCGTCTTGCCGAGCGCTTCCGTGGTGCCCCATTCGACCGCGCCCGTCGTGGCGCTCGATGACTTGAACGCGACGAGGAATGACTTCGCGTCGTGCCCCCAGACCGAAGGACCTCGGGTCAGGGTCTGGGCAGTCAACAACGGTTGCAGGACGAGGAGCAGCGATGCCAGCTGGTGCGGAGCAAGGGGGCGGGTCATGGAGGCAGCCGTGTCAGAGAGCGAAGTCCAACCCCTTCGGGCGCGATTGTAGTTGGCAGCGCGACGTGTGGCCACGGGAGCCGTTGCACCCGTTGCACCCCTGCAGGCAATTACGCCGCAACAGGAACGTGCGAGAACCAAGTCGAACTGAGTGCCCGGATGGAGTTCCGCGGTTCTCATCGAACCGGGACCAGAGCACATACGGACCGTGCGGAAGGCCCGCCGCGCGCAGCGCACCGAAGGCTGCCGCGCGAGGCACCTTCGGACGAGCCACCTCCATCAGGGCACTCAGCTCTCAGCGTATGCGACTGTAGAGCAGGTGCGTGAGCCCCAGGGTCGGCGGGTTGGCGGTCGCGCAGAGCCCCTGGAAGTAGAGGTCCTCGCCGACGAGTGCAGATTGGTTCGGGATGCCGAGCGAGAACGCGGCGGTCTGCGAGGAACCGGTCATCCCGCTGCTGAGCACGAAGTCCGTGGTGCCGAGGTGCAGGAGGCCGAGGCCCGGCACGTTTGCGTAGCCCGGTTGGAGCGAAGCGAACAAGGCGCGGAACGACCCGTTCGGTGCGTCGAACGCACCGCTGAACGTCTGCCCCGGTTCGGGATCCGGGCTCGTCGCACGCAGCGCCGCGGTCACCGGGCCGCGCGTCATCGAGAAGGCGTCCCGCTGCGTGCCGAGACTCCCCGAGGAGCCATCGAGGAAGACCGAGCGGAACACGTTGCCGCGCACATCGACCTTCAGCACTCCGTGCGAGGATCGTGCGTAGGCCGAGTACGGCTCCGGGTCGATGCCATAGAGGCCCGCGCCGCCGGTCCCGGCGACGAAGTACACGACGCCGCGGTTGTTCGGATAGTAGTCCTTGATGACCATCGAGCGCTCGTAGATGTGGTCGTGTCCCGTGAACACGGCATCGACCTCGAATTCCTCGAAGATCGGACAGAGGTGAGAGAAGACCGACTGCGAACGGCCGTGCTGGGTGCCCGACGAGTACGGTGGGTGATGGAGCGTGACGAAGATCCAGGCCGCGCCTGCTGAGCGGGCGGTCTGGAGATCGCTGCGCAACCACGTCTTCTGGCTCTGGCTCGAGGGCTGGGTGGAATCGAGCCCGATGAAGTGGCACTTGCCGAAGTCGAACGAGTACCAACGCTCCGTGCCCGAGTTGTTGGTTGGCAGGTAGAAGGCGTCCTGCCACGGCTGACCGTTCGGTGTATGCACGTCGTGGTTGCCGAGCACGGGATAGTGGGGTGTGGTGCGGAGGATCGGCGCGTAGGGTGTGAAGAAGCGCGGGTCGAAGCCACTGGCCTGGCCGTCGGGATAGACGATGTCCCCGGTCAGCAGGCCGAGATCCCAGTTCCAACTCTGGCAAAGACTGGCGACGCGCATCTGGTCCGAGCTGGCGCTGCCGCAGTCTCCGAAGACGAAGAAGCTCACGTCGGAGCCGCTCGCAGGAAACGTCCGGGTGCGGAAGGTGGGCGTCACGACGGTGTTGCCGAGCCGGACGCGATACCAATAGAAGTGATCGGGCAGCAGTCCGGTGATGCGGATCGCATGGTCGGTCGTCGAAGGTCCGCTCGTCGTGCTGCCGAGGGCCTCGGTAGGACCCCATTCGATGCGTCCAGTCGCGTTGCTCGCGGACTGGAACGCGACGAGGAACGACGAGGCGCTGCTCTCCCAGATCGCAGGACCTCGCGTCAGGGACTGGGCAGGCAACAACGGTTGCAGCAGGAGCAGCAGCGGAGCCAGATGATGCTTGGCAGGATGAAGGCGGATCATGGGTGCAACTTCCTCCGATGGGCTAGGGACATGCTGGCCACGAACCAGCGGGTACTTGCGGTATCGGCGTGAGCGCTTCGAGGTGCGCGCGACGCGGCGAAGGGGATCCAGGCGTCAACGAGGATTGCGAGCACGGCTCGGACGTTCGCGAAACGGGACAAGTGTCTGCAGCTTGCTAATCAAGACGACCGCGGTGCGCCGAGGCGCAGCCGAGGTCAACGAACCCGGCCGTGAAGCAGGTCCGTCAACTGCAGGCTCGTCGAGTGGCCGTTCGTGATCGCCTGGAAGAACAATCCCGCGCCGGTGAGGGCGGATTGGCTCGGGACGGTCAGCGAGAATGCGGCGATCTGCGCAGTGCCGATCAGTCCGCTCGCGAGCAACGTGTCCGGACTGCCGAGATGCCACAGGCCGAGACCCGTTACGGGCACGTAGTCGGATTGCAGCGCGGAGAACACGGCATACGCCGTTCCTGCCGGCGCATCGAGCACACCGACGAACGGATGGCCGACCTGCGGACTCGCGCGCATCGCGCGGAGCGCTGGCGTCACGGGCCCGCGTACGATCGCGAACGGGTCGCGGTGCTGGCCGAGCTTGCAGGCGGCGCCGTCGAGGAAGACCGAGCGGAACACGGGCCGCGCACGTCGACCCTCAGCATGCCCCACGTCGATCGCGCGTAGGCCGAGTACGGCTCCCGGTCGATCGGGTAGGTCGTGCCGCCGGTGCCGACGACGAAGTAGACGACGCCGCGCTTGTCCGGATGGAAGTCCCTGCGGACCGTCGTGCGCTCGTAGATGTGGTCGTGTCCCTGGAACACGACGTCGACCTCGAACGCCTCGAAGAGCGGACACCAGTTCTCACGGACGCTCTGCTCGCGGCCGTGCGGGCCCGACGTGTACGCGGCGTGGTGCATCGTCACGAAGATCCAGGCAGCACCGCTCGCGCGAGCGGCCATCAGGTCGCTGCGCAACCACGCGGTCTGCGTCTCGTTCGTCGCCTGCGCCGAATCGAGCCCGATGAAGTGGCAATCGCCGAAGTCGAACGAGTACCAGCGTTCGGTGCCCGAGTTGCCGGTGGGCAGGCAGAAGGCACTCAGGTACGGCTGTCCATTCGACGTCTCGACGTCGTGGTTGCCGAGCACCGGGAAGTGGGGCGTGCCGTGCAGCGCGGGTCCGTACGGCGTGAAGAAGTGCGGGTCGAAGTTCTGCGCCTCGCCGGAGGGGTAGACGATGTCGCCTGGCATCAGGCCGAGATCGAAGTCCCAACCCTGATGGATGTCGGCGACGCGCATCTGGTCCGCGGTGCCGGTGCCGCTGTCGCCCAGCACGAAGAAGCTCACGTCCGAGCCGTGTGCCGCGAAGGTGCGCGTGCGGTGGACCGGCGTCGCGGCGACGTCGTCGAGCCGGACGCGATACCAGTGGAAGCGATCGGGCTGCAGCCCCGTGATCCGGATCGCGTGGTCCGTCGTCGAGCTTCCGGTCGCCGTGTTGCCGAGCGCCTCGGTCGGGCCCCAGTCGACGCGGCCCGTCGCGTTGCTCGAGGACCGGAACGCGACGAGGAACGACGAGCCGTCGTGTTCCCAGCCGAAGGCCCTCGTGTCAGAATCTGCGCAGACAACAGCGGTTGCAGAGCGAGCAGCAGCGAAACCAGACGTCGCGGGGCAAGCGAGGCGCTCATGTCCTCGCTACGTCGTACGCACCAGGATCAGGGCAGCCAAAGCAACCTGATGCAGCACGGGTCAGGTCAACGAACGCGTCCGTGCAGCAAGTCAGTGAGGGTCAGGCTCGTCGAGCCGCCGCTCACGGCAACGCCCTGGAAGAAGAGACCGAGCCCGGTGAACGCCGGATGGTTCGGGACGGCGAGCGAGAACGCAGCGCGCTGCGAAGGTCCGACAACGCCGCTCGCCAGCAGCGCGTTCGGAGTGCCGAGATGGAAGAGGCCAAGGCCCGGCACGCTCGCGTAGCCCGGTTGCAGCGCGGCGAACAGCGCATGGAACGATCCGCTCGGCGCATCGAAGGCTCCGGTGAACACCTGACCGATCTGTGGATCCGCGTCCGTGGCGCGCAGCGCCGGCGTCACCGGTCCGCGTACCATCGTGAAGGCGTCGTGCTGCTGGCCTGCCGAGCCCGGGTCGCCGTCGAGGAAGACCGAACGGAAGACGTTCCCGCGCACGTCGACCTTCAGCGCTCCCCACGCCGCTCGCGCGTAGGCCGAGTACGGCTGCGGGTCGATCGAGTCGAGATCCGCGCCGCCGGTCCCGACGACGAAGTAGACGACGCCGCGGTTGTTGGGATGGAAGTCCCGGACGACGGCACTGCGCTCGTAGATGTGGTCGTGTCCCTGGAACACGGCATCGACCTCGAACTCCTCGAACAGCGGACACCAGTTGTTGAAGACGTGCGCCGTGCGGCCGTGCTCGCCCGACGCATACGCCGCGTGGTGCAACGTCGCGAAGATCCATGCAGCACCGTTCGCGCGAGCAGCCATGAGGTCGTTACGCAGCCACGCCCTCTGCTGCGGGCTCGAGGCCCGAGTCGAGTCGAGCCCGATGAAGTGGCAGTTGCCGAAGTCGAACGAGTACCAGCGCTCGGTGCCCGAGTTGGCCGTCGGCAGGTAGAACGCGTCGAGAAACGGCTGCCCGGTCTGCGTTGCGGCGTCGTGGTTGCCGAGGACCGGATAGTGGGGCGTGCCGCGCAGCGCGGGTCCGTAGGGCGCGAAGAAGTGCGGATCGAAGTTTGCGGCTTCGCCGCCGGGATAGACGATGTCTCCGGGCATCAGGCCGAGGTCCCAGTTCCAGCCCTGGTACAGGCTCGCGACGCGCATCTGGTCCGGTGTTCCCACGCCGCAGTCCCCGAACACGAAGAAGCTGACGTCGGAGCCCTGCGCCGCGAATGTTCGCGTGCGGAACACGGGCGTGACCGCCATGCCGTCGAGCTGGACGCGGTACCAGTAGAAGTGATCTGGCAGCAGCCCCGTGATGCGGATTGCGTGGTCGGTCGTTGCGTTGCCGGTCGTGGCGTTGCCGAGCGCTTCGGTCGGGCCCCATTCGACTCGACCTGTCGCGGCACTCGACGACTGGAACGCGACGAGGAACGACGTCGACCCGTGTTCCCATACCGAGGGGCCTCGCGTCAGGGTCTGCGCCGGCAACAGCGCAGGCAGGACGAGCAGCAGGAGGGAGGCTGGTCGACGAGCGGCACAGGGGTGGCGGACCATGTGATCGCTACGCCTGACGACGTCGCATCCGGTTCACCCAACCGGGATGTTGCACCTGCTGCGAGGCCCGGCCCGGCCGGTGCGAGACAGGTGTCCGGGACCTGTCTCGCACGCCCTGGCCGCGGGCAATCACGCCCGTCGGCCGCCGGTTCAGCGAATCCGGCAGTGGAGCAGGTCCGTGAGCTGCATGGCCATCGAGGTGCCGCTCAGCGTGAGCCCCTGGAAGAAGAGCTCCTTGCCGACGAACGCGGCCTGGTTCGGGATGGTCAGCGAGAACGGAGCGTTCTGCGACGAGCCGACCATTCCACTGGCCAGGATCGTGTCCGACGTGCCGAGCTGCACGAGGCCGAGGCCCGGCACGTTCGTGTAGCCCGGCTGCAGCGAAGCGAACAGGGCGCGGAACGATCCAGCCGGTGCGTCGAAAACGCCGGCGAACGCCTGGCCGGCGTCGGGATCCGGGCTCGTCGCGCGCAGCGCAGGCGTCACGGGTCCGCGCGACATCGTGAAGGAGTCGCGCTGCGTGCCAAGGCTGCTCGAGGACGCATCGAGGAAGACCGAGCGGAAGACGTTGCCGCGCACGTCGACCTTCAGCATGCCTGGCCTCGAGGTGGCGTAGGCCGAGTACGGCTCCGGGCTGATGCCATAGAGTCCCGCACCACCGCTGCCGACGACGTAGTACACGACGCCGCGCTTGTTCGGATAGAAGTCCCTGCGGACCGTCGTGCGCTCGTAGATGTGGTCGTGTCCGGTGAAGACGGCGTCGACTTCGAACTCCTCGAAGAGCGGGCACCAGTTCTGATAGACGGTGTCGTTGCGGCCGTGAGTGGTGCCCGACGAGTACGGCGGATGGTGCATCGTGGCGAAGATCCACGCGGCGCCGTTGGCGCGAGCGGCGATCAGGTCGCTGCGCAGCCAGGCGCGCTGCGTCGAGCTCGATGCTTGCGTGGAATCGAGCCCGATGAAGTGGCAATCGCCGAAGTCGAACGAGTACCAACGCTCGTTGCCCGAGTTGCCGGTCGGCAGGTAGAACGCGTCGAGGAACGGCTGTCCATTCGATGTGTGGGTGTCGTGGTTGCCGAGCACCGGATAGTGCGGCGTGCTGCGCAGCATGTTGCCGTAGGGCGTGAAGAAGCGCGGATCGAAGCCACTCGCCTGGCCATCG
>DASVAL010000011.1:0-78242 GCA_036376355.1 Planctomycetota bacterium
GCGACCGACCAGCGCAAGCAGCGCGGCGCGTGGTTCACGCCGCTGTCCCTCGCCGAACCGACCGTCGCGCGCACGCTCGCACCGTTGCTGCGCGACAAGGACCCGACGCGGCTCCGCATCTGCGATCCGGCGGTCGGCGGCGGCACGTTCCTGCTCGCGGCGCTGCGCACGCTCACGACCGCCGGCTTGCGTGCGCGCGACGCGGTGACCTGTCTGCACGGCGTCGACCTCGACAGCACCGCAACGGCACTCGCCGTGCTGGCCCTGTGCGAAGCGTGTGGCGACGACGCACCGGATCCCACCGCCCTCGCGACGCACCTCCGCGCCGGCGACGGCCTGATCGACCTCGCGCAGGGCCACTTCGACGCGGTGCTGACCAACCCGCCGTGGGAGACGATGCAGTCGGGCGAGGACGCGGCCGCGCGCGTCGCGAACCTGCGCCCGCGCTTTTTGCACCAGGGCCGCGGCAAGCTCTTCACGTACCGCCTCTTCGTCGAGCGCGCGCACCAGCTGCTGCGGCCCGGCGGGCGCTTCGGCCTGATCGTGCCGGCGAGCCTGTGGTTCGACCGCGAAGCGGAGCCGCTGCGGCGCCTGCTGTTGGAGCAGTGCGAATGGGAGTGGCTGTTCGGCTTCGAGAACCGGCAGAAGGTCTTCGCGATCGACAGCCGCTACCGCTTCGCGGCGATCGTCGGCGCGAAGGGCGGCGCGACGCAGAGCGTGGCCGTGGCATTCGGGCGCCGCGACGTCGCGGACTGGGCCGCGGCAGCGCCGGTGCACACACGCTACGAGAGCGCCGAGCTGCAAGCGCTGAGCCCGCACAGCGGCGCGTTCGTCGAGGTCGACGACCGGCGCGACCTCGAGGTGCTGCGCCGCTTGCACGCGGGCAGCCGGCCGCTGCTCGGCCGCGACGGCGCGTTCGTGTGGCGGCAGGGCGACTTCAACATGACGTCGGATCGCGAGCACTTCGTCGCGCGCGGCGACGCCGAGGCACAGGGTTACACGCGCTGTGACGACGCCGTGTGGCGCCGGCGCGGGCAGCAGGACCTGCTGCCGCTCTACCAGGGCGCGATGATCCACGACCTGCATCCGAACGCGGGCGCCCACGTGCGCGGCACCGGCCACGGCACGGCGTGGGAGCCGCCGGCAGCGATCGACGAGCTGCGCCCTGCCTGGCTCGTCGCGGCCGGCCCGTGGCGCCAGACCGCGCTGCAGCGTGGCCGCGCGCGCATCGCGCTGCGGGCGCTCTCGAATGCAACGAACGAACGTACGGCGATCGCGTGCCTCCTGCCCGACGTGCCGTGCGGCAACTCGCTCGGTGTGCTCGAGCCGCGGCTGCACCTCGCGGCGCCGTTGCGCGCGATCGCCGCCGGAGCCGCGCTGATGAGCTCGCTCGCGTTCGACTGGGCCGTGCGCCTGCGCCTCGGGGGCACGAACCTGAACGGCTTCGTGCTCGCCGACTGCGTGCTGCCGCGGCTCGATGCCGCGACCGAGAACGAGCTGGCGACGCTCGCGCTGCGGCTGTGCGCGGTGCTGCCGTGGCACGCACCACTGTGGCAGCAAGCGGTCGACGAAGGCTGGCTCGGCGCGCGCGAACCGGCGCTCGACCCGGAGCTGCGCAGCGCGCTCGCGACGCGCATCGACGTGCTCGCGGGGCGCGCGTTCGGCCTCGCCGCCGACGACGTGGCCTGGATCGTTCGCGGGTGCGAGCTGCCGTCGTCGACGCTGGCGCGCCGCCGGTCCCCGGCCGGCCACGACAAGGGTTTCTGGCGCGTCGATCGCGAGCTGCCGCCCGATCGGCGCCGGCCCTGCCGCTGGCTCGCGGCCGTGAGCCAGCACCAGGCACGCGCCTACTGGTAGGTGTAGGTCGTCGTCGCCTGGCAGCCGTTCACGTTGCTGACGACGACCTGCGCGGGTCCGACCGTGCCCGGCGGCGTGGTGCCGACGGTCACGCTCGCAGACTGGCTCGTGATCGTCATCGGCACTCCGTTGAACTTGACGGTCGTGCCGAGCAGGTTCTGGCCCGACACCACGTAGAACGCGCCGCCGGCGGCTGGGCCGCTCGCGAACGGCGTCGACAGGATGACCGGCGTCGGGTTGATCGGCCGCGTCGCGGACGAACCGCCGAGGTTCACGACCGCGAGCGACGAGTTGCACGGCACGCCGGCCGGCATAACGAACTGCAGCTGCGTTTGCGTCTGCGAGGTGACCGCGGTCGGGTTGCCGGCGACGGTCAGCTGCAGGCCGCCCAGGAAGTTCGTGCCCACCACGGTCACGTTCGCTGCGGGCGCCGGCGATGGCGGCGTGATCGAGGTGATCGTCGGCGCCGGCAGCGGCACGACGCGCAGCAGCATCGCGTTCGTCGCCGCGACCGTCGCCTGCGGGTCGACGAACATGAGCCCCTGCAGCGTCACGTCGAGCAACAGCGGCACGCCCGGGATCCCGAGACTCCACGGGGCCGGCGGCGCGAAGACCGCGCCACCGAGGCCGAACGAATCGGCCAGCAGCAGCGTCGGCGCCGCCGAGAAGGGCGCCGGCGTGAAGCACAGCGACGACGCGAGCTGCAGCGGCACTTCGGTTCCCGGCGGCGGCAGGCCGATGTGCGCCCACAGCGCGAACATGCCGACGGGCAGCGTCGTCGGGGCACCGACCGGCGGATCGAGCGCAATCGTGAAGGGCTGCCCGTAACCGACCGTGACCGTGCGCTCGGGCCCGCCGCCGGAGCCCTGCACACGCAGCGCGTCGATGACGCCGCCGAGGCCGTCGCTGATGCCTCCCTTGCCACACGGCCCGAACGCGTCGGTCACCTGCACGATCGGCTGCGGACTGATGCCGACCCGCCCGTACTGGTCGAACGCGGCCACGTCGAGGATCGCCTGGCCCGCGTCGAGATTGCCGCGCATCGTGAACGTGTAGCTGCCCCCGGCCTGCGGCGCGACGGGGCTGAACGTGATCCCGGTCACCGTGCTGCGGCTGCTCAGCGCCACCTGCACGGGCAGCGTGTTGCCGAGCGGATTGCCCTGCGCGTCGCGCAGCACGACGGTTCCGGTCACCGTGTCGATGCCGTTCGCGCGCAGCGTGGAGCCGCTCGTCGTCACCGTCGACTGGAAGTGATCGGGCCGGCCGACCTGCTGCAACTTCCACGTGTTGTAGAGCTGCTGCAGCTGGAGCACCGGATCGGGTGCTGCGGCCTGCTGGTTCGCGATGTTGATGTCGAGGTAGTACTGGCCGGCCCCGCAGCCGAGCACACCCGTGCACGGCAGGTCGATGTCGCTCGGCCGGCTCACGATCATCAGCGCGATGTGCGACGACTTCGTGAAGCTCGGCGGCGGCGCGCCGCACGACGTCGGCGCGCTGGGCGAGCACGAGCAGCGGCCGTCGCCGCCCATCGAGCGCGCGGCCTGCATCGCGGCCATCATCTTGTCGGCGACCGTGCCCGGCGTGTTCTGGATCGCGAGCTCCGCGGCCGTGATCACGGGGTTCCCCGTCAGCACGTTGCCCTGCACGGTGTAGATCAGCGAGCCGACCTGTCCCGTGAGACCGCCCGCCCAGGCGCCTGCGCCGGTGCCCGTGAACGTCACGGTGCCGCCCGTGAGGCTCGCGATGCCGTACTGCCGCGTCTGGTGGCCCGGGTCGGCGGCCGCGAGCATCTGCAGGATCTGCGCGACCGGCGTGCCGGCGAGCAGCTGCGCGCGGATCAGTTCGCGCAGCGACAGCGGGCCGACGAACGACTGCGCCGCGGCGACGCCGTAGCCCGGCACGACGACGACCGTGTTCGGTCGCAGATCGAAGCCGGTCAGGCACGTCGCGATGCCGATCGCGATCTCACCGGTCGCGAGGTCGATGATCAGGATCGACCAGGTCGCGCGCGCGGGCACGGCCATCAGCAGCAGTACGATCAGGAGATTGGCGAGACGGCGGAGGGCGGCCATGCCGGGATTCTGCGCCGCATCGGCATCGCCGGCCACCCCCGCGCGCGTCGCCTTCGATCGCTGCCGTGGCGCAGCGTCCGGCTGCGCGCCGCGGTCACTGCAGGCGCACGATCCGCAACTGGTGCCGGTGCGCAGAGTTCACGGTCGGCACCGGCTGCGTCATGCCCGGCGCCAGCGGCGGCGGGGCGGCAGGCGACATCCCCGGCGAGGAGAGCGGCCCCCCGGACCCCGTCCAGGCGATGCCGCCGAGCCGCGGAACGCCGAAGTACACGGCCATGCAGTCGTACTGCTCCTCGTCGATCACGAGCACGATCTCGTTCCCGTCGCGAACGGCGTCGTAGCCGAACCAGCCGAGCTGGCGGATGCGGAAGCCGTAGGGCATCTGCGGATTCGTCAGCACCGTCGGCGTCATCGACGACGTGCTCAACCGGAAATGCTCTTCGGGCGAGCCGCCGAAGGCCTGCCAGCGACTCGCATGCAGCTCGAGCCCCCGCCCCGCATCGGCGATGTAGAACAGGTCGACGCGCACAGCGCCGCTGACTTCGCGCGCGAACACGGACGGCGCGTGCGCACCCCGCGACCCGACGTGCGTGAGCGACTGCGTGTCGACCTGCCCGCCGGCCAGGCGCACGAGCGAGATGCCGGCCTGCGACTCGTAGGCGTAGTAGACCCTGAGGTCCTGGCCACTGCCGAGCAGCGCGACGCTCGGATCGCGGGCGATCATGATCTCGCTGTCGACCAGCAGGTCGCGCCACTCTCCCTGCCAGGGCCGGATCGCGCAGTGGAACTCGGTCACGAACTCGCCCCACATGGTTCCCTGCCGCGGGAACGAGTAGGCATGGCCGATCACGAGGTCGCCGCCGTCGGACCACTGCATGCCCATCGGCAGCGGCACGACGTTCTGGTTCACGGTGTGGATCGCCACGGGGGCCGCGAACGTGAATGCGGTCGGCGAACCGCCGGTGTCGAACGCGGAGGCCCGCCCATCGACCAGCATCAGCTGCGACTGCTGGATGCCATCGCACAGCCAGTAGACGAGCGCGACCGAGTAGTCGGCGGCCATCGCGATCTGCACGAGCCGCAGGCTCCCCCATTGGACTCCGGCGAAGACCTCGGTCTGCGTGAACGTCGCGCCGCGATCGAACGAGAGCCGCAGCTCGATCTCGGTGTCGCGGCCCTGCGCGACGGCGAGCACGTTGTAGAGCGCCGCGATCTCGTGGTCGCGCCAGTTGCCCGAGTCGAGGCCGACCGCGAGCGAGCCGCCGCCGGTCACCGCGCCGGTCACCTTGTCCTGCTGCAGGCGCATCTCGTAGCGATTCGCCGAGAACGGGTCCTGGCGATCACCCTCGTAGACCACGACGCTCGAGCGGTCGCCAGACACGGCGATCGCCGGCATGCCGAAGCGCCACGCGTCGCTCGTGTAGACGAGGTCGTCGTCGACGATGCCAGGATGGTTGGTGCCGGTGGCCGCCGTGCTGTTGATCGGCGACGCGGGGCCGATCTTGACCTCGACCAGCGCCGTCTGTCGCGCGGACTCGCCACTGGTCTGTCCCGGGATCGGAGCCGTGGTCTCGAACGCGAACACCTGCGTGCGCTCGATCTGGCCCCGGACCGACAGGCGCGAGAAGCCGCTGCCGTCCGTGACCAACCAGTTCGTGTTGCGGCCGTCGATGAAGAGGCCAGGACCGCTCACGATCACGCCGGCAGCGGCAAGGCTCATGACGCCTTCCGTCGGCGTCGCCGTGCCGTCGAGCAGATGCGCGACGCTGACCTGGACCCAACCGGTGTTGCCCTCCGCCATCGTCAACACGTCGAACGCGAACGGGACGCCAGCCGGCGTCGTGAGCTCGTAGGTGCGCGACGGCGCCGCATACAGGCCACCGAGCTCGACGCGCCCCATGTCGACGCGAGCCGAGATCGTGTCGTTCGCCACCGGATCGAGCGTCTCGAGTCCGGCCGCGAGCACCATCGGTGCCTGGGGCTGCGCATGATCGCCACCGTCGTTGCAGGCCGCGACGACGAGGAACGGAAAGAGGAGCAGCAGCCGTGAGGTGGACATGGGAGGCCTCGCGCGACGGGAGGCCGGCAGTATGACTGACTGCCGGGTCGGCGGGTAGATAGCCAACCCCCACCGCGCCGTAACCCCTTGGGACCGGGTCGATCTCCGCATCGCTGGCGCTCGAATCGAGTGCACTCTGCTGGGCCTGGCTCGATGTTCCCGACCGCGAAGCAGGCGACCGCAAGTGGGCCGCGTGGCAGCGCGAACACGATCGCAGCAATGAAGCCCTGCTGCTGGGGCTCGAAAGGCACCGCCGTGAATCGGGGGCCTCGTGACGCAGCAAGGACCGGATCAGGTTCTGACCGAGCTGCTGTCGGCGATGGCGGAGGCGGGCGTCCGAACGGCTTTGCTTGGACGCGGGCCTCAGTCCCCCTGCAGCGGCGGAACGCCCGTTTCCTTGGCCTCGGGCCGCAGCTCGCTGTGGGCGCGCAGGAGCCGCACGCAGCCGTTCCACCTCAGGATCGCCTGGTCGTCGCCGGGCGGGCGCAGCCGTTCGGCTTCCTCGAACGCGAGCATCGCGCGGCGCAGCCAGTCGTAGGCGATGAGTCCACCCTGCGGCGCGTTCGAGCGCAGGTGCGCCTTGGCTCTCCGCTCGTAGACGATGCCCGTGAAGTAGGCGCGTTCGTACGCGTCGGGCAGCGACTGCGCGAGCTGCCACGCCTCTTCGTAGCGGCCCGGGATGCCGCGCGTGAACATGTCGGTCAGCGTCAGCACGAGCAGGATGAGCCCGTCCTTGTGCCCGGGGTCCACGAGCAGGATGTCGCGGCAGATGCTCTCGGCGGTGCCCGGCTCGTTGAGCAGCCGGTACTGCTTGGCCTTGTCGATGGCGCCGGCGATGCCGGCGTGCGTGAGCGGCTTGAGCTGGAAGCTGTCCATGGGCACTCTGCGGCCGACGCGTCCGCGTCGTCAGGCTTTGCCGAGCAGTCTACGCCAGAGCATCTTGAGCGGATCGTAGAAGCGGTCGACGACGCGCTCCTTGAGCGGAATGATCGCGTTGTCGGTGATCGTGATGTGCTCGGGGCACACGACCGTGCAGCACTTCGTGATGTTGCAGTAGCCGATGCCGTGGGCCTTCTGCAGCTCGGGCAGGCGGTCCTCGGTGTCGAGCGGGTGCATCTCGAGCGCGGCCGCGTGCACGAAGAAGCGCGGGCCGATGAACTCGTCGTGCTTGCTGTGCTCACGCAGCACGTGGCAGACGTCCTGGCACAGGTAGCACTCGATGCACTTCCGGAACTCCTGGACTCGGTCGATGTCCTCCTGCTGCATACGCCAGGTGCCGTCCTTGGCGTCGGGCGGCCGCGGCTTGAAGCGCTTGATCTTCCTCTTGACCTGGAAGTTCCACGACACGTCGGTCACGAGGTCCTTGACCGGCGGGAACGCCTTCAGCGGCTGCAGCGTGACCGGCTCGTCGAGCGGGATGTCGGAGCAGCGCGTCATGCACATGAGGCGCGGCGCGCCGTTGACCTCGGCCGAGCACGAGCCGCACTTGCCGGCCTTGCAGTTCCAGCGCACGGCGAGGTCGGGTGCTTTCTCGGCCTGGATCTGGTGCACGGCGTCGAGCACGACCATGCCCTCGCCGATCTGCGTCGTGTAGTCGCGGAACGCGCCACCGCCCGCGTCGCCGCGCCAGATTCGGAAGGTTGCTTGCTTCACCGGGATCGCCTGTTCACTTCGAGTTCTCGTCGATGATCTTCTGCAGCTCGGCGGGCCACTGCGGGACCGGGACGTGCTCGAGCTTCATGGACCCGTCGGCGGCCTTCTTGACCATCGTCGTGAGCTTGCCGAACTTCTTGTCCTTGTCCGGGAAGTCCTCGCGGAAGTGGCCGCCGCGGCTCTCGGGGCGCGACGCGGCCGAGCGCGCAATCGCCTCGGACACGGTGAGCAGGCAGTGCAGGTCCATCGCCGCGTGCCAGCCCGGATTGTATTCGCGGTTGCCTGGCGCCACCGCGCTGCGAGCGCGCGCGCGGTAGCCCGCGAGCTTCGCGACCATCTGGTCCATCTCGGCCTGATTGCGCACGATGCCGCACAGCGCCTGCATGTCCTTCTGCAGCGCGTGCTGGATCTGGAACGGGTTCTCGCCGCCGCCCGAGGCGCGCTCGATCGGCGCGAGCAGCTGCTCGATCGAGGCGTCGACCTCGCTCGCGGCGACGTTGCCTTGACCGTGCTCCTTGGCCCACCGCGCCGCGTACTCACCCGCGCGCTTGCCGAACACGAGCAGGTCGCTCAGCGAGTTGCCGCCGAGCCGGTTCGCGCCGTGCAGGCCGGCCGCGACTTCGCCGGCCGCGAACAGGCCCGGCACCGTCGACATCTGGCTGTCCGGATCGACGCGCACGCCGCCCATCACGTAGTGCGTCGTCGGACCGACCTCCATCGGCTCGGTCGTGATGTCGATGCCGGCCAGCTCCTTGAACTGGTGGTACATGCTCGGCAGCTTCTTGCGGATGTGCTCGCGCGCGTTGGGCAGCTTCTCCTTGATCCAGGAGATGTCGAGGAACACGCCGCCGTGCGGGCTGCCGCGGCCGGCCTTGACCTCGCGCATGATGCAGCGCGCGACGTGGTCGCGGGTCAGCAGCTCCGGCGGCCGCCGGCTGTTCTTGTCGCCCTGCGTGTAGCGCCAACCCTCCTCGGGATCACTCGCCGTCGACGGGCGGTAGTTCTCGGGGATGTCGTCGAACATGAAGCGCTTGCCGTCCTTGTTGCGCAGCACGCCGCCTTCGCCGCGCACACCCTCGGTCACGAGGATGCCGCGCACGCTCGGCGGCCAGACCATCCCGGTCGGATGGAACTGCACGTACTCCATGTCGATCAGCTCGGCGCCCGCGTCGTAGGCGAGCGTCTGGCCGTCGCCCGTGTACTCCCAGCTGTTGCTCGTGATCTCGAACGCGCGCCCGATGCCGCCGGTCGCGAGCACGACGGCCTTCGCGCGGAACAGGCGGAAGCGGCCGCGCTCGCGGTCGTAGGCCAGTGCGCCGCAGACGCGCCCGCCATCGAGCAGGAGTCGCGTGATCGTGACCTCCATGTGCACGTCGATGCCCTGGTGCACGCCGTGGTCCTGCAGCGTGCGGATCATCTCGAGCCCGGTGCGGTCGCCGACGTGCGCGAGGCGCGGATAACGATGGCCGCCGAAGTTGCGCTGCAGGATGCGGCCGTCGCGCGTGCGATCGAACACCGCACCCCAGGCCTCGAGCTCGTTGACGCGAGCGGGTGCTTCCTGCGCGTGCAGCTGCGCCATGCGCCAGTGGTTCACGTACTGGCCGCCGCGCATCGTGTCCGCGAAGTGCACCTGCCAGCCGTCGCGGTCGTCGACGTTCGCGAGGGCCGCGGCGACGCCACCCTCGGCCATCACGGTGTGCGCCTTGCCGAGCAGCGACTTGCAGACGAGGCCGACCTTCGCACCGCTGGCCGACGCCTCGATCGCGGCACGCAGGCCCGCACCGCCGGCGCCGACGACGAGCACGTCGTGCTCGATCGTCGTGTATTGGGCATTACCCCCGTCGGCCATCAGAGGATCCTCACGTCGGTCCAGACGCCGTGCGAGCAGAGGCGCACGTAGGCATCGCTGAACCCGACCCAGAACAGGCTCATCCACGCCCACAGCTGGTGGCGCGCATTCAGGCAGCTCACGCAGTCCCAGCACTTCTTGCGCGCGGGACTCCTGCTGAACACGTCGAGCACACCGCCGACCAGGTGGCGGAAGCTGTGGCAGCCGAGCGTGTAGCCCGCGAGCAGCACCGTGTTGACGCAGAGCACGAGCGTGCCGACGCCGATGCCGAAGTGCTGCGTGCCGTCGGCGCCGGCGAACCACATCGCCTTCCACGAGTCGTGCGCGAGCAGCACGATGAACAGCAGTGCCAGGTAGAGGAAGTAGCGGTGCACGTTCTGCAGGATCAGCGGCAGCGAGTTCTCGCCGAGGTACTTCTTGCGCGGCTCGCCGACGGCGCACGCGGGCGGATCGGCCCAGAACGACTTGTAGTAGGCGCCGCGGTAGTAGTAGCACGTGAAGCGGAAGCCGCCGGGCGCCCACAGGATCAGCAGCGCGGGCGAGAACGGCAGCCAGCCGGGCCACCACCCGGGCTTGCTGCCGAACCACGCGTGCGGTGAATCGCCGAACAACTCCGGGGAGTAGAACGGCGAGAGGTAGTTGCCGAGGTGGTAGTGATCCCCTTGGAACGCCGCCCACGTCGAGTAGACGATGAATGCGGACAGCCCGAGGAAGACGAGCACCGGCTTGGCCCACCAGGGATCGCGGCGAGTGGTGACACCAAAACCCGACCGGTGTGCGGTTTGGACGGAGGACATCAGGTGCGTCGGCGACAGGGAGCGCGGGACGGTATTGGGCACACCCTGGTCGGGCAAGCGATCAACTGGTCAGCTCAGCGAGAACCTCGATTGCCACCATGTGGAGCGTCACCTCGCTCGCGGTGCGCCACATCCGTGCGAGGCAGTCCACGCGTTGGTATTCTCCGGGCTGATCCAACACCCGAGGAGAGCCAGATGCACGACTACACGCCCTCGCAGTCCGTCGGCGCGCCTCCACCCCTGCCGGCCCAATATCATTCGGGCTTCGGAGTGGCCTCGTTCGTGATCTCGCTCGTGTGCGGCCTCGGCATGGTCCTCCTCTTCGTGATTGCCGGGGTAATGGCCTCCCAGGCGCCGGATGGTGAAATCGACGCGCAGTCCAGCGCCGCGATCCTGCTGGGACTGGCTCTGATCGGAAGCCTCCTGCTGGCCCTCCTCGGGGCCGTGCTCGGGATTGCCGGGGTGGTTCAGAAGGGGTGCAAGAAGACCTTCGCGGTGCTGGGGCTGGTGTTCAATGGCCTCATCGTCGCGGGGGCTGTCGGGCTCGTGCTGATCGGGATGGCGATGACCTGAAGCAGGTCGGCATTGCCACCACCTCCGTCCCCCGCGCCCGCCTGCTACTTCTTCGTGGCCTTGTCGCGCTCCGCGAGCTCCCGCGCGACGTCGACGTCCCACTCGATCGTCTCGCCGTCGAGGATCGTGCGCGTGATGCGGATCTCGGGCTTGCCGGCCTCGGCGATGATCGCCGTGTAGGTGTCGGGCGGCACGCTGCCGAACTCGTACCAGCCCGAGTCCTCGACGTCGTCCTTGTTGCCCATCAGGCGGCGCATGACGCTCAGCGTCGAGATGCGGCTGACCACGGCCTTGCCCTGTCCGTCGAGCAGCGTCAGCTGCGCGAGCGGAATGCGCTCCTTCGCGACGTTCGTCGCGCGCAGCCGCAACGTGGCACCGCGGACCATGTGCAGCGTCACGTCGGTCGCCGAGTCCTCGCCGACCTTCACGTCCGTGACCTTGCCGGCCTGCAGCGCGTCGCCTTCGACGCGCAGGTCGTAGATGCCGGGCGTCAGGCCCTTGATCTCGAAGCGCCCATCGCTGCCGCTGCGGATCGCACGCGAGGTCGACAGCAGGTCGAGCAGCGGGTTGCCGCGCGGCCGCGACCGCTTGTTGCTCGTCTCGACGAAGCCGATCTCGGCGGATGCGACCGGATTGCCCGAGCCGTCGACGACGATCCCCGTGATGCGGCCCGCGAGCGGCACCGTGATCACGAGGCCCTGGACGTCGGTCACGCCGTCGACGGCGACGCCTTCGAGGATCGCTTCGCCATGCGCCTGCTGGTTGTCGTTGCCGTTGTTGTTGCTGTTGCCGCCGTCGCCCGGGCCGAAGCGCCGGCCGCGGCCGACGCGGCTGCCGGCCGTGATGCGGTACGTTCCGGGCGCCACGGACCGCAGGCGGAACTCGCCGTCCGCGTTCGTGCGCGCCTGGCTGAGACCGTTCTGCGCGATGAGTCCGAGCAGTCCTTCGGCGCCGCCGAGCGAGCCCTGGTCGCTGCCGAGCGACACCTGCAGGCCCGCGACCGGGTTGCCGCGCGAGTCGACGACGCGCCCGTTGATCGAGCTGGTCGGCAGCTGCACGTCGAACGCGAAGTCGCGGCTCTCCGCGGGCACGTCGATCTCGAACGTCGTCTGCACGGGCTGGCCCTGGAAGCGGCTGACCTGCATCACGTAGCTGCCCGGCTTGATGCCGGGCAACTCGTAGCGGCCGTCCATGCCCGCCGCGTTCGCGCGCACACCCATGCCGAGCAGGCCTTCGCGGTCGCTGCCGAGCAGCGTGATCAAGGCGCGCGGAACGGGTGCCGCCCCTTCGCGCACGACGCCGTGCACGCGCACGCCGTCCTCGCTCTCGTCGTGCACGTCGAGCCGCGTGAGCTTGCCCTGCCTCACGGTGACCGTCTTGAGCCGCATGTTGCTCATGAGCTCGAGCGGGATGTTGTCGGCGCGTTCGTCGAGCCGCGACTTGAACACGATGTACTGTCCCGGCGGCAGGCCGTCGATCTTGTAGTAGCCGCCCTTGTCCGAAGTGCTGCTGCGCATCGTGCCGGCCTGGATGCTGAACGCGACCATCAGCGCGTCGGCGAGCGGCCGCATGCCGAGACCCGTGACCGTGCCCTCGACGCCGCCGCCGGCATCGAGACGGATCTCGACCTCCGGCGTCGCGACACCGGCCTTGACCTCGACGTCCTTCGCGGACGACTTCGCGAGGTCGGGGTGACGCGCCGTGAAGCGATAGCGGCCCGGCTCGAGCGACTTGACCTGGAACTTCCCCTTGCTGTCGCTGATCGTGCTGCGCTGGTTCGTCGCAGCCGACAGCGCGAGGAAGTCGAAGTCCTCGGGGTCGATGTTGACCTGGAACGGACCGCGGCGGGCGCCTTCGTCGCGCTGCTTGTAGGCGGTGACCTGCGCATCGCTGATCGGCTTGCCGCTCTCGTCGATCACGTGCCCCGCGACCGGCTGGCCTGCCTCGAGCTGGAACGCGAGCACGTCGCTCGTCTGCCCCGGCTGCAGGTCCACTTCCTGGCTCGCGCCCTCGAGGAAACCGTCGGCGCGCACGCGAACGCGGATACGGCCCGGTGGGATGCCGCGCAGCTCGAACGTGCCGTCGGCGGCTTGCACCTCGCGCCAGTTGCCGTCGAGACCGCGGTCCATCATCGTCTGGCCCTCGGGCATCTGCATCGTGCGCGCGCGCATGCCGGGGCGGTTGGCCCACGGCGGCCCGCCGGTGTCGTCCTGCTGCTCCGACCGCTGCTCCGGGCGCCGGCCGCGTTCGCGCCGCGCGCTCGCCGTCGCTGCCGCAGGCGCGCCCCCGTCGGCGGCCTTCCCTTCTGGGTTCGAGGAATCGGTGGCCTTCGGGATGTCGCTGGTGCGCGTGTCGACGCGGAAGCGCGTCAACGGTTCTTCGCCGATCGAGACCTTGCCGCGCACGGTCGCACCGCGCCGCACCTCGACGACGAGGTCCGGTTCGTCGAGCCGCACACCGGACCTGATCGCCGTCGTGTAACCGGGCTTGCTGGCCTGCACCATGAGCCGTTCCCCGGTGAGCCCCTTGGCCTCGAACCGGCCGTCGGCGCCGGTCGTCGCCTCGACGCGGCGGATCTTCAGCATCAGCTTCAGGAACTGCGGATCGTTCGGCCGCTCGACGGGGCGCAGCTCGACCACGGCCCCGGCGACGGGCTGCTGCTGATCGTCGACGACCTTGCCGCGCACGGTGGCGCCCTCGCCGAGCTGCAGCACGAGGTCCTCGTAGGCGCCGCCGTCGACGACCGCGAGCTCCTCGACGTTGCTCGGCGCCAGATCGCGTGCCGCCGCGACGAACGCCACGCGCCCCGCCGCGACGTGCTCGACGCGGAAGCGCCCTTCGGCGTCCGTGACGATCGGCTCGGCGCGGCCGTCGGCAGAGAACAGCACGCGGCTGATGTCGAGGTAGACCATCGCGACGTTCGCCGCGGCCACGACCTGGCCCTGGCCGTCGACGACGCGCCCCGCGACGACCGCACCCTGGTGCCCGCGCACCGTGACCTCGGTCACCGAGACCGGCATCACCTCGACGCCGTGCACTTCCTCGAGCGCCAGCTCCGGCGCCGAGGCCGACAGGGTGTAGCCGCGGCCCACCGGCACGCCGGGCAGATCGAAGCGACCGTCCTTGTCGGTCACGGTCTCGAGCCAGCGATACTGCCGCTCCGTGATCTGGCCGAAGAACGCGTTCAGGCCCGGCCGCAGGCTCACGTGCGCGCCTGCTTGAGGGCCGCCGTCGGTGCCGAGCACGATGCCGCGCACGCGGCCGCCCGGTGAGGCGCGCAGCTCGATGCCGTCCTGGACCTGGCCGAGCGCGAGCCGCGCCGTTCCGGGCGTGCGCACGAACCAGCCGTCGCTGCGCCCATCGAGGAACACGCGACCCGGCGCCAGGCCCGTGATCTCGAACGTGCCGTCCGGATTGCTGACGGTGCGGCCGAGCTCGCGGCGCGGCGCGCGCGTCTCGACGAAGAGCCCCTGCTGGAACAGGCCGCGAAAGCGCGCGACGATCGGCTCGATCGACGGCTCGTCCTTGACCGCGATGACCTCGATGCCGCCGAGCGGCTGCCCGTTCTCGGCACTGAGCACGATGCCGCGCACCCCGGTCTCCACCGTGCGGCCTTCGACCTGCTCGCGAATGCCCTCCGTGCTCGACGGTGCGAGGGCAGCCGCTCGTGCGGCGAGATCTGCGGTCGCCGGCTCGGCGCCGGTGTCCGCCGTCCTGCCGGCCGCGGCGTTCGGTGGCGGCGGCGCATGATCGTCGCCGAGCGTGAAGAACAGGATGGCGGCAGCGAGCACGGCAGCTGCGCCGACGAGGGCGGTGGTTCGGGCGCGGGTCTGCATGGAGTGGCGGGCGGGCCTGCGAGGGATTGGCCGCAGGTGGCCGACGGGGACGCGCGGCTGTCGGGATTGGAGCAGGGCCACGAAAAAGGGGCTCCTGGGGCGCGTGCGGGTGCCGGCCCAATCGGAGTAGAGTCCCTGCAGCCACCGGACCGATCGCACATGATCCGCTCGCCAGCGAATGCGCCAGACCTGGTCGAGATCGCGCCGCCGATCCTCGCGGTCGCGATGCTGTTCGCCGTGGTGGCGTGGATCTGCCGGCCGCGGCCACGGTCCGCTGCCAGGACATCCGAACGCGCGAAGCACTTCGTCGAGCTCACGAACGTGAGCTCGGCCATCGAAGCAGAGCAACTCGCCGCGCGGTTGAGGCATCGAGGCGTCGTCGCCCTCGCGAACGCCGCTCCCTTGCCGCGAACGAGCTCGGGCAGCGGAGTCTTGTCGTCCGAAGAACTCCGACCATTCGTGGCCGTGATCTCCACGGATCTCGATCGTGCCCGCGCGATCCTGGTCGAGGAACAGAAGCCCGAAGGTGACGCCTCTCGAGAGGAGATCGAACGACTGCTCGCAGACGAGGACGCGATCGACGCAGACTGGCAGAACGTCGACGCGAAGGAGACGGGGCTCGGTCGGTTCGCGACGGTCTGCAACACGATCCTGCGATGGGGAACGCGCGTCCTGGTCCTGGCCTTGGTTCTGCTCGCGGCCTGGCTGGTCCTCGCGTCACTGCAATGAAGCTCACGCTCGCGCAGCGATCACGCGACGACGGGCAGCTCGATCTCGAAGGCCGTCTCGCCCGATCGTGATCGCAAGAGCCGGATCGTGCCGCCGTGCGCCTCGACGAGGCGCCGGCAGATCGCGAGACCGAGCCCGGTCCCCGACGACTTCGTCGTGAAGTAGGGCTCGAACAACCTGCCGCGCGCGGCCTCGGGCACACCTGGCCCGTCGTCCAGCACGACGACCTGCACCAGGCCCTGCTCGGTGCGCGACACCAGCCGCACGCGCACGCCGGCCGGGGCCGCTTCGTGCGCGTTCTGCACGAGGTTCACGAACACGCGCGCGAGCACGTTGCCGTCGATCGCGACGCGCGCCTGCGCGGCTCCCTTCTCGAGCTGCACCGTCACGTTCTTGCCGAGGAACAGGCCCGCGCACTGGTCGCGCACCCGCTCGAGCCAGTCGTCGAACCGAACCTGACTCTTGGCGGCCGGCGCGACGCCGGCGAACGCGCGGAAGTCGCTCGCGATGCGGTCGAGTGCCTCGGTCTGCTCGAGCACGGTGTGCGCGAGGCGGTCGGCGACCATGTCGGAGCGCGGGTCCTTCTCGCTGCGCGCACGCTGCAGCAGCTGCGCGGCCATGCGCATCGGCTGCAGCGGGTTCTTGACCTCGTGCGCGACCTGCCGCGCCATCTCGGCCCACGCCTGGTCGCGTTCCGCGGCGGCGAGGCGCTTGCGCCCCGCCGCGAGCTCGGCCGCCATCTGGTTGAACGAGCCCGCGAGCTCCCCGAGCTCGGGCCCTCCGCGCGCCGGAACGGAGATCGCGAGGTCACCGCCGGCGATGCGCCGCGTCGCCGCGACGAGCGCACGCACGGGTGCCACGATCGTGCGCGAGGCGATCAGCGACCAGAACACGAGCACCGCGAGTGTCACCGCGATCGCGACCAACAAGACCTGCTCGAACGCGTCGCTGGCCGCGAACAGCTCCGCCTCGGGCACGATCACGCCGACGACGGACTCGAGTGCCATGCCGAGTCCACACGGAGCGAAGCCGACGCGCCACTGCGAGCCGTCCGCCGGTGCGAAGGCCCAGCGCCCGGCGTGATTGGCCGCGCCGACCTGCGCCGCGAGCGACTCGGGCTGCAACGGCAGCCCGTAGTGGCGACGGTCCGTGTGCGCCTGCACGACGCCGCTCTTGTCCATCAGGAACACCGCGGCCGACGGCAGGCCCGCTCGCGTCGCGAGCACTTCGCGCGCGCGGTCGAGCACGAGCTGCACCTCGGACCAGCGCACGAGCGCGAACAACACGCCGGGCGGCCCCTCGGGTCGCGGCACGTCGAGCACGTAGCCGAGGTGGTGGCTCTGCGGATCCATCGAGCGGTAGTCGAGGCCGCGATGCAGGAACGGGGATCGCCCCCACGGCAGGCACTGCGCGCCGCGTTCGGCCTGCGCCTTCTTGAACCACGGCTCGCCGGCGACGCTGTCCGGGATCAACGCGGCCCGCCGGCCGTGCGCGTTCGGGTCGAGGTACTGTCCGTCCTGCCAGTAGACGACGCGACCGTCGGCGTCCGCGAGCAGCAAGAGGTCGAGGTAGTTGTCGAGCAGATCGGGCACCGGCTCGACCTGTTCTTCGAAGGCCTCGAGTTCGCTCGCGCTGCGCGTCTGCAGCGCCCGTCGCGCGATCTCGCGCACGATCGCGCAGGCCTGGTAGGTGCGCTCGAGGTGCGTCTCGATCTTCTGCGCGTGATCGGCGGCGAGCTGAGGCAGGAAGACGCGAACGACCTGCTCGTCGATCTGCTCGCGCATGCTCTTCAGCGAGAACCAGCCGTAGAGCAGCAGCGGCAGCACCGCCGACACCACGAGGGTGACCAGGAACCGGCTCGCCAGCGAGATCGCGCGCACGCGCCGATTATAGAAAGCGCGTCCTCGGCCCTCGCCCTTCGCGGCGATCAATCGCCGCCGTTGCCGCCGCCGTTGTTGCTGGTGCCGCCGCTGCCGGTCGTGCCACTGCCGGTGGTGCCGCTGTTGCCGCCCGTGGTGTCGCCCCCACCGGCGGCGCGGATGGCTGCCTGGATGCGTTCGATGCGCGCGGCGCCGTCCTTCATGCCCTTGTAGAAGCGCTCCGAGTTCTTGTAGTGCTCGAGCGCCTTCGGCAGGTCGGCGGCGCCCTCGGCCGCTTCGGCCTCGGTCCACTCCTTCTGCGCGCTCTCGACGTCGTACTTGAGGCCGTCGATGCGGGCCTTCTCGTCCGAGAATCCGTCGGGCCAGTCCTTGCTCAGCGCCTCGAAGGCCGCCAACGCGTCGCTCTTCTTGCCGAGCACCTCGAGGTCGCGTGCGGCCTGGTAGCGGGACTCACCCTCCAGGCGCCTGCACTCGATCATCGTCTCGCTGATCCGGGCGCGCGTGATCACCGACATCTCGAACGCCTGGTCGAGAGTCTCTCTCGCGCGCGCGAACGCACCCGTGCGCATGTCCTTCTGCGCCTTCTCGACGAGGATGCCGGCCTGCACCTCGCGCTCCATCTGGGCGACCTCCTCGGCGACGCCCGGCAGCGTCGGGTCGAGACCCTGCGCCGAGCGGTACTCGAGCAGCGCGGCGCCGAACTTGCCCTCCTCCTCGCACTCGCGCGCTTTCGCGAAGGTCCGCAGCGCGATCTCGCGCAGCGACTGCTTGCGCAGCAACACGGCGTCGTCGCGGGTGGGATCGTTCCCCTTCACCCTGTCCGCGTGCCAGAGCACCTCGACGAAGCGGTACTCGGGCAGTTTGCGCACGGCCTCGAGGAACTCGTCCTGCGCGCGCTTCGAGAGGCGCTCGAGCGCCTCCTTGACGGCCTGGATCCCCTCCTTCGCGGGCAGGAACCCCGGCAGCGTCTGCTCGCTCTGCACGAAGGAGACGAGCGCCTTCTCGAGTTCCTTGCGCTGCAGGTTCTCGTCGCCCTTCTTGGCGAGACGCAGCGCCTTCTTGTAGAGCGCGCGATCCTTCAGCGTCCGCGCCTCGGGATAGTCGGGATCTGCCTCCATGAGCGTCGCGAGGTCGTCGAGGGCCTTGTCTTCCTGCTCCGCGAAGATGTGCTGGCGGGCCCTGACCAGGAGCCACTCGAGCCAGGCCTGGTGATGGGCCGCTTCGAGCTGCGCACTGACCGTTCCACCGTTGCGCATCTGGTCCTGGCGGGCTTCATCGAGGATCTTGAACGCGTTGCGGTAGTCGCCGCGCTCGCTGAACTCGCGGCTCGACTCGATGACCGACTGCGTGCTGCAGGCAGCCAGCAGCACCAGACCAAACAACAATGGGCGGATCGTGATCATGATGAGGAGGCCGGGCGTGACCTCGTGCGGTCGATTCCGGGCCGACACCCGTAGACTGGTGCCGGAACGCCCATCTTCCCTGCCGCAAGGGCGATGTCCACTGCTTGGAGCGGCACGGGCCGCGGGGCCGGGGCCGGAACGGCCCGCGGGGTGGGGCCTGCGGGGCCGCGGATCCCGCCAACGGGCCAGGACGCCTGAAATGCCCCCGGCAGTCCTCGTCACCGCGGGGCGACCGGCGAAGCGGCGAAAGGTCGCATCGACCGGCCGTTCAGGCCTTGCTGATGAAGGCCTCGAGGTCGGTCTTGAGCTCCTCGAGGCCGTAGCCGGCGACGGTGATGCAGCGGTAGATGATGCGCTCGAGCTCTTCGGGCGTCTTCGGGTTCAGCACGTGCGGCGGGCTGTAGCTGAAGAAGTAGCTCATCGACAGCCGCTGCGTCTCGCCGCCGTTCTGGCGGCCCGCGAACTCCCACGGCACCTCGTCGAACGGCAGGGTGCCGGTCAGGATCTCGTAGATCATGATGCCGATCGCCATCACGTCGGCCTTGCTGTCGGTCAGCAGCAGCGGGTTGTAGTGCGGCGTCGTCGTGACGACCGCGCGCTGCGGCAACCGCATGGCCGGATCGAGGATCACGACCTTGCCGCTCGGCTTCACGATGATGTTCTCGGGCTTGAGATCGCCGTGGTAGTCGAGCGTGCCCGCGGCCTTGGTCGCCAGCAGGGCGCGCACGATCGCGAGGAACCAGTTCAGGTGGATGCCCTCGAGGCTGCGGATCTTCTCGCGCAACGTCTTGCCGCGCACGTACTCGAGCACGAGCACGGGATTGCCGTCGATGATGAGCCGGTCCTGCACGGCCACCATGTTCTCGTGGTGGCAGTTCGCGAGCAGATCGCCCTCGGCGCGCAGCATCGCCTGCACTTCCTGCTCGTCGAACAGGTCGATGCGCACGCCGCGCGGCTCGAAGAAGATGCCTTCGGCCGGCAGTTCGTCGGGGCTGATGCCCTCCGGCGTGCGCCGCGACGTGACCTCGAGCAGGCGCGTGACCTGGCGTCCACCGCCAGCCGCCGCGCCGACCTTGAGCGCGACCTTGCTGCCCGTCTCTTCGTTCTGGGCTAGGAAGACCGAGGCGAAGCCGCCGCGTCCCAAGAATCGGGTGATCCGGTAGCCTTGCACTACCTCACCGACCGCGAGTTTCATCATCCGCTGTCTGTCCCGGTTGCGTTGCGGCAGGAGGTTCCACCGCTGCCTGTTTTTCGGTATCTCCTTTTTGCAAGTTGAGTTAGGACGGAACTCGACCAGCACCGCACGGTGTCACCGGCAGTTGGGATCACCGGATCTCGAAGCTCGCGAGCGGGCTGCGGCAAACGACCCCATCTACCTGCGCCGACACGTGCCAATGGAACGTGCTGCCGCTCGCGAGACGACCGAGCAGGCTTGCGTCGGGCACGAAGCACGCGCTCGTGATGCCACCGAACGCGGCGAGCTTCCGGTAGCCCGCGTCGAGCAGCACGACGGTGAACGGCGGCGCCACTTCGCGGGCCTGCCACAGAAAGCGCGCCGGCGCCCCTTCCTGCGGGCCATCGGGTGAAAGAGCACGGAGGTTCACAAGCGCCGGCCCTGGACCTGCCGAAGAAGATGCAGCAACTTTCCGTGTTATCGGCGCCTCGGAAGCGAGGGCCGTGAGTAGTGCCACCCCCATGCAGACCACACCGACCACGCGCGGCCACCAGGGTTGCGCGCGCGCAGCACGATGCTGCCGCACGAGACGCGCGACCGCGGGCGTCACGGTGCGCCACGGTCGGCGCAAGGCGCGCCCGTCGGGCGCGACCTCGCGCGGTGCGGAAGCGCCGGTGCGCGAGTGGCGCCGCGAGGTGAACCAGGCCCCCATGGACATGTTGCAATGATCGGATCTCATCCCCCACGGCATCAGCAGTTTCCCTCTCGCGCAGCGAGCTGGCTCGCGGGGCTGGCCTGCTCTGCGGGCCTGGCTTGGCTCGCCGCATGCGGCGGCGGCGGCGGAGGCGGGCCGGGCGACGCGTCGCCGACCATCGTGACCGCTGCGTTCTCCGGCGCCTCGGCGACGCCGACGGGCGGCGACACGCTGCTGCTGTTCTTCTCCGAGGACGTCACGCTGGTCGCGGGCGCGCTGCTCACGAACGCCGACGTGGTCCTGTCGGGAAGTGCCACACTCGGCAACGTCACGGCCGCACCGATGCAGCTGAGCCCGAACACGATCTCGGTCATGCTCGGCAGCGGCGTCGACTTCGCGCCGGGCTCGACGACGATCGCGCTCGGCCCCGGCAACGATGCTCTGCGCGACGCCTCGGGCCAGCTCGGCACCGGTGGCACGCCGATCACGATCGGGACCAGCGACGGCGCAGCCCCGGCGATCTCCAACGTGACGATCGCGGCGATCCAGGACGAGCTGAACGGCACCGGCGCGGCTGGCGGCACGCTGCAGGTACCGCCCAACGGCTGGACGCTGGACCTCGCCTACTCGGACAACGGCGCGATCAACACGGCCCAGACGCAGGTCACCGCGAACGTGGCCGTCGGCACCGGCGCCGGCACGCAGCCACCGGGCGCGAACCTGCGTCCGTTCCTGACGCAGCTGGCGGCCAGCAACACGGCGGCAAGCTACGAGGTGCCGGCGACGGTGACGTTCCCGGCCGGCCCCGTGATCCTGTCCTGCGTCGTCGTCGACGTCTCGGGGCTCGGTTCGGCAGCGAGCACGTTCGACGCCACCGTCGGCGCCTTCACGGACCAGCTGCGGCCGTTCGAGACGTCCGCCAACCCGCAGCAGGTCTGGTTCCTCGACTTCACGCGCGACCTCGAGTCGTTCACGACCAGTGCGATCTCGGGCGGAGTCTCGGTCGACGTCGTCAACGTCGCGAACACGCGCAGCGACTGCGAGGACCTGCTGCACGTGCTCGGGCTGCTCAGTGCGACGCCGATCCCGAACGTCTCGGGCGGCCAGTCGAGCAACGACATCGCGCTGAGCCGCTTCAAGCAGAACCTGCTCGACGAGCTCGCGAGCCTGCACACCGGCGCCAACGTCGAGTTCACGCTGACGCAGCCCGGCGGCAGCTTCGGCACGAGCCCGAACGTGCCCTACAACTCGTTCGGCCACTCGCGGATCAGCATCGCGGGCTCGGCGACCAGCCCCGGCGTGCTCGGCGTCGCGATCTTCGATCCGTCGAACACGACGCAGAACGACAACACGCGCACGGACTTCGGCGCCTCGCAGGTCCGGCTCGGGATCTTCCTGCACACGATCGTCGACGCGGGCATGGCCCCGCCGGCGTCGAGTGCGTTCCGCCTGACGTTCGCGCCGTTCGCGTCGTCGCTCGGCGGCGTGCCGATCGGCAACGCGGCCGATGGCCAGGACGGCGAACGGCTGCTCGGCAACCTGCCACTCTCGTCGCGCAGCATCGAGATCGACACGGCGCTCGCGGACTTCGCCCGGTTCACGGCCATCGTGACCGCGCACGAGTGCGGCCACTCGGTCGGGCTCGTGCAGAACGGCGCGATGCCGGTCGGCCTCTACGGCAACGACGCCGTGAACTTCCCGGGCTCGCAGGACGGCCACATCCGGACCGCGAGCCTCTTCCCACCGGGTTCGGTCAACATCATGAGCCCGGCGCTGTCGTACAGCGCGGCCATCAACGCGGCGACGGCATTCAACCGACTCAACCTGGCGTACCTGCGCGAGCAGGTCTTCTACGGCAACTGACCCTTCTTCGGACCGACCATGCGTGCACTGATCACGATCTCCATCTCGCTGCTCCTGCTCGGTTCCCTGCCAGCACAGGATCTCCGCCGCGGCCTCGTCGACGCCGACGCCGTCGTCGTCGGGCGCCAGGTCGGCAAGACCGTGCACGACGAGGACATCGTGCTGCACCGCGTGCAGGTGCTGCACGACGTGCGCGGCGCCGCGGGCAACACGGCGGTCACGGTCTTCGACTGGCCGAAGCTCTCGCTGCACCAGCGACCGATGCCGCGCCAGTCGCGCCTCTACTGCCTCATGGACGCCAGCGCGACCGCGACGCGTCTCGGCCTGCCTTCCGCGAACGGGCCCTACTACAAGATGGTCGGCTGGGCGGGCAGCAACCCGCTCGTCGGTGCCGAGATCGCGAACGACCCGAACGTGCGCTTCGCACGCCTGCTCGACGGCAGCACCGGCACGCCTCCGGCCGAGACCGCGTCGGCCCTGTGCACGATGGCGCTGCAGGGTGAGGCCGGCCTGCGCACCGAGGCCGTGCGCTACCTCGTCGAGCGGCCCGACCTGCAGTCGAAGCTCGACCAGCTGCAGTGGAGCCAGCTCGTCACGCGCGCGAGCGGCGAGATCGACGACGTGACGCACAAGATCGCGTTGGCCGAGCTGTGCGCCGAACAGCGCCTCGAAGGCCTGCTCGAGGCGCTGGCCGTGTCATTGGGCCAGGTGTCGGACCCCGAGTATGCGCGGACCGTCGGCCGCATCGGCAAGCTGCTGCACGGCGAGGCTGCCGTCGCGAAGCTCGAGCAGCGCCTGCGGACCGCGGGCCAGCCGCAGGACCGCAAGGCCCTGCTGCTCGCGATCGGCGCGACGAACACGGCGTCGGCGCTCGAGTGCCTGCTGCGCATGGACGCCAAGGACGAAGCCGTCAGAGCCGCGCTGAACGAGCACCGTTCGCCGCGCGCGCGAGAGGCAGCCGCGAGCCGCAAGTAGCGAGGACCATCGGTTCCGCTACTTGCGCGCGTCCCACCAGGCGCGCACCAGCCTCAGTCCCTCGGCGCGCTGCGCGTCGGCCGCGTCGGCGCGGAGGCCAGCGCGCTCGAGGTCGAACCGCCGGTACGGGAACAGGTCGGGCAGGATCGTCTGCAGGCCCGTCACCGCGGCCCTGCGCACCTGCACGTCGCCGTCGGCGAACGCGTCGAGCAGCGGCGGCACGGCGCGCGCGTCGCGGAAGCCGCCGAGCACACGGACTGCCTCGGGTCGGTGCTTGCCGGCCTTGCGCGTGAGTCCGATCACGCGCTCGATGCCGGCCGGATCGTCCATGCGCCGCAAGGTGTCCGCGGCGGCGAGCACGAGCAGCGGGTCGTCGGCCGCGAGCATCTCCTGCAACTTCTTCGCGTCGAGCGCGCCCGGCACTGCGGCGAGCGCCTTGAGCGCCGCGCTGCGCAGCTTGTCGTCGCCGTTGTCGAGTTGGTGCTTCAGTGCCTGCTCGATCTGTCCCGGCGCGTGCTTCTGCAGCAGCGGCACGAGCCGGCCGAGGTCGTACTCGGTGCGCGCGGCGGCGAGCCGTGCGGCGATCGCGTCGATCAGCACCGGCTCGAGACGGCTGGCGCGCTCGAGGAAGCGCGTGACCTGGTAGAGCTGCGGCAGGTCTCGCAGCAGCGCCGCGAGTGCCGCTGCGTGCCGGGCGCCCTCGCCGGCCGCGACGAGGTATGCGCGCGCGATCGCCTCGGTCTCACCGCCGGCGCCGATCAGCGCCTCGGCGGCCGCGATCGTCTCGGCGTCGCGCCCCTTCTGCGACTGCACCAGCAGGTCGAGCGCCTGGCCGATCACGGCATCGATCGCGCCGGGGCGCACGTAGCCGCGCACCGCTGCGACGACGGCCTGATCGTCGATGCCGTGCAGCCGGCCGAGCACGTAGGTGCGTTCTTCGGGCGATGCGGCCGCGATCGCCGCGGCCAGTGCAGCCCCCTGGCTCTTGTCGCCTCGCCGCCACTGCGCCGCTGCGGCCGTCGCGCGCACGAACGCGCTGCCCTGGCCGGCGAGCTTCTTCCAGAGCGGCGCCGATGCCTCCCACGGGTACGCGTCGAGCAGGTAGACCGCCAACGAAGCACCGTGCAGCGGCAACTGCGGCAACACCTTCGCGAGCTGCGCCATCAGCTCCACCGAGCGCACGCGCATCAGCTTGTTGTAGGCGTCGACGCGCGTCTGGGCGTCCGCACTGCCGAGCAACGCGACGAGCGCCGCCGGGTCCTCCTGCGCGACGGCGGGCAGGGCCGCGAGCGCTGCCCACAGCACGAAGGGCCTCGGCGACCTCACCGGCCACCACCGCTCGTCGGCCCGCCTGTCGTGCCGCCGGTCGTCGGACGGCCGCGCTCGGGCCGGCTCGGCGTCGTCGGTCCCGTCTCCTCGCCGCTCTTCGGCCGCCGGCGCGGCGGCGGCTGCGTCACGCCGGGGAACGTGGCGTGGAACTCGGCGATGCCGGCCTTGTGCAGCGCGAAGCTGAACGGCGTGTTCCCGTAGCGCGCGACGAACTGCAGCCGCAGCAACTCGAGCTTCTCGAGCTCGGGCCGCAGCGCAGCACCTCCCGGCAGCTCGACGCCGAGGAACGGCCGCACGCCGTGGCACAGGACGAGGTTCGTGAAGCCGATGCCGGCAGGCTGGCGGTCACCTTCGACGACCGGGATCTCGGGCAGCGCCGGATCCTCGGCGTCCTTGCCGAACAGCCGCGGCGCGTCCTCGCGGCACCACGCCGCGAACGTCAGCAGGTTCACGCGCGAGAGCTGGATCATGAACCGCGTCAGGTGCGCCGCGGCCTCGCAACGTTGCAGCCCCGTGCCGGGCTCGAGGCGGTCGAGATCCGACTGCACGCTGGCCCCGAGCTTGCCGGCCGCCTCGGCCGCCTGCTCGGCGCGCTTCGCGTGGCGCGCGAAGCTCGCGCTCGACAGCAGGTCGAGCACGCGCACGTTCTTCTGCCGTTCGGGCTGCGCCGACGTGCCGACGAGCTTGACCGAGGGTGTGCTGCGGATCAGCCCCTCGTCGGCCGCCTCGAGCCACGCCCGCACGACGAGCCGGAACCACGGGTCGTGTGCGAGCGTCGCACACGCCTCGGTGCGCGGCGCCGTCGACGGCGCCATGCGGCGCAGCAACGCGTCGCGAAAGCCCTCGTGCTGCGGCAGGTGCTCGCCGGTGCAGAACAGGCACTCCGCGGAGATGCCACACACGTGCGCCGTCTGGTTCGCGTTCGCGTAGAGGAACACCTTGCCGCCGGTCGCCGCGGCGACCCGGTTGAGCCCGTAGGCCGCGTAGCCGGCCGGCGTGATCTCGTTCGCGATCGGCACCTGGAACAGCCAGCCCCACGGCAGGTCGATCACTGGCGCGTCGCCGCCCGCGAGCGTCGTGCCGCGCGGCTTCTCCTGGTAGGAGCGCGAGACCCACCACGAGTCGGCGAGCGTCGCCTCCGACGTCAGCACAGCGACGGTGACGCGCGCCTTCTGCAGCGCCGCCGCGGTCTGCTCGAGGTCGTCCTCGAGATCGCCGTTCTCGAGCGTCACGAGCAGGATCTCGCGCGCGCCGGACTCGCCGGAGAACGCGGCCGCCACCCCGCGCAGGTCCGCGTACACGTTCTGGAACTCGGCGGCGGGCTTCGCGAGGCGGTTCTTGATCTCGGCGACGACGGCAGCGGCCGGAGCACCGGGCGGCAGCACGACGCAGCCCTTGTGGCCGAGCACGCCGAGGCCGAACCGCGTCTTCGCGAGCCACCTGGCGTTCTGCGCGACCGCGCGCTCGAACGCGTCGGCGAAGCCGGCCGCGGCGAGACCCGCCGACGGATCGACGATCACGATCAGCGTGCGCTCCGTCGCCTCGGCGCCCCGGCCCGCGAGCACGATCTCGAGCGGCCGCTCGAGCGTACGGCCCGGCTCGGTCACGTCGGCGGCCGTCGCCGCGTCCTGCGCAACCAGCGCCGCGCCGAGCAGCAGCGAAAGCGCGAAGCCGACCATGCAGCAGTTCCGCGGAGTGGCGTTCATGGTTGCATCGCTTTGCGCAGGCGTGGCCTGGAGGGCGGCATCGCTCGCTCCTGGCCGGGCAGTCTACGTCGCCGGCCACCGCGACGGTACGCCTTCGTCGCGATCCTGCACCGGCCCGAGGGAGGACTGGTGGTTTGCGTGGAGCAGGCCAGGCGTGTGCCTCGATCGCCGGCACTCCTGCGCACTTCGGCCACTTCCAGCCCGCCGGCGCCGTGAGAGCCTGCAGCGACGCTCATGCTCACCCGCTTCCTGCCCGACACGCTCGCCGCGCTGCAGCGAGGCATTGGCGAGTTGCGCGCCGTCGCCAAGGCGCAGGAACGCGTGCACGCCGAGTGGATCGGTCGCGTGCCCGAACCCTGGCGGCCGAGCGCCCGCAACCTGCTTCACTATCTCGGCGTGCGCGGGCAGGAGCTGCGGCCGCTGCAGCGCGAGCTGGCGCGGCTCGGACTGTCCTCGCTCGGGCGCATGGAGGGCAACGTGCTCGACACGCTCGATGCCGTGCTGTCGGCCCTGAGCGCGCTGGGCGGCGGCTCACCGCTGTCGCCGACCGATTGCGCGCTCGTGCCCGACTTCGAAGGCGGCAAGCGGTTGCTGCAGGAGCACACGCGCGCACTGCTCGGCCCGCCGCCGCTGGGACGCGCGGTGCGCATCATGGTCACGCTGGGTGCGGAAGCCGCCGCGAACCCGGCGGTCGTGCAGCGCCTCGTCGATGCGGGAATGGACGTGGCGCGCATCAACCTCGCGCACGACCACGAAGCCGTCTGGTCGCGCCTGGCGGAAAACGTGCGCGCCGCGGCGCGCGCGGCGCAGCGGCCGTGCCGCGTCCAGGTCGACTTCGCCGGACCCAAGCTGCGCACCGGGCCGATGGCGCCGGGACCAGTGGTAGTGCGCGTGCGGCCGCGGCGCGACGAGGTCGGCGCGGTCACGGCCCCCGCCAGGATCTGGCTCTGCGCCCACGCCTGCGGACCGGCGCCGGCCGATGCCGTGTCGCTGCCGGTTCCTGCCGCGCTGCTGGCCGAGGCCCGCGAGGGTGATGTCCTGTGCGGCCCCGACCTGCGCGGCAGGCGCCGCAGCTGGCGCGTCGGCGCCGCCGCCGGCGGTGGCCGCCTCGCCGAAGGCGACCGCACCGCCTACCTGGGCCCCGGCCTCGAGCTGCGGCTGCGACGCGGCGGGAAGACCGTGGCGCGTGGATTGGTCGGTGAGCTGCCGCCGCTGCCGGGCTGCCTGCGGCTGCATGCAGGCGACGAGTTCCTGCTCACGCGCGACCTCACGCCGGGGCGGCCGGCCACCGGGGAGCGCCTCGGCTGCATTCCCTGCCTGCTGCCCGAGGTGTTCGAACGGGTCCGGCTGCAGGATCCGATCTGGTTCGACGACGGCCACCTCGGCGGCAGGGTCGTCGGCATGTCCGACCGCGAGCTGCGCATCCTCGTCACCGAAGCGCCGGCCGACGGCTTCCGGCTGCGCGCCGAGAAGGGCATCAACCTGCCGCAGACCGACCTCGACCTGCCGGCGCTGACGCCGCGCGACCGCGCCTGCCTCGACTGGGCCTGCGCGCACGCCGACCTGCTCGGCTTGTCGTTCGCCGGCCGAACCGAGGACGTGGCCGACCTGCACGCCGAGCTCGTGGCGCGCCGCGCGGAGCATCTCGGCGTCGTGCTGAAGATCGAGACCCTGCGCGCGTTCGAACGGCTGCCGGCGCTGCTGCTGGCGGGACTGTGCTCGCCGCCGCTCGGTGTCATGGTCGCGCGCGGTGACCTCGGGGTCGAGGTCGGCTTCGCGCGGCTGGCCGAAGTGCAGGAGGAGATCCTCTGGCTCTGCGAGGCCGCGCACGTGCCGGTGATCTGGGCGACGCAGGTGCTCGAGACGATGGCCCGCACCGGCCAGCCATCGCGCGCCGAGGTCACGGACGCGGCGATGGGCGTGCGCGCCGAATGCGTGATGCTGAACAAGGGCCCGTTCGCCGCCGAGGCGGTGCGCTTCCTGAGCTCGGTACTCGAGCGCATGCAGGCGCACCACGACAAGAAACGGTCGATGATGCGGCTGCTCCGCGTCGCGCGCGGGGTCGACGGCGGCGCGGCGGAGCCGGAGCCCGACCGGTTCCCTGGGCTGGCCTAGGCCGGCCTGGCCGCGGCGACCTTGCGTGCGCTGCGGCGCGCGAGCCACCACGGCAGCACGCCGAGCACGATGCCCGTCGCGGTCATGAAGAAGAGCGCGAAGGTGAGCTGCGGAACGAGCACCGCCCAGGTCCATGCTTCGAGCGGGGTCGCGAACTTGCGTTCGCCGAAGAACGGCAGCTCGGTGTCGGTCACGACGTGCACGTCGAGGTGCGTGCCGAGAGTCCTCGTCGTCGCGAAGTAGCCGACGCCGACGAGCAGCACGCGCTGCAGCAGCACCATGTAGAGCAGGCTCTTCAGGAAGCGCTTCGAGTTGTAGCCGAGTCGCCCGCAGTACCACGCGAAGACCGGCAGGATCAGCAACGACGCGGGCATGACGCCGACGGCCCATGCGATCTCCTTCGGCGCCGCGGTCTTCTCGAGCGCGAGGCGGAACGCGAGGTAGAAGGCCGACACTCCGACGGCCGTCGCGACCGGCGACGGCGCGGCCGGTGCCTTGCCGCGGCGCACGAACAGGAACAGCGCGGCGAGGCCCAGGAACACCGCCGTCGTGATGTGCCACTGCCACGCGGGTGCCGTGACCTTGTCGACGACCCAGACGTGACCATTCGGCGCGCCGGCGCGACCGAAGGCGTTCGGGACCTCGAGCGTGTATTCCCCGGAGTGGTCGAGCACGAGCACGTCGACGACGAACCCGACCGCGATGAAGCCGAGCACGGCGGCCCAGAACAGACGGCCGCGGCGGCCGAGCGACGGCGCCCACAGCATTGCGACGGCCGGCAGCAACGCGGGGCCGAAGAAGATCAGGGAGTTGCTCAGCAGTTCGTCCATGGGCTCGGCGCCGACGATACCCGGCCCCGGCGGCGCACACCCAAGCGCAGCGTGCGAATCGCCGCAGCGCGCCTGCCTGCACTCGTTGCCCGACTACTTGGGCAGGCGTTCGATCACGCGCATCGCGTAGCCCTTCTCGAACAGCTCCTCGCGCGCCTGCAGATCCATCTGGAAGCGCGGCAGCCGCGTGCCGTTGCCGTGCCACCGCTTGCCGACCTGGTCGTGCGGGTTCGTGAGGAACGCGGCCGGATCGCCGTACAGCGTCCACTCGACCATCGGCAGCACACTCTGTCCGTAGTAGAGCGCGAGCCTCGGCGCGCGCGGACCGTCGACGTCGAGTTGCAGCTCGAAGCCACCACGCAGCAGCCACCGCAACTCGTCCTTCTCGGCGCGCGACAGTGCGGCACCGGCCGGAAAGATGTCGCTGCCATGGTCGGCGACGGCCGAGACCGCCCCGATCGCCTTGCGCACGGCGGCGTCGGGCTCGCGATGCTGCCGCCCCATCACCTCGAGGGAATCGAGGATCGGCGCCGTCAGCACGACGAGTCGTTCGCGCGGCGCCTTGTCGGCGCGCGTCGCGGGCACGAGCACGCGGTCGAGCACGAGCAACGGGCCGAGCGCCACTGCGCGGTAGACGTCCCCGCCGTCGCCGCAGCAGAAGAACCGCAGGCCAGCCCACGGACCCGGTCGCTCGGTGCGAGTCGCCTTCGCACCGCGATACCACGGCTGCAGGACCCGATCGCCGTCGACGACGAGCACGTCGCGCAACCGCTCCTGCGAGCTCTGCGCGAGCTCGATGCGCACGCGCGTTCCATCGCCCAACCGCAGCTCGAGTCCCATCGCGAACGGGCCCGCGCTCTCACCCGAACGCAGGTGCAGCCGGCCATCGGGAGCCATCAGCAGCTCGCGGCCCGAAGGGAACGTCAGCTTGACGCCGGCCGAGAGGCACTCGACGAGGACGCCGCCGGCCGTGACGCAGTCGCCGCTCTCGTTCCAGCGCAGCGCTCCGGTCCTGCCCTGCTCGAAGCCGCCGTTGCCGAGACCGAACTCGGCGAGCGGGACCGGATCCTCGGATCCCGCGAGGCAGACTTCGGCGTGCCGCGGCGGCAGCGGCCGGCCCGGCTGCTTCGCCGGGACTGGCTCTTGGGGCAGGCAGGCGGCCAGCAACAACACGGTCGCGGAGAGTCCCATCGCATCGGGCTATCGGCTCGCGAGGTCCCCGGGCCTGAGCCGGCAGCCTGCCACCGCCGGCGATCTGCGTTCAGCCCGGAACCTGCACGCCGAACTGCTCGGCCAGCACGGCGAGGAACGCGCCGACGTCGGTCACGATGCCCTGGCTCTGCGCCGAGCCGCGGTCGCTGAGCTTGCTGACGACGGCCGGGTGGATGTCGACGCAGACGGTCAGCACGTCGGCCGGGATCATGTTCCCGGTCCCGATGCCGTGCAGCATCGAGCTCAGGATCACGACGAGTCCCGCGTTCTCGACGATCTTCGCGTAGCCGTCCTGGGCCTTCAGCAGGTCCATCTCGGTGTCGGGCAGCGGCCCGTCGTCGCGGATCGAGCCGGCGAGGCAGTAGGGCACCTTCGCCTGGACGCACGCGTGCATGATCCCGCTCTTCAGGACGCCCGAGCTGACGGCCGCCGGAATGCTGCCGGCGCGGCGCATCGTGTTGATCGCGCGCATGTGGTTCATGTGGCCGTGCACGGAGGAGCGGCCCGTCGCGAGCGCTATGCCGAGGCTCGTGCCGTAGAGCGCCGCTTCGACGTCGTGGACCGCGAGCGCATTGCCGCTCAGCAGGCCGTCGACGAGGCCCGCGCGCAGGATCGCCGCGAGCGTCGGCGCTGCGCCGACGTGCACGACGACGGGTCCCGCGACGAGGATCACGCGCTTGCCCTCGGTCCGCACGCGTTTCCACTCGCGCACGACGTCGGCGACCTGCGCGGCGAGGCGCCGTTCGGAGCTCGCGGCACCCTGCATGAAGCCGAACTTGTTGTCCTGCAGCTTGCGCGTCGTGTGCGGCGTGACGCGGATGCCGTCGTGGCCGACCACGAGGCGCTGCCCCTTCTTCAGGTCGCGCAGCTTCACGCACCGCACGTTGCCGTCCTCGTGCACGAGCGTCGCGTCCATGCGCTGGTTCTGCACCGGCACCCAGTCGCCGTCGATGCGGACCTCGGTCGCGAGGTTCGTCGAGGAGTAGAACGCGTCCGGTGCCACGCCATCGCGGTCGACGACCGCGAACCTCGCGTCCTGCGTCTCGGTCTCGCTGAGACCGAGCGACATCAGGTCGGCCCGCAGGCGCTCGAACACCTTCGGACTGGGCGCGGTCACCTCGAGCTCGAGCTGGCTCTCGTCCTGGCGGTGTTTGCCGATGTCGAGGCGCACGACCCGGTAGGTCGCGCCCGCCGCCTGCACCGCTTCGAGCGCATCGGACATCAGCCCCGAGTCGATCAGGTGGCCCTTGGCCTGGAACGTCGCGACGATCGTCTTGCTCACCCCATCGAGGGTAGCCGTCGTGTGGCCCCGGGGAAGCGAGAAGCCTCGGGCAACGGACCACGGCCCGACTCCGGCACGGCCGGCACCGCTCGTGTAGCATGCGCGCGCTATCACCATCATGATGTCCCCGTTCGCGCAAGAGCTCGTCACAGCCGTCGGCCAGAGCCTGCGCGGCAAGGAGGACGCCGTCGAGCTCGCGGTCGTCACGCTGCTCGCGGGCGGTCACCTGCTGATCGAAGACCACCCCGGCGTCGGCAAGACGCTGCTCGCGAGGTGCCTCGCGAAGGCGCTCGACCTGCCGTTCCAGCGCGTGCAGTGCACGGCCGACCTGCTGCCGAGCGACATCGTCGGCGCGCAGATCTACCACCCGAAGACCGGCGAGCTGACGTTCCGGCCCGGCCCCGTGTTCACGTCGGTGCTGCTCGCCGACGAGCTGAACCGGACGCCGCCGCGCACGCAGTCCGCGCTGCTCGAATGCATGGCCGAACGCCGCGTGACGATCGACCGCGAGAGCCACAAGCTGCCCGACCCGTTCTTCGTGATCGCGACGCAGAACCCCCTGACGTCCGCCGGCACCTACCCGCTGCCCGAGAACCAGCTCGACCGCTTCCTGATGAGCATCCACCTCGGCTACCTCGATGCCGAGCACGAGGTCGACGTCGTCGCGCGCGAGGACGGTCACCGGCTCGTCGACGACCTGCGTCCCGTGGCCACGCGCGACGAGCTGCTGCGCGCGCGAGCTGCCGTCGACTCGGTGCGATGCGACCGCGAGATCTCGGCCTTCATGGTCGAGCTCGCGAATCGGACCCGCAACAACAGCGACGCGATGCTCGGCGTCAGCACCCGCGGTGCCCAGGCGCTGCATCGCGCGTGCCGCGCGCGGGCTTGCGTGCAGGGCCGTAACTTCGTCGTGCCCGACGACGTGCGTGCGCTGCTCGCGCCGGTCTGGGCGCACCGCATCACGCCGCGTTCCGGCATCGCGGCCGAGGCCGTTCTGCACGAGATCCTGGCCGGCACTCCGCTGCCCGATTGACCGCGTCCCTTCGATGGCCACCAGCAGCAGCACGGTCGAGCTGACGCTTCGCGGGCGCGTCGTCGCGTGGCTCGCGACGCTCGCCGCGGGCGCTTCCTGGCTCGGCGACGACGCGAACGCGCGGCTCGCCGCCGCGATGCTCGCGGCCCCGCTGCTCGTCGACTTCGTCGGCAAGCAGCGCCGCCTTCACCACGCGGAGGTCCGACTCGGCCCCCGCCGCACGTCGGCCGGCGCACCGTTCTCGGAGCGCCTGGCGCTCGTGCACCGCGGCCGCGGGCGCCTGCGCGATTGCCTCTTCACGGAACCGCGCACGATGCGCTCGGAGCCGCCCGTGCTGCTGCCGACGATGGCTCCAGGCGTACCAACGACAGTCGGCTACCGCGCGCGCAGTCTGCAGCGCTCGCACGTGCTCGAGCGTGTGTTCGTGCTGGTGTCCGCGTGGCCGCTCGGCCTGTTCCGCACGCGCGCCGTGCTCAGCGTCACGGCAGACCTGATCACCGAACCGGCCCGCGTCCCTCTGCAGGCCGAGGTCGTGCAGGGCATCGCCGAGCTCGAGCAGGCGCCGCGCGACCGCACGAGCCTGCCTGGTCCCGACTTTCACTCGCTGCGTGAGCACCTGCCCGACGAGGACGCACGCAGCGTGCACGCGCTGCGCAGTGCTTCGGTCGGCATGCTCGTGCGCCGCGTCACGCAGGGCCGCATCCCGCGCACGGTCGGCATCGTGCTCGACCTGCGCCGGCCGCCCGGACGCAGCAACACGAGCGCCCGCCGTTTCGAGTGGAGCCTCGGCGCCTGCGCCTCGCTCGTCGCCTACCTGCGCGCGCGCGCCGCGCAGGTGCAGGTCCTGGTGCTCGACCAGGCGCACACGCGCTTCCTCGTGAAGGGTCCGGCCCAGGAAACCGACCTGATGACGCTGCTCGCCGAAGCGAGCCCCGCGCCGCACCACACGCTGCCCGGCGAGCTGTTCGACGAGTTCCGCCGGCTCGAGCACTGCTTCTGGATCCCGGCCGGCGCCTTCCTGAGCTCGCCCGAGCTCGCCGCGATGTCGGCCCACGCAACCGTCGTCGGAGGCGAGTTCGAGTGAAGCGCCCCGTGCCGATGTCGCTCGCGCGGCGCACGGCGGCCCTGCTGCTGCTGTGCTGCACGACGTTGGCCCTCGCCAACCTGCCCGCGAGCGACCTGCCGCTCGGCTGGTTGCTCGCGTTCACGCTGCCCGGTGCCACACTCGGCCTGCTGCGCAAGAAGGCGGCCCGGCCGTGGGACCTGGCCCTGCTCGGCATCCTGCTGCAGGCAGGTGCGTGTTACCTGGCCCTCGAGGTCGAAGGGCCGATGACGCGCCCCGCGGCGCTGGCCTGCACGATCCTCCCCCCGCTCGCTTTCGTGACCACCAGGCGCGAGGAGAGCGACCTCTCACTCGGCCTGTTCCTGAGCTTCTGCGTGCTGCTCGTCGGCATCATCCTCGACGGCATCCACCTGCCGCTGATCGCGGCCTACGCCGGTGCTTCGTGCCTGTCGCTGTACAACGCGGCCCACCTGACGGCACGCGCGGCCAGCAGGCGCCCGGCCCCGACACCTTCGGAGCGCCCGCGCCTCGGCGACGTGCTCGTCTCCTCGGGCGGCATCGCACTCGCGTGCCTGCTCTCGGCCTTCGCGATCGAACGCGCGCTCGGACTGCTGCCGTCGCCGACCGGTCCCCGCGGCTCCGCCGTCAGCTCGCCGACCGACAGCCGTTCCACATCGCGCACCGTCGGACTCGGCGAGAGCTTCGTGCTCGGCGGCAGTCAAGGCGTCCTGGCCGAGCTGCGCGGCGAACGGCTGCTGCGCGCGCGCTCGCCGGACGGCTCGCCGGTCGCGGCCGATCTCTACCTGCGCTCCGGGTTCTTCGCGGTGCCGGGTCTCGACCGCTGGCAGACCGGCCCGCTGACGCGCACGAAGGTGCCCTCGACCGTTCCGTTCGTGCTGCGGCCGCCCGAGCCGCGTGTGCCCGTCGAGACGCTCCGGTTCGAACGCCTCGCGGGCTCGCGCAACTTCGTCTTCGTCCCACCCGACACCTGCGAGGTCCGCGGCCTCGAGGGTCTGTACGGCGACGCCGCGCGCGGCTGGCTGCGCCAGGAAGAGGGTCTGCCACAGGAAGTCTACGAGGTCGTCTGGCAGCGGCTCGACGGCCTGCCGGCCGGGCCTCTCGATCCGAACGCCGCGAGCCAGGGGCTGCTCTCGGTGCCCGACGGCTTCGACCGCGCACCGTTCCACGAGCTGCTCGAGGCCTGGCAGGTCGGCGATCCGCCGCGCACCGCGATGGAGCGCATCGCGGCCGGGCTGCGGCGGCACTGCCGCTACGACCGCAGCGAGCCAATCGGTCCGCACCCGCTCGCGCTGCAGAACTTCCTGTTCGCCGCCGAGGATCGGCGCGGCTACTGCATGCACTTCGCGTCGGCCGCGGCGCTGATGCTGCGCCTGCGCGGCATCCCGTGCCGCATCGCCGTCGGCGTCTACGGCGGCGAGGCCGACGCCGAGGTCGACGGCGCGCGCAGCTACGGTTCGCAACACGCGCACGCCTGGGTCGAGGTGCGGTTCCAGCGCCGGTGGGTGGTGTTCGATCCGACGCCGCCGGCCGAACGCGGACGCCGTGCGCCGATCGCCGCGGAACCTGCGCCCGCCAGCGAAGCGCCCGACGCGGAAGCGGCCGAGTCCGGCGACCTGCTCGCAGAGACCTTCGATCTGCTGACGAGGCCGTGGCTGCTCGCGGTCGCGCTGTTGCTGGCACTGCTGACCGCGCTGTGGCCCGCCGGTTCCCCGCGGCCCGCGCACGGCATCACGCCGACGGGGGCGAAGTCCGCGCGGCGGCTGCTCGTGCGGTTGCTGCGCGCGCTCGCCGACGCGGGGCACCTGCGCAGACACGGCCAGACGCTCGAGAGCTTCGCGCGCGAGCTAGGCAGGCAGAAGCGACTGCTGCCCGAGGTCAGCGCCGCGATGTTCGCCTACCAGGAAGTGCGCTTCGGCGGCTGCCGATTAGACGCCGGGCGCGAGAGCGTGTTACTGCGCGGCATCGAGGCCGCGTCGGGGCTGCGCGCGATGGCGAACCGGGACTGACGATTCGCTCGAGCACCGATACCCCTACGGCACTGCGAGCAGCCGCGCGCGGCCGCGATCGAGCGTGACGCTGCAGCGGCTCAACAGGTCGACGCCGAGCACGCCGTGCACCGGGAACAGAGTGCCTTGCGCGCGCGGCACGACGGGCAACGTGACGCCGAGGAACCGCGCCTCCGAACACCTGAGCACGAGGTCGCGCACTTCGCGCACGGCGACCAGCCCCCCACCGACCGTGCGCACGCGCCGGAACGACGGCACCGTGCGCGCCTCGGCACCGGGCAGCTGGTCGACCCCGGCGGCAGTGAGACTCGAGTGGCTGGCACCCGTGTCGAGCACGAACCAGAGCCGCACACCCTCGACGAACACCGGCGCGAGACACCGGCCATCGGCGCGCACACACTGCACGGACTGATCCTCGGGCAGACCGCGCGCGAACTCGATCACGACGCTCTTGCGCTCCGGATCCAGGGTCAGCCGGCACGCGGCGAGCAGGTCGAGACCCAGCACGCCGCGCGGCACGCGCTCGGGCCCGCCGTAGATGTCGCGCAGGCGCAGCGCGTCGTCCTCGACGACGAGCACCGGCGTCGCGCCGATCTCGATGTCGCCGACCGAGAACTGCATCAGCACGCCGACCTCGACCGCGAGCGGACGCCCCGCGCCGTCGACGGCCATGCCGGCCGGCTGCCGGTTGCGCACGCCGAGTTCGTCCGCGAAGGAGCGCGACACGGTCGTCATCGACGTTCCCGTGTCGATCGCGAACGGCCGCTGCCGGTCGGCCGGGCCGCAGACGAACTCCGGCGCGTCGCCGGCGAGCAGCGGTTGCTCGGACAGCAGCGGGCCCGCCGGCTTGCGCACGAATGGCAGCAGCGAGGTCACGAGCGCGAACGCCTTGCGGCGATCGGCCGCTTCGCCGTGGGCCCCGGCCATCAGCGGCACCGAGCACTCGCCCCAGCGGCCGGCCTGGAACAGGAGGTCGCCGAGGCGGCCGCGGAGCTCGGCCTCTGTCGAGGCGTCGACCTCCTGGACGCGCGCGGCGCGGATCGCCGAAGCCTGTTCACGCAACGCGTCGTCGTCGTGCCAGAGCAGGTCGGCGACGATCGAGCTCCACTGCGCCGCGTCGATGTGCTGCGGGTTGCGCGCGCGCGCGCGCGCGACGACGTCCATCGCGCGCTCGAGCCTGCCTTCGCGCAGCGCTCGCGAGACGGTCTCGAGCTGGTCCTCGAGCGGCTCGGGTTGGCGCGACGCGCAGCCGTGCGGCAGCAACAGCACCGCCAGCAACCCCGCTGCGGATCGGCGTCGCATCAGTTCGTCGTGATCGTGATGGTGCGGCTCGCGACGACGCGCACGCCGCGCTCGCTGGTGCCGATCGACTGCGCGAAGCCCGACTGGTCGCGATACGGATCGGAGATGTCCGGCAGGACCTCGGGGCCGTCGAATGCCGCGGTCACGGACAGCGACCAGGTGCGGCCTGCCACCAGCGGAGTCACGGCCTCGGGCGGCAGCTGCACGAACGAGAACTGCGTCGCGGTGCCGGGCACGGTCGCCTGCCACAGCCGCAGCTCCGCGCCGGTGTCGCTGCGCAGCTCGATCGTCGCGTAGATCGAGCCTGGAGGCAGCCCGAACTGCAGCGTGAACCCCGTAGCCGGCACGGCCGCTCCCTCGGCCGGCGAGCTGATCGTCGGGAAGCCCGTCGGCAGCTGGAACGTGCTGCCGGGCGCACGCGGCAACGAGATCTGGGAGCTGTGGCTCAGCGTCGCACCGCCCACGACCTTGCTGCCCTGCAAGAGCACCAACCACTGGTTTTCCTCCAGCGAGCCGATCAGCTCCGGCAGCACGAAGGTCAGCGACGGATCCGGCGGACCCGGGACGTCGGCGTAGCCGAGGCCTCGCGCGACGTCGACGACGCGGCGCGAAGGCTGCAGCAGCGCCAGCGCGTAGGTGAGGCTCGTGCGGTCGATGTCCGCGGAGGCTCCCGTGAAGGCGCCGCTGACGACGAACGGAGTGTCCGCGACGAGGTCGAGCGGGATGTCGAGCGGAACGAAGCCGCCTTCGACCGGTACGAAGTCCGCGACGATGCCGGCCTTCAGCAGCGTCGGGACCGGCGTCGTCGCAAGCTCGGCCGCGGCGAGGTTGCCGCCCGCCACCGCGACGCCGGCCTGGTACGCGGCGTGCGTCGTCGCCGGGTCGACGTCGATCGGCAGCGAGGACGGGATCGGCACGCCTTCGGCGACGTCGGCCCACCACTCCTGCCGCGAGATGCGCCGCGTCACCCGCAGCCGGTGCTCGCGCGAGGGGTCGGCGCCCGTCACGTCGCCCGCGACGAGCCCGTGGCGGTCGAAGGCCCCGAGCGGTGCGCGCAGCACCCGCTGCAGCGGCAGCTCGATGTGCTCTCCGTCGGGCCGTTCGATCGAGAACGCGTGCACGATCGTGCGCCCCCCGCGCTGCGACCGCCGCGATGCCGTCGCACGGCCCGCGAAGTCGCGCGTCACGACGAACGTGCCGGATTCCAGCGTCTTGCCGATGAAGCCCTGGCCCGGGACCGAGCCCTGGACGATCACGGCGTCCATCAGCGGCCCACCACCGAGCGCGTCGGTCACGATGGCTCGCGAGCTGCGCGCCCCGACGTACCACGGCCGTTCGAACGTGAACTCGTAGATGTCGAACCAGCGACGGCCGTCCTCGAGGAAGGCGAGCGCCTGCCCGTAGAAGACCTCGTCGGCGTCCTTCGCGAGCCCGTCCTGGAAGCCGAACCACTCGGACGGCAGGTCCTCGAAGTACAGCTGTCCGTTGGCATCGCTCGTGGTCGCGAGCGCGACGTCGCCGAGGACCGTGCTGATGCGCGATTCGCGCAGCGTATCGGCCCGGCCGCGCACGATGTGCTGCACGCGGACGTTGCCGGCGAACATCGTGTCGAGCACGAGCGTGCTGGCATTGGTCGTCGCACCCGTGACCAGCACCGTCGCCTCGAGGCGCGCCGGCAACCAGAAGCCGCCCGCGAACAGCTCGATGACGGCCAGCCGCGGCGAGCCGTCGCCGAACGTCGCCGGGACGCCAGTCGCCACGAAGTTGCCGGCGGTGTCCGTCAGGGTCCTCCGGTGGTCGACGTTGACCATCACGTCGCGGACCGGCAGGACCGGCACCGGCGGCGTGGCCGCGTCGTCGACGCGCCCGCTGACCGTCGTGGCCGCGACGACCGTCCCGAACACGTAGAGCCCGCCGGTCGCGACGACGCCCGGTGCCTGGATGCGATTGCCGGCGCTCGTGAACCCAGTCGCGACCTCGGTCCATTCCCCGGTCGTGTCGTCGAGCCGGTACAGCGAGGCGAAGGCACCGCCGAGCAACAGGTCGTCGGGCACGTCGAGGTCGGCCGCCGGCGCGAAGGTCACGGCCGGCGGATCGAGGAACAGGCCGCGACCGAACAGGATCGCACCGGTCACCGGCGCGGGCAGGTCTCCGGGCAGGTGCGCAGCCTGCAACACGCCGGCGCGCACGGTCACGTTCGCGGCCGTGCTTGGCAGCCCGACACTCGATCCTACCGGTACGGTCAACAGCGCACCGCTCGTCGCGGTGACGACCGTCGTCGAGACCTGCGTGCCGAGCGACAACGTCGCCGCCGTGGCGTCCGGCAGCTCGGGCAGCCAGATCGGGCTCGGCAGATCGGGGCCGACGACCGTCGTCGCGACACGCAGCGCGCCGAGCCGGTCGCCCGCTGCCGCGGCCGCGTAGGCACCGTTCACTTCGACGACCACGCGCCCGCGCGGGTCGGCGAACAGCTCGGTGCGGCCGTTGCGGCCCGAGAAGACGGGTGTGGCACCGCTGCCGGCCACGACGGATGCGCCGACGATGCCGCGACCGAGGTCGTCGAGCACGACCGCCTTGCAGCTCGCCTTCGGCAGCTCGGGCAGCGTGGGTCCGATGTCGCTGCCTTCGCCGCTGCAGCCGCAGAGCAGGGCCGCCCACGCCGCCGCTTGCAGGAGGCCGAGCTTCGCGCGTCGCGACCGCTTCTCGTTCATCGGCCGCGCTCCTCGCCGCCGCCCGTGCGTCCGGGCGCCGTTGCGTCGCGCTGCTGGAGTCGATCCGGCTCGGGAGGCGTCGCGACGCGGCTGCGACTGCCGTCCTTCCCGACCGAGCGCACGCCGACGACCGCGTCGTCGAGGCAGACGCCGGGCAGCGTGGCCCGCAACCTGCCGCCGCGCCCCGGTGCGGGCTTCGCGGTCTCCATGTCGATCGCGTGCGTCCAGTCGGCCGCCGTCGTCTCGCGCCACACGAACTCGCAGCGGTCGACGCCGGGCGGCAGCGTGTAGTCGATCTCCGTGTCGTAGCGGTCGCGCCGCAGCTGGGCCCTGGCGACGAGCGGCGGTGGCGGCGCCGACGCGAGCTCGGCGAGCGTCGCTACGGCGACGCGCGTGACGTTCGCGATGTAGGCGAAGTCCGCGAACTCGGGCAGGTCGCCGTACGGCTTGCCATCGCGTTCCGTGACGTTCTGGTGCTGCCGCGAGAAGTCCTCGCGCGGCTCCGTCAACCGCACGGCCGGGAAGCCCTGGTCGAAGAAGGAACGGTGGTCGCCGCCGCGGCCATAGCGGTCGCCGCGCAGGATCAGCTTGACGCCGAAGTCCGGCAGATGCGTGGCCGCCGCGTAGGTGACGGCCCGCGCCATGCTGCGGCCGAAGCTGTCGTTGCCGCTCGGCGCGTAGCTGAAGCAGCGCACGTGCCGGTCGTAGCGCGCGCCGTCCATGCCGAGCGTGTTGCCGACGATGTCGCAGCCGATCATGCCGTCGACCTTGACGTCGGCGCTGGCCAGCGATTTCGCGTAGGCCGCGGAGCCGAGCAGGCCCTGCTCCTCGCCGTCGAACGCGACGAAGATCACGGTCGCGGCGAGCGGCATCTGGCTCATGACGCGGCAGGCTTCGAGTGCCACGGCTGTTCCCGATGCGTCGTCGACGGCGCCCGGTGCTGCGGCGGCGCCGTCGCTGCCCCTGCTGTTGATCGAGTCGTAGTGGCCGCCGATCACGTAGACGCGCGCGGCATCGCTCGCGCCTTGCAGCCGCGCGATGACGTTCACGATCGGCACCTCCTTCGGCATGCCATTTCGCGCACACGGCACGGTCTCGGACTGCAGCGACACGGCGAGCCGCCCGCCACTCTGCGCCGCGACGGCCTCGAACTGGCCCTGCAGCCACCTGCGCGCCGCACCGGTTCCTTCGGTCTCGCTGTCGGTGCGCGACAGCACGTGCCGCGTGCCGAAGCCGACCAGCGTACGCACGGTCGCCTCGATGCGCGACGTGTCGACCGCGGCCAGCGCAGCCGCGATCCGTTCCTTGATCGCGGCACTGCCCGCGTCGGCCTGGCCAGGCAGCGACGCGACGAGGCAGCAGAACGGCACGGCGGCGAGCGACGGTTTCATGCGAGCAGGTCGACTCCCTCCATGCTACTGGCCCGCTGCAGTCCGAGGATCGGCAGCAGCGTGGCCGCGATGTCGCAGAGGCGTCCGCCGCTGCGCAGGCGCTTGCCGCGCACCGCGTCGCCGCAGACCACGAACGGCACGGGATTCGTCGTGTGCGCGGTGTGCGGCTGACCGGTCTCGGGATCGATCATCATCTCGACGTTGCCGTGATCGGCCGTGATCGCGACGGTGCCGCCGAGCTTCAGGTAGGCCGGCACGATGCGCGACAGGCACTGGTCGATCGTCTGCACGGCCTTCACGGCGGCGGGCATGATCCCGGTGTGGCCGACCATGTCGGCGTTCGCGAGGTTCAGGATCGCGACATCGGGGCGGTTGTTGCCGAGCTCGTGCAGCAGCGCATCGGTGACCGGTCCCGCGGACATCTCGGGCTGCAGGTCGTAGGTCGCGACCTTCGGGCTCGGCACGAGCAGGCGCCGTTCGCCGCGGTACTCGTTCTCGTCGCCGCCCGAGAAGAAGAACGTCACGTGCGCGTACTTCTCGGTCTCGGCGATGCGCAGCTGGCTCAGGCCGGCCTCGCTGACGATCTGCGGGAAGATGCCGTCGAGGTTCTGCGGCGCGTAGGCGACCGGGCACGGGAAGTCCTCGCGGTAGCGCGTCATCGTCGCGAAGTGCAGGACCGGCACCGAGGCGCGCGGGAAGCCCGTGAAGTCGCGCGAGACGAACGCTTCGGTCAGCTGCCGCGCGCGGTCCGTGCGGAAGTTGAAGAAGATCACCGCGTCGCCGGTCTGCACGCGGCTGCGGTCCGGCGAGCCGACCACGGTCGGCAGCACGAACTCGTCGCCCTCGTTGCGCGCATAGGCCGCGGCGATCGCGGCCTGCGCCGTCGCGGCCACATGCCCGCGGCCGAGCGTCAGCGCGTCGTACGCCTTCTGCACGCGATCCCAGCGCTTGTCGCGGTCCATCGCCCAGTAGCGCCCGATGACCGTGCCGATGCGGCCCGTGCCGAGCTCGCGCATCCACGCCTCGACGCGTTCGACGAACAGCTGCGCCGAACGCGGCGGCGTGTCGCGGCCGTCGAGGAACGCGTGCAGCACGACGCGGTCGCCGGTGAGCCCCTGCTGCTTGCAGAGCCGCAGCAGCGCGTGCAGATGCTGGTCGCTGCTGTGTACGCCGCCGTCCGAGACGAGGCCGAACAGATGCAGCGCGCCCCCGCCGCGGTTGCCGTGCTCGACCGCGGACCGCAGCGCGTCGTTCTGCTGGAAGCGCCCCTCGCGGATCTCGCGGTCGATGCGCGTGATCTCCTGGTAGACGATCCGGCCGGCGCCGATGTTCAGGTGGCCGACCTCGGAGTTGCCCATGAGCCCGCACGGCAGCCCGACGTCCTCGCCGCTCGCCTGCAGCGTCGTCCACGGCCACTTCTGCCGCAGGTCGTTCCAGAAGCCCGGCTCGGCGCGGCTGATCGCGTTGCCCGGTCCAGGCGGAGCCTCCCCGAAGCCGTCGAGCACGGCGAGCAGGAGCGGCGGGCTTCTCTTGGTCATGAGAGCATCTTGTCGACGGCCATCGCGATCGATTTCTGGGCCGAGCGGGTCTCCTCGAGCACCGCGGTCGCCCGCCGCATCGCGCTGTCCGCCAGATCGCGGTTCTTCAGGTAGGCGGCATTGATGCGGATGTTCAGGTAGGCGCCCTCGGCGGACGCGAGCAGCAGCATCGCGCCCGAGGCGAGATCGCTGATGATCGCCTTGCCGATGCAGTTCACGACGCCGCTCATCGCGTTGAACACGTCGCGCACCATGCACAGCAGCTCTTCGGGCACCACCATCGCGCCGAGCATAGCTTCCTGGACGGCCTTCTCGCGCAGCGCCTGCTGCTGCTCGTTGTCCTTCGGCATGCCGTACGCGGCCGACACGAGGTCGAACGAACGGCAGTCGCGATCGGCCATCGGCATGAGCCGCTTCAGGTGGTCGCTCAGCACGGTTTCGACGCGCGCCAGATCCGCCTCGCGCGCCACGTTGGCCTTCTTGCCGCGCGAGAAGCGCAGGACCATCAGGAAGAGCGAGCAACCCATGCAGCCAGCCAAGGCGGACGCCGCGCCGCCACCGGGGGTCGGCGTCTTGGCCGCGAGGGACTCGACGAACTTTTCGAGGGTTTGGTCGATCATGAGAAAGCGTGAGTCTCGGCAGCGGGCAGCGCGGATCAAGACCGGAACCCCGATCTCGCGGCATCACCCCCCATCTCCCCCTCGTCTGCGCAAGCGTCGCGAACCGAACGTTCCGGCAGCAGACTTGCGGAACGCCGGCGGCCGCGGAAAGTACAGGCATGCGCTGGCACCGCGTCCGCTGCACGTTCGGCTGGCTGTTCGCCCTCGCGGCGTGCTCGGCGGCAGCGCCCGTTCCCGAGACCCTGCAGACCCTGCTCGGCGAGAGCCCCGACGGCAACGAGGCGCGCCTCTCGGTCGTCGGCAACCGCATCGTCGGGGCCGCGGTCGCGATCACCCCCGCGGCAATGCCCAAGGCGGCTCGCACGATGATCGAAGCGATCGCTCGGGACGGCGACCTGCTGTTCTCGGGCCGCGAATGGGGACCGCGCGGCGCGGGGTTCCGCGTCGAGAAGCGCTACCGCGAGGGTGTGCTGTCCGTGCTCGTCGACGCGGACGGCCGCGTTCTCGAGCGCTCACACTCGGTCCCGATCGCCGACGTGCCGCAACACGTGCTCGCGGCGGCGTTGCGCGTGGGGCCCGTGATCGAGGAGGCGCGCAGCGTGTCGGGCACCTCACGCGAGGAGTACTGGTCCGTCCTCGTGCGCGACCGGCTCGGGCGCTCGTTCGTCGCCAGGGTGGGCCTCGAGGGCACACTGATCGACTCGGTGCGACGCGTGTCCGCTCGCGTCGATTCGTAGCGCGCCGATTCGGGGCGTCGCCGCCTTGCCCAATGGGCCGCAGATTGCATGATCCCGGTGCGGCCACGTGCCGCGACCGAGGCCTTCTCATGCGCAAACGCTCGCCCGCACTGTTCGGCATGCTCCTTCTCGCCGCCTCCATGACTTCGTGCTTCGCGGGCCCGCACCAGCTGCGCCGCTCGATCGACGACTGGGACCACAAGACCTACGTGAACAGCCCCTGGTTCAACGCCACGCTGTGGATCGTGCCCGTGATCCCGACCTGCCACGTGCTCGCGTGGACGTTCGACTTCCTGGTCTGCGACGCCTACGCGTTCTGGTTCGACGACGCCTGGGACGGCGCCGGCACCGGCTTCCAGCACGCCGACCCGCCGTGGACCGATGGCCACGTCGGCAGCCTGCTGCTCGACCGCACCGAGTGGACGCGCGTCGACAAATAGCTCGGGTGATCCCTCACCTGCTCACTTGCCGCGCGAATGTGCGGCGAGCTCGACCACCTCGCCCGCGAGCTGGCGCACTTCGAAGCCGACCGACGGCGCATACCACGTGAGCTGCGTGCGGGCATGGAACTGCTCGGGCGCATCGAGCCGATGCAGCGTGCGCACGATGCGCAGCGCCTCGAAGGTGCCCGCGGCAACCGTCACGGTGTCGAGCGCTTCGACGACGTAGCTCGCGCGCATCGGCAGCACAGCACCGCCGCGCATGCGGTCGACGAACTCGCACGACCAGCGTTTGCCGACCCAGAGCGGCCAGTGGTAGCGCGCGTCGACCGGTGAGAGCAGATGGAGCGGCGTGTCGTCCGCTGCGGTCCACTCGCCGAGATTGCCGAGATCGCGGTCGCGCCGCACGTGGAGGCCCGAACCGACGTCGAGCACGTAGGCCTCGGGCTCGACGGCCACGACGACGAACGTGCCCTGCGACCGGGCGCCCTGGATCGCCGTGAAGCGATCCCCCTGCTGCCACTCGGGCCGCGCCCAGGTCGCGGCGCCGGCGGGCGGCGCTGCATCGACCTGCACGACACCTCGGCCCGTGCCATCGGGCAGCGACGGTGCCGGCCCACCGTGGCAGGCCGCGAGAGCGACGAAGAGGGACCAGATCGCGGACCTGCTGCGCATGCTCGTGCTCCGGTGGGAGTGCTACTCCAGCGGGATGGGGATCGGCTTGAAGTCGATCGCGTCGACCGACGCGAGGTAGTACGTGATGCCGTTCGCCTCGCCCTGGAAGCCGTACTTGTGGTCCTTGCCGTGCAGGTGGCCGTAGACGCAGAGCCTCACCTGCGCTTCCTCGAGCAGCGGCACGGCCGCGGTCGCGCGGCCGTCCGAGTAACGCGGCGGGTAGTGTACGAGCGCGATCGTGCGCGCGCCGCCCGGCACACAACCACCGAGCTTCCTGCCGGCCTGGATCGACAGCTTGAGCCGTTCGAGCTCGCGCGCGAACACGTTGACCGCCTGCGGATCCGACCACGGCGCGTCGGGTGGATCCCACAGGCGCGTGCCGATCACGACCGTGCCGTTCGGCAGCCGCACGGCGTCGTTCTGCAGCAGCCTGATCGACGGATGCAGCACCTTCTCGACCTTGCTGCGCGACTGCCACCACGTGCAGTGATTGCCCTTGATCAGGACCTTCTGGCCCGGCCGCGCGCCGAGCCAGTCGAGATCGGGCTTGGCCTCGGCGAGGTCGAGGCCCCACGACGTGTCGCCGCCGACGAGCATCCAGTCGTCGGGGCCGACCATCCCATCCCAGGCTTCGCGCATGCGGTCGGCGTGCCCGATCCAATGCGGCCCGAAGATGTCCATCGGCTTGTCGACGCCGAAGCTGAGATGGAGGTCACTGATGGCGAACAGGCGCAAGGAGGGCTCCGGGCGAGCTTGCAAAGGGACCTGCATACGCGACGATCCCCCGATGCTCAAGCGCGCGCCGACCCGGACGATGCTGGCGTGCGCCGGCAGCGTGTTGTTCGCCTTCGCGGGCCAGCTGGCCGGCCAGCAGATCGCGGGCCGACAGGGCGCTGTACCACCATGCCCGCCGCCTCCCGCCGGCTACGAGGCGGCACTGTGGACGAAGGCCTGGGAACTGCATCACGCAGCCACGCTCGTCGACACGCACATCGACACGACGACGCGCGTCCTCGATCACGGCTTCGACATGGGCGTGCGCGCAGCCGACGGGCACGTCGACCTCGCTCGCGCGGCGCAGGGCGGACTCGACGCCGTGTTCTACTCGATCTACGTCGACTCGCGGTTCTTCGGCGACGAGAGCAGGCTCTTCGCGAACGCGCCGGCGAACATCAACGAGGACTGGCTGCGCCCCGCCGAACCGGGCCCGGCGAACGGCAGCTCGCGCCGCGCACTGATGATGATCGACGGCCTGCTGCGCACGATCGACCGGCACCCTGGCCGCATCACGCTGTGCACGTCGGCCGACGAGATCCGTGCGGCCGTGTCGCGGAACCTGCACGCAGCGCTGATGGGAATCGAGGGCGGCCATGCGATCGAAGGCGACCTCGGCCTGCTGCGCCTCTTCCATCGCCTCGGCGTGCGCTACATGACGCTCACCCACACGAACCACAACGAGTTCGCCGACTCGTGCGCGCCCGCGGAACCGCGCTGGCGCGGCCTGAACCGGCTCGGCGTCAAGGTCGTGCGCGAGATGAACCGGCTCGGCATGGTCGTCGACGTGAGCCACGTCAGCGATGCGACGTTCGCCGACGTGCTGCGAACGACGAGCGCGCCGGTGATCTGCTCACACAGCTCGCTGCGCGCGCTGTGCCCGCACCCCCGCAACATCACCGACGACATGCTGCGCGCGCTGGCGAAGAACGGCGGCACCGTGATGATCAACTACAACTGCGGCTTCCTCGACGCCGAGTACGCAAAGGGCGCCTCGGGTCGGACCGCGACGAGGCGCATCCAGGAAAAGGCGGCGCGCGAGAAGTTCGCCGCGGGCAGCCCCGAGCTCGCCGAAGCGCTCGCGAGCCTCGATCAGAGGTTTCCGCCGGTCGAACGGCCCGAGCTCGCTGCACTCGTCGCGCACTTCCAGCGCGCGATCGAGATCGCCGGACCCGATCACGTCGGACTCGGCAGCGACTTCGACGGCGTGCCGTGCGTGCCGAAGGGCATGGACGATGCGACGTTCCTGCCGCGCTTGACCTACGAGCTGCTGGCCGCCGGGCACGACGAGGCGACGGTGCGCAAGGTGCTCGGCGAGAACCTGCTGCGTGTGCTCGCTGCCGTCGAGCAACGCGCGTTGGCACTCGCCGGCCAGGCACCCGAGACGAACGATCCGCGCACGGACCACGAGGCCCTGCCGCGCTGAACGTCACGCGCCGCCGGGACCACGGCGCGGGTGCTTCACGACGGCTCGCCGGCAGCCAGGTGGCGCATCGCGCGCTGCACGAAATCGCGCATGGCCTGGAAGCTCTGCGCCGTGGCGTTCGTCGGCGTGACCATCTGCACTGCCGGGCGCAACCGCGAGCGGGCCGAGAACAGGCGAGCGGCCATCACACGGTCCGCCTGCGACCCCTGGCCGCCCATGATCCGCCGCAGCAGTGCGTGCGGACTCCAGGTCTCAGGAGGCCCCGTGAGGCCGAGCTCGTTGCGCTGCGGCAGCACGTGGTCGAGCACCGCGGCTTCGAGCACGGAGGCCAGCAGGGCTTCCGCGAGCCGGTAGTCGCAGGCCTCGACGCAGCGCTCGTAGCTGGCCAGGTCCGCGTCGACCACGGCGCGCAAGCGCTCGTCCTGCAGCTTGCTGCTGTCGATGAGGCGCGGCGGTGGAGCCGGCACCCGCTCGGTCTTCTTGTAGTCGAGCAGGCGCGTCTCGACGGATGATCCGCTCGGAGCCATCCGGTTCGGTTCGGCCCCGAAGTGCACGCTGGCCGGATCCTGGTTCTCCGCGGCGTCGAGCCGCTGCATCTTCTCCGTGCGCAACTTCAGCTGCAGCCGCGCATACAGCGCACGCGACGCTCCGGTCTGGGAGGCCGTCAGCTGGTTCAGCGGCAACTCGAGCAACGGGTCGGAAGCGAGCTGGACGGCCCAGTCGGCGACGACCTGCCGCTTCTTCTCGAGCCACTGCAGCTCGCTATCGGTCATCGGTCGCGCGCCGGAAAGGCTGTGGTCGATGACCTCCACGGACCGCCGGCAGCACGCCACGAGCAGACGCTTGTCGTCTTCCGCCATGTCGAGCTCGACCGGGTCCTGGTGCGTGCTCGAGCAGCGATGCAGGTAGTCGCGGAGCCGGCGCACCTCGCCGTAGGTGCGCGCGAGATCGGGTGGTCCGGGCGTGCCGTCCTGCGACAGCGCGAGCCGGAGGGCACCAAGGTGCTCGAGTGTGGTCTTGGCGGCTTCGAGGAAGCACACCACGACGACTCTCTTTGCCTTCAGCGTAGTCACGGGATTCCCGCGGTTGCATCGGCACTTCGGGTCCACAGCCTTGACGGACACGTGGCTTTCCGCGACGTCGCCAACTCTCGATGCACCGCCCGCGTCGCTATGCTGCGCGGTTCGATGCACCAGCTCGTAGAGAAGCTCGAGAACCTGCTCGGCCGCCAGCGCGTGTTCTCGTCGCGGGACGCGCTGCTGGCGTGGGAATGCGACGGGTTCACCGTGCACCGTTCGCTGCCTCGCGCCGTCGTGTTGCCGGAATCGACAGCCGAGGTGCAGGCCGTCGTGCAGGCGCTGTGCTCGGCGAAAGTGCCCTTCGTACCGCGCGGCGCCGGCACCTGCCTGTCGGGCGGACCGACCGCGGCCGGCGACACGGTCGTGATCGACCTCGCGCGCATGAAGAAGGTGTTGCACGTCTCGACAGACGACCTCTACGCCGTCGTGCAACCCGGCGTCGTGAACCTCGACTTGACGACGGCCGTGAGCCACCTCGGCCTGCACTACGCGCCCGACCCGAGCAGCCAGTCGGTCTGCACGATCGGCGGCAACCTGGCCGAGAACAGCGGCGGCCCGCACTGCTTCAAGTACGGGATGACCCAGGACCACGTGCTCGGGGCGCTGATCGTGCTGCCCGACGGCACGCTGGCGCGGCTCGGCGACGCGGCCGGCCCGCGCCTGCCGCACGGGCTCGATCTCGCGGCCGTGTTCTGCGGCAGCGAGGGCACGTTCGGCATCGCGACCGAGATCACGGTGCGGCTCTGCCGCAACCAGCAGGGCATCCGGACGCTGCTCGCCGCGTTCGCGACGATGACCGCCGCGTGCCGGACGGTCAGCGACATCGTCGCTGCCGGCCTCGTGCCGGCCGCGATCGAGATCCTCGACCAGGGCACGATCCGCGCCGTCGAGGCCTCCGTGTATCGCGCCGGGTATCCCGTGAACGCGGCGGCCGTGCTGCTCGTCGAGCTCGACGGCCCCGACGTCGTACTGGCCGAGGAGGCCGCCGAGGTCCGCGCGTTCTTCCAGCGCCATGGCGCGCTCAGCGTCGAGGAGGCGACCGACGCCGCCGAGCGCAAGCGCCTCTGGAAGGGCCGCAAGGGCGCGTTCGGCGCGATGGGCCGCCTGAACACCGACCTCTACGTGCTCGACGGCGTCGTGCCGCGCACGCGCCTCGAAGAAGCGCTCGATGGCATCGCGCTGATCGCGAAGAAGCACGGCGTCGTGGTCACGAACGTGTTCCACGCCGGCGACGGCAACCTGCATCCGAACATCAGTTTCGACGGCCGCGACAAGGAGGCCACGGCGCGCGTCGTCGCGGCCGGCTACGAGATCCTGCAGCTCTGCGTGGCTCTCGGCGGCAGCATCTCCGGCGAGCACGGCATCGGCAGCGAGAAGCTCGACCACGTGCCGTTGATGTACGGCGCGGAGGACCTCGACGTGATGGCCCGCGTGCGCAGCGTCTGGAATCCGAGCGGGCTGTGCAACCCCGGCAAGGTGCTGCCGCAGCGCGGCGCCTGCGCCGAGGTCGCCAAGTGGCCGCAGATGGTCGCGCGCGTGCTCGACGGCGACAGGGCGAAAGCGTGACCGCGGCACTGCAACCACGCTCGGCCGCGGAGCTCGGTGATGCACTGCGCTCGGGCCTCGGCCAGATCCGCCTCTGCGGCACCGGCAGCCGCCAGGACCGGCTGCCCGTGGTGCCCGAGGCCGTGACGGTCGACATGACGGGGCTCGATGCGATCCACCGCCTCGATGCACCGGACCTGACGTGCTCCGTCGATGCGGGCCTGCCACGCCAGGCGCTCGACGAAGCGCTGCAGCGCGTCGCGCTCGAGCTGCCGTGCCCGGGCCTCGGCACGATCGGCGGCCTGTTCGCGAGCGATGCGATCGGAGCCGCGACGGTCGGCGGCGCCTCGCCGCGCACGCTGCTGCTCGGCCTCGAGGCGGTGCTCGCCGACGGCACGCAGTGGAAGAGCGGCGCCCGCGTCGTGAAGAGCGTCGCGGGCTTCGACGTGCACAAGCTGCTGATCGGCAGCCAGGGCCGGCTGTTCGCGGCCACGCGGCTGCACCTGAGGCTCAGGCCGCGGCCGCGCGCCGAAGCGTGGTTCTGCTGCGGCGGGCTCGACGAGGCCGAGGCGCTCGCGAAGTTCATGGCCCTGCGCGCGCTGCCGGTCCCCCCGGCGCTGCTGCTGCTGTGCCGCGAGCGGACGGGGTTCGAAGTTGCCGGCCGGATCACGGGCCGCGCTTCGTTCGTCGACGCGATGGTCCGCACGCACGCACTCACGGCAGCGGCTCCGATCGCCGAGCTGCACCTCGAACCGGCTCCCGGCGGCGAAGTCCTGGCGGGCATCGTGCTGCCGAGCCGCGTCCCGGCGCTGCTCGCGGCCGCCCCTCCCGGCGCGGCGTTCCTCGTGCGCGGCGGCGGTCGCTTCGAGATCGCCGTCGGGACGCCGGCGCTGACCGATGCGCTGCTCGCGACGCTGCCGGGCATTCCTGCACACGCCTGCATCCTGCGCGGCGAGCCGGCGCGGCGCGGTCTCGGCACCGCGCTCGACGCTGGCCAGCAGCGCCTCGCCGTTGGCCTCAAGCACGCGCTCGATCCGCATGGCATCTTCGTCTGATCCGCCAGGACCAGCCGGCGCCTCGCCGCGGCTGCAGGTCTCCGCGTACACGCGGTCGCTCGACTGCGTGCACTGCGGGCTGTGCCTGCCGGTGTGCCCGACCTACCAGGTCCTCGGCGTCGAGGCCGACTCGCCGCGAGGTCGCGTCTACCTGATGCGCGCGCTGGCCGAAGGTCGCGTCTCGGACCCGAAGGTGATCCGCCCGTTCCTCGATCGCTGCCTCGACTGCCGCGCCTGCGAGACGGCCTGCCCGTCGGGTGTGCGCTACGGCGAGATCCTCGAGACCACGCGCGGCGAGCTCGAGAGCAAGCTGCCGGCCCGAGGCTTCTCGGCGGCGCTCGTGCGCTTCCTGCTCACGTCCGTCGTCGCGAAGCAGCGCCGCCTGCGCTTCCTGTTCTCGCTGCTCGGCCTCGCCGAGTCGTCCGGCATGCGCTGGCTCGCGACGCGGCTGCGCCTGCTGCCCGTCGCGGTCGCCCGGCTGGCACCGCCGGTTCCCGCGCGCCGCGAACGCCGCGCGCTGCCCACGGGCCTGCACCGACCCCCGGCCGGGGTGCGGCGGCGCGGTGTGCAGGTGGCGCTGTTCACGGGCTGCGTGATGGAGCAGATGTTCGGCCGCGTGAACCGCGCGACGCTGCAGGTGCTGCTCGCGAACGGGTTCGACGTGCACGTACCTGCCGCCCAGCGCTGCTGTGGCGCGCTGCTCGTGCACGCCGGCCTGCCCGAGGGCGCACGGACGCTGGCGCGCGCGAACACGAGCGCGTTCGCCGACGCCGACGTCGTCGTCAACAACTCGGCCGGCTGCGGTTGCGCGATGAAGGACTACGGGCACCTGCTCGGCGACGAAGCCGGCGCCGCGTTCGCGCGGAAGTGCCGCGACGTCAGCGAATTCCTCGCCGAGGCAGGCTTGACGGCCGTGCCGGCCGAATGCCGCGCCAGGGTCGCCTACGACGACCCGTGCCACCTCTGCCACGGCCAGGGTGTGCGCACGGCGCCGCGTTCGCTGCTAGCACTGGTGCCCGGCCTGACGCTCGTGCCCCACCACCGCCCCGAGGACTGCTGCGGCTCGGCCGGCATCTACAATCTGCTGCAGCCCGACCTGGCTGGCGAAATAGGCCGGCGCAAGGCCGAAAGCCTGCTGCAAGCGCAGGTCGAGATGGTCGTCACCGGCAACCCCGGCTGCATGATGCAGATCGGCAGTCACCTGCAGCTCCTCGGCCACTCCCTGCCCGTTCGCCATCCCATCGAACTCCTGGTGCCGCCCGCATGCCCCGCGTCGTGACTCTGCTCTGCCTCGGCTGTGTGATCGCCGTCGGTGCGTCCGCCTACGGCATGCTCGTCACGGACATCTCCAGCGACCTGCGCGTGCCGAGCGGCAAGCCGGCGAGCCCTGCCAGGCAGGAGGGCGAGTGGGCCAGCGCGCTGCGCGAGGCGCGCCGCGAGTGCACGCTGCCTGCCCTCGACACCGTCGTGCAGCGGTTGCAGCAACACGTCGCGCACGCAGCGGCGGATCGCACCGCGTGGAAGAACCTCGCCGAAGCGCTGCTCGAGCGCGTGCAGCAGCGTGCGCACCTGCGCGGGCTGACGGTCGGCGAGCCGGTCTGGCCCGAGCTGCCCGGCGAGAACGCGCTCGACGTCGACCAGGGGCTCGCCGCCGTGGCCCGCGCGCGCGAGCTCGGCGACGACAGCGGGGCGCTGTTCCGCATCGAAGCAGGCCTCATGAGCCAGCGCATCACGGGGCTCAGCTCGGCGCTGCAGTGGAACACGAAGGTCACGGCCGCGATCGACGAGGCCACGGAGCGCGGTCAGGACGATCCGCAGCTGCACGTGCTGATGGGCATGCGCGTGTTGATGGCCCCGAAGCTGCTCGGCCACGACCCCGAGCGGGCACTCGAGCACTTCGAGTTCGCGGCGGGCGCACTCGCCGACGACGAACGTCCCGCCGTCTACGCGGCCATGGCAAGCTACCTGCAGCGCAAGCGCCAGCAGGCGGTCTCCTGGCTCGAACAGGCCGTCGCGCGCAATCCGAAGAACTCGTTCGCCCGCGTCGTGCTCCAGCGGGTGCGGCGCGACGAAGGTGACCCGTTCGGCCGCGACGTCAGCTTGGCCGAGGCGGCGGCGACGAAGTAGGCCGCACGCGCTCGGCGTCCCCCGTGCTCACTGACGCGGGAGGCCGATGCCACCGTCGTGGTGGCGTGTGAGCGGATCCGGGCCGAGCGGAACGGGAAGCGGCGCCTGGCCGGCAGCGGCGCTGCCGTGGCCGTGGCTCTGGCCCTCGCCGTGGCTGTGGTTGTGGCTGTGGCCTTGGCTGCCAGGCGTGAACGGGTCTGCGCCCATCGGAACGCCTGCCGGAGGCAGGCCGATCGCGGGACCACCGTAGCCGTGGCTGTGCGGCGCGAGAGCCGGGCTCATCGGAACGGCTGCCGGCGGCAGGGCGACAGCTCGACCGCCGTGGCCTTGGCTCGGCGCGAACGGAACCGGGTGCGCGGGGAGCGCAGGAGCCTGGCGAGCCGAGTGACTGCCGTGGCTCTGGCCCTGCCACGCATCGTGCTCGTCGTCGGACTCGTCGTTGGCTTGCTGCCGGATCCTCTGCATCAGCGAACGGATCTCGCGCATCTCCTTGCGCATCTCGTCGATCATCGCGCGGATCTCGGCCTCACCCTCTCCCTCGGCAGCGCGCGCGCGCCCGCGCGGCTCGGGCGCCGTGCGCGTGCGAAGCGACGGGGTGAAGGCGCCTCGCGGCGCATCGACGCCGTACCTGCCCCGCATGGCTTCGGCCTGCGCCTGGAGCTCGGTGGCCTGGGCGCCGGCCCGCACAGCGTCCTCTCGCGCACGCTCCACGTCCTTGCGCAGCTTCTCGGCAGCCCGCGACATGCCCTCGTAGGCGCGGCCCTGGCCTTCCTGCGCCTCGGCCTGCTCCAGGACCGCCTTGAACCGGCGCTTCAGCTGCTCCGCCCGGTCGGCCTGGGCCTTGGCCGCCTTGGCGGCTTCGGCAGAACGCTGCGCGGGCTCCTGGTCGGCGTAGACGCGCCGAGCCTTCACTGCCTCCGCTGCTTCCGGTGCTTCCGGTGCATCGGGAGCTTCCGCTGCCCTCGGTGCCTTCGGCGGCTTCGCGGCCCTCGGTGGCTTCGGTGCGCGCGGTGCCACGGGGTCTGCAGCCTCGACTTCGGCCGCGTCGGGCTTGCCATCGACGGCCCTGGCGCGGCGCAGCTTTGGCACTTCGCCCTCGGCCCCCCGCTCGAGGACCCTGACCTCCACGCCGTCGGCGGGCGCGACCGACGTCGCCTTCCGCGCCGCCGGTGCGTTGGCCTTGCGCAGCTGGGCCACGATGTCCTGCAGCGTCTTCCTCGCCTTCGCCTGTTCCGCGGCAGTGAGCTCGTCACCCTCGAGCAACGCGATCACCTCGGCGAGTCGGCTCTGCACGCGGTCGTTCGCAGCGGCGCTCGGCGCTTGCGAACCGCGCACCGGCGCGGACTGCGCCGGTAGCCACACGGTCATGGCAGCGATGCAGGCTGCCGACAGCAGACATTCCATCAGGGTCTTCTTCATGTTCACCTCGACGATCCAACGGCTTCGATGGCTCGGCGGTCGAGGCGGCCCCGCAGGTCCGCACTCAGCCGTTCGAGCACGAGCAGCCGATGCGTGAGCATCGACACGAGCTGCTCGAGTTCGGGGGACTTTGGCCGACGCTCGACGTCGGCCCGCAAGCTCGCGACCTCGGCGACGAGCTTCGTATGCTCCTGCTGCAGGAGCGAGGCTGCAGTCCGCAACGGACTCGCGGCCGGAATGTCGGTCCTGGCACCTTCGGCCGCTGGTCCACGCGGTGCGAGCTCGCGCGATGTCAGCGCGGGCAGCTCCGGCACGCTCGGTGTCGCCTGGACACCGGGCGCCACCAACGTCAGCGCCGACAGCGAGACGCTGCTGCACGCCATGCCCGCGAAGCGGTGCGGTCGCGACCTGCGCCGCGGCTTCAGTGCGGCTTCGATGCGTTCGCGAAGCGACGAAGAGCGCGCCGCCATGCCGAGCGCGACGAGCGGCGTGCCGGAGTCCGGCCGCAACCAGTCGGCGACGTCGAGCAGGCACCGCGCCACGGCGGTCGAACTCGAATGTTCGGCCGCGATCGCGTCGCAGCGGAACTCGATCAGGCGGGCCCAGCGCCGCCTCGCGGCCAGGAACAGCACCTGCCAGGGGAACAGCGCCTGCAGCCAGGCCGCGAACCACATCCAGCCCGGATCCCCGCGCCGCAGGTGCGCGATCTCGTGCGCGAGCATGGCCTGCAGCGACGCGTCGCCGAGCTCACCGGCTCGCGCGGGCAGGCAGATCTCGGGCCTGAGCCAGCCGAACGCGATCGGCGTCGCGATCAGCTCGCACCGGCTCACGTGCGGCGAATGCCGCATGCCGAGCTCGCGCGCGACGGCGGCCGCCGTGGCCAGGATCCGCGGATCCACGGCCGGTTGCCGCAGTGCGAGCACACGCTGCATGCTGTTCCGCACGAACCACAACCAGGCGAGTCCGAGCAACGCCAGGCCCGCCGCGGCAGCGACGATGACCGCGTGCCATGACCATGAGACTGGCGGCTCCACCGCCGTGACCGACGTCAGGGCCTGCACGACGGCCGGTTCGTCGACGGCGAGGCCACCCACCGGCAACGCCGCGTCGGCAGGCGCCAGCGCGAAGAACGGCCAGGGGCTGCCGAGCGCGAAGTACTGTACGGTGCTGCTGACGAGCGCCGCCCACAGCGAGAGTCGCAGCGCGCTTTCCTGGAAGGCAATCGCGCGACGGCGCAAGGCCGCTCCGATCAGCAACACGATCCCGAGCACCAGCGTCGAGTGCAGCGCGAACGTGCACAGCCAGTCGGCGACGCCCATTACTCCGAAGCCCGCTCCCCCCGAACCCGGCGCTGCGATGCTCGCGGTCACGGCCGGCGCCCCTTCTTCTGGTTGCGTTCGGCGTCGGCAACCTGCTTGCGCAGGTCGTCGAGTTCGCTGAGCTCGATCTCACCCTCCCGCAACAGGTGGTTCACGAGTGCCAGCGGGTCGCCGTCGAACAGCCGCGCCACGAGGTCGCCGACCAGGTTGCGCTGCACGAGGTCCGGGTCCACCTCGGCTCGGTAGAGGAACTGACGGCCGTGCCCGCGGTGCGAGACGAGCCCCTTCTCCTCCATCTTGCGCAGCATCGTCGCGATCGTCGTCAGCGCGAGGCCGCGGTCGCTCAATGCCTCGTGGACCTCGGCGACCGGGGCCTCGCCGCGGTCCCAGAGTGCGCGCAGGATCGCCAACTGCAAGTCGCCGAGATTGCGGGGTCCCTTCATGCGTCTGGATACTACCAGAGTAGTCGGATACAACTACTCCGGTAGTAGCCGGACCTTCCGAGATTGTTCGAATCGGGAAAAGAGCCGCTCTCGGCCAGCTCAGCCGCCCAGCGGGGCGACGATCGAGCGCAGGCCGGCCGTTATCGACAAGACGCCGTTCGGCGCGAGGGGATCGAGCACGACCCACTGCGTGTAGAACGACTGGCCGATGTAGCCGGTCGTTCCCGGCAGCTGCAGCGGCAGCGTGACGGAGCCTCCACCGGCACCCCCGCCGACCGAAATCGCAGCCTCCATGATCAGCGGATTGGTCCGCATCAGGCAGTTGGAGGGCGGGAAACCGAGCAAGGTCGTGAGGTCGACCGGCAGCGGGATCACCCCGGCCCACGAGGTGTTGCTGTCGCCGAAGAGCCAGAGGCAGATGCGCTGCGAGGAGGCCCCCGACAGCTGGTGCGTCCACAGGATGCCCGGCCACGGGACCTCCGAAGCCGTTCCCACTGGCACGAACCCGCCCTCGCCGGGACAGCCGGTGCCGAACGGCAGCAGGACACCGGGGCGGAAGTGGAAGCGGATGTCCATGCCCAAGCCCTGGGTCACGGTGCCTGTCGTCGCCCCCGCGGAGTTGGGCGCATAGACGCGCGAGATCGTGTTCAACACGCCGGCGGCGCCGCGGAAGTTGTAGGCGAAGGGCTGGCTGCCGAGACTGTTGCTGAAGATCCTGATCTCGACGAGGAGCGGCCGCACCCTGTCCCACGTGAACTTCGTCAGGAACGGGATCGAAATGACCACCGAGCCCGCAGGACCGGCGACGAGCCCGACGTTGCCGGTCGGCTTCACGACCACGGGCGTGTCCGCGTAGTTCGTGTTGAAGTTGCCGGTGACGCCCGAGAAGAGGCCGTGCGAGATCAGGATCTCGCAGTTGATCTGCGCCGGCTGCGAGGTCGGCGAGGATCCGGCAAGGAACTCGATGCGCTCGAGGCGCATCGGCTCCGTGACCGCGGTCTGCAGGCTGGTCGCCGAGAACCACTGCTGATAGCGGCCGATGCCGCCTGCCCACGGTCGATCGACATTTACGGGCCCCAGCAGGTTCGGGACGGTGACAACGACGGCCTGCGCCGGCAGCGCAGCCAAGAGAGAAGACAAGAGCAGAGCGGCTCGCATTGATGGAACCCGGTTCACTGCACCGAGGTGCTGCAAGTGTACTGAATCGCGAGGCCGGAGGAGAGGCTGCCTCGTGAGCCCCCCTCGTGCGGGGCCCCGACGCAACTAGTCCTGCCCCGCCACCGGGCAACGCCGCCAGTAGGTCACCGCATCGACGCGGTTTCAGTCCGCTCTCGGGGTTCCGGTGCCGTGATGGAGGTCGAGCACTCGAAAGTGCGAACTCGCGAGGGACCTTTGGGCGTGGTTCGCGCCGGAACCTGGCTCACAGCGGGGCTCCACCGCAAGCAAGCCATCACGCGAGGGAGGCCGGCAGGAACAGCACGACCTCCACGAGAGCACCTTACGTAACCTCTTGTGCGTCTTGGCAGGCCGGGGCCTCGGGACCGCGGCCCACGGGGGCAGGCCGACGGGCCGTGACTACGCCGCGCCTCCCCTTCCGTGGCGGCACGAGTAGACGCAACCATGGAAGTGACAGATACTTCTATCCATAATTGAGTCGGCAGGGAGTCTGGCTTGCGGGCTGGAGCAAGGCAGCGAGGCGGCCCAAACCACAAATCCAGCGAGGTGGCGGGCAAGATCTCATCGCCAACCCCCTGCGGGTGCGGTCGAATGCTCGGCCGATAGTGTTGAGGCTCGTCATGAGTGAATTGCCGGAGATCCAGACGATGCGTTTGCCGAACGAGAGCTTCAACCGCCAGCATCGCCAGCCAGAACCTGTCCCCCCTAGCCCGTCCGGCGGTGCCGCCGCGGCCGAGCCGGCTGCCGGTGGCGCGGCCCCGGTGCAGACCCCGGCGCCGGTCCCGGCACCTCAGCTGCCACCGATCTCCTCGATCGAGCGGACGACCCTGTTCGTGAACCGGGAGCAGTCGTGGCTCGCCTTCAACCGGCGGGTGCTCGAGGAGGCCCAGGACCCCACCGTGCCTCTGCTCGAGCGTGTCAAGTTCCTCGCGATCGCGAGCACGAACCTCGACGAGTTCTTCGAGATCCGGGTCGCCGGCGTCATGGAGCTCTTCGACGCGGGCCTGCAGGGCGAGAACCCGGACGGCATCAAGCCGCAGGAGGAGCTCGAGCAGGTGCGGACGGGTGCTCATGCGCTGACCGCGGCGATGCACCGCACGTGGCGTGAGCAGCTGCTTCCCGACCTGGCAAAGGCCGGGATCGAGTTCCGGCCGGTCCGGCAGTTGACGCTGGCCCAGCAGAAGTGGGTCGATTCGTACTTCCGCAGGGAGATCTATCCGATCCTGACGCCGCTCGCGGTCGACCCGGCGCACCCGTTCCCGGTGCTGCTGAACAAGTCGCTGAACCTCGTCGTGCTGCTGCTCGACCCGCGGCAGATCCGCCGCACGCACCGCATGGCCGTCGTGCAGGTGCCGCGCTCGTTGCCCCGATTGTTGCGGCTGCCCGAGATCGACGGGCAGCGGGCCTACGTGTTCACGGCCGACATCGTGCTGCAGAACCTGCGCGAACTGTTCCCGGGGCTCGAAGTCGTTCATGCGAGCACGTTCCGCGTCACGCGCGACAGCAACCTCGACGTCGACGAAGTGCACGGCACGGACTTGATGAGCTCGATCGAGAAGGAACTCGTGAAGCGGCGCCGCGGCGAACCCGTGCGCCTCGAGATCGACACCGGGGCGCACCCGGACGTGGTCGATCGCTTCCTGAAGGCCTTCGCGCTCGAGATGGACGACGTCTACTTCTGCGACGGGCCCGTCAACCTGGGCCGCATCCTCGAGCTCTACCAGATCGTCGAGCAGCCCGAGCTCAAGGAACCTCTCGCGTCGCCGCGCCGCTGGTGGAGCTGGGTCACGTCCGACGAGATGTTCGCCGACCTCGCCTCGGGCGACATCCTGCTGCACCATCCGTACGAGTCCTTCGGGACCGTCGAGGACTTCGTGCGCTTCGCCGCGCGCGATCCGAAGGTGCTCGCGATCAAGCAGACGATCTACCGCGCGGGCATCAAGAACCCGATGGTCGAGGCACTGATCGAGGCCGCGCAGCAGAAGAAGCAGGTCACGGCCATCGTCGAGCTCAAGGCGCGCTTCGAGGAGGAGGCGAACATCCTCTGGGCGCGGCGCATGGAGCAGGCCGGTGTGCACGTCGTCTACGGCATCGTCGGGATGAAGACGCACGCGAAGTGCACGCTGATCGTGCGGCGCGAGGACGACGGCAGCCTGCGCCGCTACTGCCACATCGGCACCGGCAACTACAACCCGACCACGGCGCGGCTCTACACGGACGTCGGCCTGCTGTCGGCGCGGTCGGACCTCGGCGAGGAGGTCGCCGAGACGCTGAACATGATCACGGGCTACACGCGTGTGCCACAGATGGAGCACCTGCTCGTGTCCCCGTTCACGATGCGCGACAAGGTGCTGCAGTTCATCCGCAACGAGATCGAGAACAAGAAGGCCGGCAAGCCCGCGGCGGTCCGCGCGAAGCTCAACAATCTGACCGACCCGCAAGTCATCATCGCGCTCTACGAGGCGTCGCGCGCCGGCGTGACCGTGCAACTCAGCGTTCGCAGCAGCTGCTGCCTGCGGCCCGGCGTGCCGGGCCTCAGCGAGAACATCACGGTCAAGGCGATCATCGACCGCTTCCTCGAGCACAGCCGCGTCTACTACTTCGAGAACGCGGGCAACCCGCTCGTCTACCTGTCGTCCGCCGACTGGATGGCGCGCAACCTCGACCGCCGCGTCGAAGTCGCTGCGCCCGTGCTCGACCCGGAGCTCAAGAAGCGCGTCATCGACGAGGTGCTCGGCATGTCGCTGAACGACAACGTCAAGGCGCGCCGCGTGCTGTCGAACGGCCAGAGCGAGCGCATCGTGCGCGCCGAGGGTGAAGCCGCGCTGCGCAGCCAGCAGGCGCTGCTCGAGATGGCCCAGAAGCAGGTCGAGTCGACCGACGGCTCCGTGTCCGAACCGCAGAAGCGGCGCAAGAAGAAGAAGCGGTAGGCGCCTTGGAACCGGCCGTCAATCGCACGATCCCGACGCTTGCCTTCGTCTTCTTCGGCGTGTGCATCGTGCTGACGTTCGTCGTGCGGGACCGCGGCCCGACGATCAGCCGCGAGCCGACCGATCCACTCGTGCAGCGCGGCCAGGACGTCTATCGCAAGGTCTGCCTGCAGTGCCACCACGCCAATCCGATGCGCGACGGCACCGGCGCGATCCAGGGCCCCGCGATCGCGGACGCGAGCCTCGAACTGCTCGAAGCGCGCGTGCTGCGCAACGAGTACCCGAAGGGCTACAAGCCGAAGCGCGCGACGCGGAACATGACCGCGTTCCCGAGCCTCGCGCCCGACATCCCCGCGCTGCACGCGTTCCTGACGTGGAGCCGGCAGTGATCCGCACGCTGCCGGACTAACGCGGCGCGGCCGATGCCCCGAGCAGGACTTCCTGCAACACGACGAACACGACGGTCACCGCGATCCCGAGCGTGATCGAGCCCTTCACGGTGGTCAGCGGCTTGCGGGTCTTCTCGTTGCCCTTCAGGGCATTCCACTCCATGGCGCCAACGAGGACCGCGAACGCGATCCACCAGCCCAGCGGGCTCTTGTCCGCGCCGATCATGCCGGGCAGATGCGTAGCGGCGCCCATGTAGAACAGCATCGGGATCGACAGCATGAAGTTCGTGCGTGAGGCCATGCCGGCGGTGGCACCCTTCGCCGCTGCCTCGGGAATCGCCTGGCCGCCCTTCGCGACCTGCTCGGCCGACGCGATCACGACTTTCTGGTTCGGCCAGATGACGAACCACACGTTGGCCCACATCAGCGTGCCGAGCAGGCCGCCGCTCATGATCAGGGTCACGTACGGCGCGTCCCACGGCAGCCGGCCCTCGCCGTGCGTCTTGGCCATGATCATGCTCCAGCCGGTCAGGAACGTGAACATCGCGCCCCAGCGGAACCACCACAGCGCCACGGGCACCACACCTCGCACCATGCCGCTGCGCACCGCCGCGTCCGCGTTCTTGAAGAACGGCGTCTGCACGAGGTTGAAGTAGTAGAGCATCCCGATCCAGGTGATCCCGGCCAGGAAGTGGAACCAGCGCAGCAGGAACTGCACACCGTCGGCGGAGAAGAGGGTGCTCATGGTCTTGCCTTCATTTGCAATTGCCCGGGGGTCGTGCCGGAACCCGGCAGGGCGGGCGGCGAGAGGGAATGCGACGGAGACGGACTCTGCGTTGACGGGACGGCCCACGCGGGGATCCGTCCGAGGCCGCGATGATAGCTGCGTGCCCTGGTGAGTCACGTTTCTTCGACGTGCCGGGCCGGTCGGGCACCTCGCGGCTCGCGGAGCCGCAATCGCGATCGAGTCCAGGTGCTTAGATGCCAGCGACGCCGGACGCGCTACATTTGGCTGATCCCCGCGGGTCGACCGCGTACCCAACAAGGAGTCGTCATGTCGTATCGCTTCGTTGCCGTTGTCGTCGTTTCCGTGCTCGTCGGCGCGAGCTGCAAGAGCAGTCCTCCCGGAACGTGTGCCGACACGCAGTCCGTCGTCGAGACGGTTGCCGAGCAGCACCCGGAGGTCGTGCGCCTCACGGTGCATTCGTCGCAGACCACCGGCGGGGCCTGCCTCGCCATCGCGAGTACGAGCGCGGACAAGCTCGGCACGCCTTCGGACAAGGAGGACCTGACCGCGATCAACGACGGCCGGACCATCGTGCTCGACGAACCGGGGGCAATCGACGTCACGGTGCCGATCCTGCAGAAGGACGGCAAGTGGACCGCGGCCTGCGGCGTGACCGTCAAGGCAGCGGCGGGCACCAGCCGCGACCAGCTCGTGGCGAATGCAAACTCGGTTGCGAAAGCCGTCGAGGCCTCGATGGCCGCGAAGGCACTGCCCGCGAAGGCAATGCCCGCGAAGGGCAAGTAGCGCAGCGCAAGGACGCAGCGCAATGGGCTCGCGCCGTCGACTTCGGCTTCGCGCTGATGCGCCCTTCCTGCAGGGCACGCCCGGTGCCCTCGCGACAGCAGCAGGGACCGGCACGCCAAGAGATCAAGATCGCGAAAAAACAAGAGCCCCGGTCGTGCTTGTGCACGCTTCCGGGGCTCTTGGAGTGGCGAGGGCGACGGGAATCGAACCCGCAACCACCGGATCGACAGTCCGGTACTCTAACCAATTGAGCTACGCCCCCACGCCGTGAGGGGCCGGGGATGCTAGCCAGGGGGAGGGGGTTTGCAAACAGTTCAGGCGCGCAACCCGCACCGGCGGGACGCACCAAGCCCTGATCGGCCACGGAGCTGGGCCCCCCGCGACGCGAGGGCGGCCGGAAAAGAAAATCGGCCGCCGGGGCGAACCCCGGCAGCCGAAGCCACTCTCGCTCTCGTATTGACCAGTTGCTCTTCGCTCGAACCGAGCGGTCCGGACGTCGAGCAACCGTCTCGCTTGCTACTGTGAGTAGGACGCTGCACCCCGAAGCTTCAAGGGACGCGTCTCGACGAACAACATGTCCGTGTCACGCACTCCGGCTCCTCGCTTGCAGCTCGGCTTCGCGGGTGCACACGGCTGTCCAGTGCCGCACGTGTCCGTCGACGGCATGACGCCGTCGGGCCCGAATCTCTCGCATTGGCCCGGCAATCGCACTCCGGTGCAGTGGAAGGCGGACCTGAGCACCGCGATCGCGCTTCGTTTCGCGCGCGCGCCGATTGCCGAGCAGGAGGCATTCCTGCGCGACGCGCAGTTCGTCGTGAACGACCACTACGACACCGACGGCTTCGGTTCGCTGCTCGCTGTCCTGCGGCCCGAGCTCGCGACCGCGCGCGAGGAGGTGCTGCTGGCGGCGGCAGCTACGGGGGACTTCGGGACCTGGCAGACCTGGCGCGGCTTCGCGATCGATCGCATCGTCGCGCGCCTCGCGAAGCCACAGTCCCCCGTGTTCGGCGCCTTCGCCGGCGTCACGAGCCCGGACGAGCTGTCACTGCGCCGCTACGCATGGTTGCTCGAGCATGCGACCGCAGTACTCGACGACCCGCACGCCTTCGCGGCACTCTACGTCGAAGAGATGGCGCACGTGCAGCACGAGATCGAGCAGGGCCAACGCGGCGCGATCGACCGCCGCCGCTGGCCGCAGCTCGGCTTCGCGAGGCTGACGAGCAACGGTCCTCGACACCGCATGACGCTGAACACGCTGTCGGGCGCCTTCCGCCTGCTGCACGTCGAGAACGGCGGCGGCGGCAAGCGCTACCGGTACCACGATCGCACCGAGAGCTGGTTCGAGCTCGTGACGATCCAGCCGATGCCCAGAGTCGATCTGCGACCGCTCGCCGAGCACCTCGCCGCGCTCGAGCCCGGGCACGACGGTGCCTGCTGGAACGCGGATCCACCGGCGAGCCCGATCCCCGAGCTCTGGTTCGGCGCGCCATCGGAACAGGAATACGGACAGGTCACGCGCGAGCTGCGCGAGAGCCGGTTGCCGGTCGACCGCGTCACGGCCGCGTTCACGTCCTTCTTCGCCGAGGCGTCCTCGTCGTGAGCGACGTGCCGACACGCTGGCGCCTTCGTGCACAGTTCGTCATCATGCCCCGCCGCCGTCCTGCGGCCATTGCGCCATGAACCTCTGCCGCACCGCCCTGCTGCTCTCGTTGCTGGGTTCGACCACCGCGTGCGGCGGCGGCGCCAGCTCAAGCGCGACGCTGCAGAGCCCCGACGGCAAGTACCGCGTGATCCACGTTGTGGACGCACGCTGGCAGCAGGATGGCGCCGCGACCGAAATGGCGGCAGCGCTCGATCGGCACACCGAGGTGGCGCTCGTCTTCGCGCACAACGACGACATGGCGTTCCGCGCATCGCTCGCGTGCAAGCAGAAGCAGCGCACCGGCATCCGGATCGTCGGCATCGGCGGCTCCGCCGACGCCCAGAAGCGCGTGGCCGACGGCTCGATCGACGCGACGGTCCTGCACCCGACCTGTGCCGACACCGTGATCGACATGGCGCTGCTGGCCTGCAGCGGCATCGCACCGCCGCGCCGCCTCGTGCTCGGCACGCGCCTCTACACGAAGGCCACGCTGGCAGCCGGCGGCACGATCGTGCCTGCGCCTGGCGACATCGTGGTCGCGATGCTGCGGGGGCAGCACGCGAGCGTCCTGACGACGACGCCTTCGATCGACGTCGTGTTCCGGATCGGCATGGCGCTGCGCACGGACGGAGAGGCACGGCGCACGCGGATCGGCGACGAGCTGCAGGCTGCCGCGAAGCGTTACCCGCAGATCCAGTTCGACTGCCACGCCGCCGAGGGTCCCGAGCAGGAACAGAAGCTCGTGCGCGACTTCATCGCGCAGAACTACAACGCGATCGTGATGGCGCCAACGGACCCGACCACGCTGGCGCCGCTCTGCAAGGAAGCGATCGCGAAGGAGATCAAGGTCGTCGTGCTCGACCGCGAGCTCGCGGGTGTCGACTGCTCGTGTTTCGTCGCGTGCGACGAGAAGTCGATCGGCAGGGCCGTCGCCACTGCGATCAAGGAGCTGCTGCCGAGCGGCGGCGCGATCGTCGAGCTACAGGGCACGATGACGGCGAGTGCGGCGCAGGAGCGGCATCAGTTCTTCGTCGAGGCCCTCGGCCTGCGGAAACACCCGTGATCAGCCACCCGCTTCGTCTCGCGGCGATCGCACTGCTGCTCGGCGTGGCGCTGCCGGGTCAGGAGATCGCCAGCTCCCAGCCGCTGCTGCGCGTCGCGAGCAACGATGCGCGCTGGGTCGGCGCATTCGCGCAGATGCTCGGCCTCGCGGCGCCGGTGCTGCAAGCCGGCCAGCATGTCGAGCTGATCGTCCCGAGCACCGGCGCACCGCGCGCATCGACCTCCGAGGATCCGTTCCAGGCGCGAACGCTCGTCGTCGAGGTGCGCGCTGCGGGGTGGCTGCAGCAGCGAGCCGAAGCCGTCGCGACGGCCGAACGCGACATCACGACGCGCGTCGAGGGATTCGCGAAGCTCGCGCAGTTCCCGGCCGCCGCAGCGCGCGACCTCTGCGCCTCGGTCTTCGCGCTCGCGCGCTCGCTCGAATCGGCGAACGTCGTCGTCACGCAAGTCGACAAGGAGCGCCGCTACGACATCCGCATCGAGCTCGTGCCGGTGCCCGACAGCGCGTTCGCGCGCTGGCTGCCCGCGATCACGCCAAGCACCACGTCGGCCGCACACCTGACCTGGTCCGACGTCGCGCTGCGACTCGACCTCGCGCTGGCCCATGAGTGTTTCGCGACCGCGTGCGAGCCGTTCCTGCCGCTCGTCGCCGCGTTGGGCATCCATCGGCGGGACGCCACTGCCGCACAGCACGAGCTGCGCACGCTGCTGCCGCTGCTCGACGGCTCGTTCCACGTGACGCTGGCGCCGGGCCGGCTCGGCTTCGTCTACGGCCTGCACGACGCCGAAGCGTTCGCTGCGCGCACGCTCGACGGCAAGCGCCTGCAGCAGGAGACCGAAGCGCTGGGCAGCCAGGGCATCGAAGCCGAGTTCACACCCGCAGCACAGACGCACCGCGGCGTGCCGATGCTGCGCTCCCGCGTGCGCGGCAGGCAGCCGCTGCCGGGGCTCGGCAACGACGATGGCGACGTGGTCTCGTTCGGCGCCCGCGTGCGCAACCTCTGGCTGCAGATCGGCGGCGGCAAGGCGCCCGAGGGTCCGATGAAGAGCGCGATCGACGACGTGCTCGACGGTAGACTGCGCGGCTCTCCGGCGGCCAGCTCCGAGGGGCCGTCCGCGGGCCCGCCCGCGTGGCTCACGTGCGAGGTCCACCTGGATCGTCTCGGTGTCTCGACCGCAACACCACGCGACGCAGCGTCGACCGCGGACGACGTTCCTCGCCGTGTGTGCCTGTCCGTGCGCTCCTCCCCCCAGTCCCTCAAAGCCCTGATCCAACTCCGATGAAGAAGAAGGACCTGCTGAAGACGAAGGTCGAACACATCTCGCTCGACACGTTCAACCCGGTGCCGCTCGTCGAAGCCATGGAGAAGATGGCGTTCTCGGCGCGCAGCACGGCGCGCGCGGCGCGCATCTACGAGATGATGCTCAAGGAGAAGGACGCCGCGGTGATCCTCTGCCTCGCGGGCTCGCTGATCTCCGCGGGCCTCAAGAAGGTCGTCGTCCAGCTGCTCGAGGCCGACATGGTCGACGCGATCGTGTCGACCGGCGCGAACATCGTCGACCAGGACTTCTTCGAAGGGCTCGGCTTCCGCCACTACCAGGGCACGCCGTTCATCGACGACAACCAGCTGCGCGAGCTGCAGATCGACCGCATCTACGACACCTACATCGACGAGGAGGAGCTGCGGACCTGCGACGACACGTGCAAGAAGATCGCGGACTCGCTCGACCCGCGCCCGTACAGCTCGCGCGAGTTCATCGCCGAGATGGGCCGCTACCTGCAGAAGAAGGGCAAGAACAAGGAGTCGATCGTGCTGCGTGCGTTCGAGAAGGACGTGCCGATCTTCTGCCCCGCGTTCTCGGACTGCAGCGCCGGCTTCGGCCTCGTCGAGCACCAGTACCGCAACGGGCTCGTCGGCAAGCCGACCGTCAGCATCGACAGCGCGAAGGACTTCCTCGAGCTGACGCGCATCAAGATGGCGAGCAAGGAGACGGGCCTCTTCATGATCGGCGGCGGCGTGCCGAAGAACTTCGCGCAGGACATCGTCGTCGCGGCCGACATCCTCGGCACCGAAGCGTCGATGCACAAATACGCGATCCAGATCACGGTCGCCGACGAACGCGACGGCGCGCTCTCGGGCAGCACGCTGAAGGAAGCGAGCTCGTGGGGCAAGGTCTCGACGAGCTTCGAGCAGATGGTCTATGGCGAGGCGACGGTCTTCTTCCCGCTGATCGCGGGCTTCGCCTGGCACAAGAAGGCCGCGAAGGGCCGCAAGGGCCGCCGCTATTCGCAGATGCTCAGTGACACGCCGACCGTGACGCCGGGTTAGTCGCATCGCCGCCGCTCGAAGCCAGGACCGGATCGGCGCGGGCACTGAGTCCACGGCGGCGACCGTGCGCCGCGAATCTGCCAGCGGATCGGGGCTGGGCTACATGGCGCAGTCGGCGTTCTGGTTCGCGGTGATGAGCACGCTCGTCAAGCTCGCGAGCGAAACGCTGCCGACGATGCAGATCGTGTTCCTGCGCGGCTGCATCACGCTGCTGATCGCGGGGCTCGTATTGTGGCGCGCGGGCCTGAAGCCGCTCGGCACGCGGCCGCGGCTGCTGCTCGTGCGCGGGCTCATCGGGTCTTGCGCGCTCGTCTGCTTCTACGCGGCGATCGTGCACATGCCGCTCGCCGAAGCGACCGTGATCCATCAGACGGCGCCGCTGTTCACGGCGTTCCTCGCGGCGTTGCTGCTGCACGAACGGTTGCAGACGCGCGTGCTCGTCTCGATCGGCACCTGCCTGATCGGTGTCTTGATGATCGCGCGCCCCGGCACGCTGTTCGGCGCCGCCGAGACCGTCTTCGACTGGCACTACGCGCTCATTGCACTGCTCGGTGCGCTGCTGTCCGCACTCGCCTACGTGACCGTGCGCAGCCTCGGCCAGACCGAGAGCCCGCTCGTCGTCGTGTTCTACTTCCCGTTGATGACCGTGCCGCTGACGGCGCCGTTCGCGCTGCCGGTCTGGGTCTGGCCCGACGGCACCGGCTGGCTCGTGCTGCTCGGCATCGGCGTCTCGACGCAGCTCGCGCAGGTTGCGATGACGAAGGGGCTCGCACGCGAGGCCGCCGGCCGCGCTACGGCCATCGGCTACCTGCAGGTCGCGTTCGCGACGCTGTTCGGAGCGCTCGTCTTCGGAGTCTGGCCCGACGCGTGGAGCTGGAGCGGCATGCTGCTGATCCTGCTGAGCCTGTTCGTCAGCACTGCGGCCCGACGGTAGCGGCCGCCGACTGGCTACGATGCGCGCGTGCCCCGCCTGCCCACGATCGCCGTCGCCTTCCTGCTGCTGCTGCTCGGCCTGTGGTTCCTGTTCGCGCGACAGGATGCGCCGCCGCCCGGCCCCGGAACGACGAGCCCCGCGGCCGGTGGAACCGCCGCAGCCGAATCCGCGCAGGTTGCCGACGCGGCGGCAGTGACGAAGGACACGGCGGGCGCGGCGCTTCGCAGCGAGGTCACCGCTCCGGGCGCAGAACCGACCTTCGTCGTGACCGGCATGGTCGTGGCCGACCGGAAGGCTCCGGACCTCTCGGCAGCACGCATCGTCGCATGGCGCGGCGAGCCCGCGGATCGCGGCGGCGTGATGATGGGCATGTCGCCGACGGGCCCGCCCAGGGCGCCGTTCCATCTGACCGGCGAGCCGATCGCGAACGCGACCGTCGACGCAGCCGGGAATTTCACGCTGCGCGCACCTACCGCGCACCTGCGGCTCTCGCTCGAGCACGACGTCTACGCGCTGCCGCTGCCCGAGGTCGTGCACGTCCCGCTCGCGAGCAAGCAGGCGAACGTCGTGTTGACGCCGATGCTCGGCGGCATGCTGCGCGGCCGGCTGCTCGGCGAACGCGCCGCGGCCGTGACGAAGGTCCGCCTGTTCCTCGACGCCGACCCGATGTCGGTGCTGCGCGACAGCCGCGCGTTCCTCGGCGCGATCACGTCGAGCATGCGGCAGGGTGCGAAGCCCGAGGCCGATGGCACGTTCGTGTTCCGCGGCGTGATCGCCGGCGCCGCGATCACGCTGACCGTCGAGGGCGACGCCGTCATGGCGCGCACGTCGCAGCACGCGCTCGAGCCCGCCGAGGTCCGCGACGTCGTCGTGCCCGTGAACGCCGGCGCTGCGCTCGACGTGACGGTCGTCGATCCGGCCGGCACGCCGATCGCGAACGCCTCGGTGTCGACGCGCACAGCCGCGCCGGGCAACCCGATGCTCGCGCAGATGATGGCCGTGCGCGGCGGGACCGGACCCGACGGCGTCTGCCGCCTGCGTGGACTCGCGACGGAACGGACCTCGGTCGAAGCGACCGCGAAGGCCCGCGTCACCGCAACCGCAACGGTCGAGCTGCGCGCCGACGGCGAGGCGCAGCAGCTCCGCCTCGAGCTCGGGGAAGGCGGCAAGGTCACGGGCATCGTGACGGCCGCCGACGGCGCGCCGCTGGCCGATGCGCGCGTCGCACACTGGCCGGGCGCAGACGTCCCGCTGCTCGGCGACATGGCCTCCCAGCTCGGCGACGACCAGCTGGCCGGCGTCGCTGCCACGGGCGTGCGCACCGATGCAGAAGGGCTCTTTCAGCTGACCGGGCTCGCCGACGACGGCACGTTCGTCGTCGTCGCTGCGCATCCGGACCATGCCGCTGGTCACAGGAAAGGCGTGCGCATGGGCGACCGCGACGTGAAGATCGCGTTGCAACCGCTCGGCGGCCTGCGCGGACGCGTGCTCGCCGCCGCGGACCAGAAGCCGCTGCCGGCGTTCACCGTGGCGCTGCTGCGCACGTCGTTCCTCGTGCTGCGCACGCCGGTCCGACAGCAGATCTTCGACGCCGCGGCCGACGGCGCGTTCGAGCTCGGCAGGATCGCACCGGGCGACTACACCCTGCAGATCTCGGCCGACGGCTTCAGCGAAGCACAGCAGTCCGTCTCGATCGGCGCTGGGACCACCGACGCCGGCGCGGTGTCGCTGTCGCGCGCGGCCGTGATCACGGGCGTCGTGCACGACGAACAGGGCCAACCCGTGCGCGCTGCGCTCGTGCGCCGGCGCCAGGGTGCGATGGCCGACAACCCGATGCTCGCGATGTTCGGCGGCGGCGGCCTGAGCGCCTACACCGACGCACAGGGACGCTTCCGTCTCGAGCCGCTCGCGCCCGGCAAGCTGCAACTGCTCGCGACGGCCGAGGGCTTCGCGTCGGGACGCAGCGAGAGGGTCACGGTCGAGGCCGGACAGGTGCTCGAAGGCGTGGTCATCAGGCTCGACCACGGCGGCAGCATCCGCGGCAGGTTGCTCGTCGGCCCCGGCCAGCAGCCCGACGAGTTCCTGCTGACGGCGCAGGAGCAGACCACGCAGTCCACGCGCGCCGCGACGCCGGCATCCGACGGCACGTTCCACTTCGAGAACCTCGAGCCGGGCCAGCACACGGTGCAGGCGATGCCCGCGAGCCTCATGCGCAGCCTCGGCAGCAACGAGTGGCGTCCCGGCCAGAGCATGCGCATGGGCGAGATGTTCCAGAAGATCACGGACCAGGTCGTGTCGCAGCGTTGCGCCGTGCGCGCCGGCGAGACGGCCGAAGTCACGCTCGACGCCACCGAGGTCGCGACCGGGGCGCGCTGGATCGTGCGCGTCGAAGTCGGCGGCCGGCCGTTCGACGGGGGCTTGATCGAAGCGACCGCGATCGAGGACGGCCGCATGCGCACGGCGATGCTGCTCGGGGGCACCGCGTCGTTCACCGGCATCGTGCCCGGCCCGCACCGGCTGCAGGTGCGCGGCGGCTTGACGATGACTGCGATCGGCCCGCCACAGGATGCCGCGTTCCCGGCCAACACGGCCGAGCACCACACGACGCTGTCGCTGCCCGGCGGCGAGCTGCGCGGCCGCGTCGTCGACGCGGCGACCGGCCATCCGCTGCGCACCGCGGTCGTGCGCCTCCTGCACGAAGGCCACACCGAGCGCGACGACAGCCTCGGCGTAGCGCTGACCGACGCGGCCGGCGAGTTCTGCTTCACGGGCCTCGGCGAAGGCACCTACGGCCTGATCGCCGCCGACCCGTTGCACACGGGTCCCGAGAGCGCCGCGTCGCGACGCGCAGGCGTCCGCGTCGTGCCCGGCACTCCGGGTGAGGTCGTCGAGCTGCGCGCGCACCCGTCGGCGGCCGCGGCGGTCCTCGTGACGACGAGCGGCGGCCAGCCCCTCGCGGGCGCCACGGTGCTCTGCGTCGATGCCGAAGGTCATCCGCTCGGCGCGCTCGGCATGGCGACGACCGGGCCCGACGGACGCGCGTTCTTCGGCGGCATGCCGCGCGGCTCCGCGCGCATCGTCGGCCGTGCCCTGGGCTACGGCCCCGGCGCGAGCAGCCTGCTCGAGCTCGATCCCGAACGCGCGCAGGAGTTCGAGCTGAGCCTGCCCACGGGCACACGCACGGTGCTGCAGGCCGTCGACCGCTCGGGCCGCACGCTGCGCGGTGCGACCGTGTCCGCGCGCTGGAACGACACGCCGTGGCTGCCGTCCTTCCTGCTCGTCGAGGCCACGCGCGCCGACGGGGCCCTCGAGCTCGGCAGGCTCGGCCGCGGCAACTGGGAGTTCCGCGTGACCCACCCGAGTGTCGGCACCCTGACGCACCGCCGCACGATCGGCGACGAGGCCGCGGTCACGATCGTCGTGACCGCGCAGTGACGCCGTTCGCGCAGCCGCGTCGCGCTGCTACTTTCAGAGGCAGCGTCGCATGCCACGTTCCACGCCCCAGTACTGGATGGTCCGGTTCCTGATCGGGATCGCCTGCATCCTCGGCGTGGGCTTCGGCATCATCCAGCGCGTGCTGCGCATCGGCGACCCGGTGGGCCTCGTCAGCATCGTCTTCGGCGCGGTCGGCTTCTTCCTCGCCTACACGTCGATCACGCCGCTGGTCCGCTTCGCGACGCTGACGGCCCGCACACGCCGCGCCTGGAGCGATGCTGCGCACGAAGCCTACGCGCGCGCCTCGCTGCCGCGGCGCATCTACTATCTGCTCGCGGCCGTCGCCGAAGCCGACGGCCCGATGTCCACGGCCGAGCGGCAGACCGTGCGGCACTTCCTGCTCGAGCGCTTCCTCGATCCAGTCATGAACGAGGAGATCCGGAGCTGGGAGGAGAAGCCGCTGCAGTTCACGGACCGTATCGGCCTCGCAGCGCGCATCGCGGCCGGCCTCGACGCGACCGAACGCGACTCGCTGTTCTGCTGGTGCTGCCTCGTGGCCTTCGCCGACGGCAGATTCCGCGATTCCACGCACGCCGTGCTGCAGGAAGTGAGCAAGGGCCTCGGCATCGCTCCGGCGCGCGCGCGCATGCTGTTCCACCTGGCCCGCGCGCAGTATCTGCGCGGCGAGAAGCAGGGCTCCGCGACGCGGCCCGCGCAGGCGATGGACCGGCGCGCGCAGGCTCTCGCGGTGCTCGGTCTGCCGGCCGACGCAAACCCGGGCCAGATCCGGGCTCGCCACCGCCAGCTCGTGCGCAAGTTCCATCCCGATACGCAGGCAAAACTCGGTCCCGTCGCGCAGCGCGAGGCCACGGAGAGGTTCACCGAGATCCAGCGGGCTTACGAGACTCTCACGACTTCCTGAACACGAACATGGTCACGATCACTGCCAAGTACGAAGGCGATCTCTGCTGCACCGCGGTCCACGGCCCCTCGGGCTCGAAGCTGCAGACCGACGCACCGAAGGACAACGAAGGGCTCGGCCGGTTCTTCTCGCCGACCGACCTCGTCGCGACGGCGCTCAGCACCTGCATCCTGACGACGATGGCCATCGTCGCGCGCCGTCACGGCCTCGAGCTGAAGGGCGCGCACGTCAAGGTCGAGAAGCACATGAACCCGAGCCCGCGGCGGATCGGCCGGCTGCCTGCCGAAGTCACGATGCCCGGCTCGTTCACGGCCGAGCAGAGAAAGCTGCTCGAAGCGGCCGCGCACGCGTGCCCCGTGCACAAGAGCCTGCACGCCGACGTCGAGGCTCCGATCACGTTCGTCTGGGGCAGCTGAGCCGCTAACGGTCCTCGATGTTGAGCTTGAACGGGTCCCACCAGTTGTTCGTCGGGTCGTCGGCCCAGCCGCAGACGTAGCGCACGTCGCTGATCATGCCCGTGACGAGCCCCGCGCCGGCGCCGACCGCGGCCATCACCGTGAGCGCACAGAGGATCCCTTGGGGATTGCCGCAGTCCGAGGTCCAGCTGTCCGAGTTCCCGAGCATCATCACTGGACCCGAGAAGGCGCCGATCACGGGCTTCACCAGCGTGCACCCCCCGCTGCCGAGACCGAGAACCAGCACTGCGGCGAGGGCGAGCAGGTGGCGGGACGCGAACATGCGCCGACCAGCGCAGGCCGTACGACGAACGTGCCGGCCTGCGCCAAGGAAGTCCCGAGTGCGATCCACGACCGCCTTGTCATCGGGCATCCGCCTCATGGGCCTGTAGCCTCAGCCCCCCGGCCGCACTAGCCATCGCGTCCGGCGCCGGAATCTGCACCCTGCCCAATCCGTCGCAGCCGACCGGCGTCTTCAGCAGCACGATCGATCCATGGCCACTGCGGATCCGACCCTGAGCAGCTTGTTCCAGGCCCATCGACAGGGTCTGGCAGGGGCGGTCCGCAGCGTGCTCGGTGGCTCGGCCGACGTGACCGAGGTGCTGCAGGACGCCTTCCTCAAGTGCTGGCGCGACTGGCAGCGCGGCACGCGGCCGAACGACCCGGTGGCCTGGATCTTCGTCGTCGTGTGGAACGTAGCAGTCGATGCCCGGCGTCGCCGGCAGCGGCGGCCGATCCACGAGACCTTTCGCGAGGATCTGACCGTGACTACCACCCTTCCTTCTCCGTCGCATGCGCTCGAGCAAGGCGAGGACGTGGCGCAGGCGCAAGCCGCCGTCGCCGGACTCAGCGGGCCCGAGAAGCAGGTCTTCCTGATGCGCGTCGGCGGCGAGTTGACGTTCGAGGCCGTCGCGGCGGCACTCGCGATTCCGGTCGGCACCGCGAAGACGCGCATGCGCAGCGCGCTGCAGAAGCTGCGGCAGGCCCTCGGAGCGGCAGTGCGGAGCGAGCGGAGCGAGGAGAGCAAGCAATGAACCACGACAAGACGTTCTTTTCCCCGGCCGAACGCGACCAGCTCGAACAGGAACTGCTCGAGCTGCACTTCGGCTGCCACGAGAATCCCGAGCGCATCGAGGCCCGGCTCGCCGCGGAACCCGCGCTGCGCGCACTGCAGGCCGAGGTGCTGCGGCAGGCGAAGCTGCTCGAACGCGCCGCAAAGCCCGAACAGCCGCCGCTGTCGCTGCCGTCCACGGCGGCAAGATCCTGGCGTTCGCTGCGCCACCCGATGGGTCGCCTGCTGGCTGCGGCCTCGCTCGCGGCGTGCGCCGTACTCGGCTTCTTCATCGCGACCAAGACGACGCAGGGCAAGCTCGCCTGCTTCGACAGCGAGCACCTGCACCTCACGGTCAGCGCGCCGATGGCCGTTCCGGCGGGCTCGCCGTGGAGCTTCACGGTGCAGGCGCAGGATCTCGCTGGCACGCCAGCGGCGTGCCGCGTGCGCTGGCGCACGTTCGGCGAGAACGACGCCGTGCTCGCCGCCGACGAGGTCGCCGTGCCGAACGGCGCGGCCACGGTCGTGGTCGCGGCCGACGTGCAGATGCGTGCACCGCGGCGCGTCGAGGTCATCGCGTCGCACGCGACCGACGAAGTGCTCCAGCTCCTCAACCTGGCAACCGCGCAGGCCGGACCGCTCGTGCACGTGACGAGCGATCGCCCCGTCTACCGGCCCGGCGAACCCGTGTTCGTGCGCGCCGTCGTGCTCGACCGCGTCACGTTGCTTCCACTGCCGCGCCAGGTCTCGATGCAGGCACAGCTGTTCGACAGCAAGGGCGCGCCCGTCGCTAGCGATCAGGAGCCGGCGGGTCCCGCCGGCGTCGGCTCGTTCCTGCTCAAGCTGCCGGCCGACAGCGCCGGCGGCCCGCATCGCATCGCGGTCTCCTCGAACGACGGATCGTTCGCGACCGAGTCGGCCGAGATCGTCGTGCGCTCGTTCCAGGCGCCGCAGCTCAAGAAGACGGTCGTGCTCGATCGCGCGACCTACGCACCCGGTGCGCGCGGCTCCGCGACGGTGACCGCCGAACGCATGGGCGGCGGCGCCGCGGTGGGCGCCATCGCGAAGGCCACGCTCGTGATCGACGGCACCGAGGTCTGGACCGAGCAGAGGGCGCTCGGTGCGAACGGCGAAGGCACGTTCCGCTTCGTCGTGCCGGCGGCCGTCGACAAGGGCGCGGCACGGTTCGTGGCGACGATCACCGACGGTGGCGTCGTCGAGGCCGAAGTGAAGCCGTTCGTCGTGCCGACCGGCAAGGTGCTCGTCGCGGGCTTCCCCGAGGGCGGCGAGCTGATCGCCGGCGTCGCCAACGGGCTCTATCTCGAGTGCACGGACCCGCTCGGCCGCCCGGTCGACGCGGCGGGTGCGCTGCACGACGAACGCGGGACGCAGGTCGCGAAGTTCCGCACCGAGCACCAGGGCCGCGTGAAGCTGACGTTCGTGCCGCGCGAAGGCAGCAAGTACCACGTCCGCCTCGCGGGTCAGGAGGAGACGCACGAGCTCCCGGCGGTGCAGAAGAAGGGCATCGCGATGCGCCTGCCGGGCACCGACGTCGCCGCGAACGCGCCGCTGCGTCTCGACCTCGCCGGCCGCGGCGACGGGCCGTGGCTGCTCGGCGTGTTCTGCCGCGGCGTGCTCGTGGGCCAGACGACGCTGCGCGCCGACGAGAAGGGCGAGCTGCGTGTGCAGGCCGAAGTGCCGCTCGCGGCGAGCGCCGCCGGCGTACTGCGCGCGACGGTGTTCGATCGCAACCTGCAGCCCGTCAGTGAACGGCTCGTGCGCCGTGCCGCGGCGCACCGCGTCGACATCGAGCTGCTGAGCAAGCACGAAGCGCTAGCACCCGGCGAATCGCAGCAGGTCACCGTGCGAACGAAGGACGAGACCGGCCAGTCGCTGGGCGCCGTCGTCGGGCTCAGCGTCACGGACCTCGCCGCGGTCTCGCTCGGCAGCGAGCCGCGCGTCGGACTCGCGGATCAGGCGATGCTGTTCGCCGACGTCGAACGCATCGAGAACCTCGGCGACTTCTTTCCGAGCAACGCCGACGCCGCACACAACGTCGACCTGCTGCTCGGCACGCGCGGCTGGCGCCGCTTCGTCTGGCGCAACGACGACGCCGCGAAGCTGGCGTTGGCAAAGCGCGGCGTCGACGCGGAGGCGTTCATGGCGCGCGAAGGCTTCGCGCAGACGCCACAGGTCGCGAGCAACCTGAACGCAGCCAAGGCGGCAGGAGTCGCGCTGCAGAACGCGGCAGAAGAGGCCCGGCAGAGCCTCAGCGAGGCACTGCGGCTCGCGCTGCTGGCACTGGCAGTTTTCGCACTCGTGGAGCTACTGGTCTCCGCCGTGCGGTTCCTCATGCGAAGGTTGCCTGGACCGTGGATTGCCGTCACCGCGACGTTCGTGGCGTGCAGCTTGGTGGTCTGGTTCGTTCGCGCCGAGACACACGGCGCAGGAGCCCCGGTGACGTCATTCTGGGCCCTCAACCGCTCTCTCAACGTCGACTTCGCCAAGGCGCGTGGTGTTGATGTGTTCCTGAAAAACGACGTCCACCTCAGGGACGGAATCGAGGCGAAGGCGCATTGGGCCAGGAAGGACGATGATCGGCTAGAGGCCCTCGTCGTGTACGCGGGGATCCCAGCGATTGCCCCCGGTGCCCCCGTCTTCGATGTCCGCGGGTTTGGCCAGCAAGTGGCGCCCGTCCCCGTCGGCCGCGTCGTCGAGGATCACAAGGCGGCCAACCTCGCATTCGACGACTTCGACGCGGTTAACCTGGTGCTGGGCAACTACCGCCACAGCGTCGGGCAATGGCGCGAACGCCAGTACGCGCACAAGCAGACGCCGCACGAGGGCCGCACGGACTTCACGTCGACGATCTTCTGGAACACGATCGTCGCTACCGGTGCGAACGGCGAGGCAAGCGTCAGCTTCGCGACGAGCGACGCGGTGACGACCTGGCTCGTGCAAGCCGATGCCCACGCCCCCACCGGCCCGACCGGCCGCGTCGGCCAGGCCGAAGCGAAGTTCACGGCGCGGCTCCCGTTCCACCTCGAGGCGAAGCTGCCCGACGAGGTCTCGCAGGGTGACCTGCTGCGGCTGCCGATCGCCGCGATCGTCGAGGGCCAGGACCTCCGCGAAGTCGCGCTGCAGGTCAGCGCCGCGAATGGCGTGCAGCTCGGCACCGTTCCCGCGAGCATCACACTGCAGAACGGCCGCGGGCGCGTGCTGCTGCCGATCACGGTCGACACCGGCACCGCCGCGAAGCTCACGCTGCAAGGCAAGGCCGGCCGCTTCGAAGACCTCGTCGCGCACACGCTGCGCATCGCTCCGCGCGGGTTCCCGCACCACCGCTCCGCCGGTGGCTCCGTCGAGGCCGGCAAGCCGCAGACCTTCGTCGTCGTCGTGCCCACCGACGCCGTGCCGGGCTCCGGCCACGTGACACTCAAGGTCTACCCGTCGCCTTTGACCGCGCTGACCGAAGGCCTCGCGGGCATCCTGCGGGAGCCGCACGGCTGCTTCGAGCAGGCGAGCTCGTCGAACTACCCGAACACGCTCGTGCTCACGCTGCTCGACGCGAGCGGCGACGACATCCCGGCGATCGCGGCGCGCGCGCGCGAGCTGCTGCCGCGCGGTTACGCGAAGATCACGGGCTACGAGTGCAAGCAGCGCGGCTACGAGTGGTTCGGCGGCGATCCGGGCCACGAGGCGCTGACCGCCTACGGCCTGCTGCAGTTCCACGACATGGCGAAGGTCTACGCCGTCGACGCCGGCATGGTCGA
>DASVAL010000012.1:0-58431 GCA_036376355.1 Planctomycetota bacterium
GCTCGGCCCCGACGCCGGCGCCGCGGACGACGCGGTGCAGGAGACGTGGCTGGCGGCGCTGCATCATGCGCCGCTGCAGTCCCGCTCGCTCGGCGGGTGGCTGCGCACGGTGCTCGTGCACGCGGTCGCGCGGCTGCGTCGCGGCGAACGGCGGCGGCTCCGCCACGAGGATCGCGCGGCAACACGGCGTGGCCTCGCGGCCGAGGATCACGCGCTCGTGCTCGAACGCGAAGAGCTCGCCGCGAAGCTGTTCGCTGCCGTGCGCGAGCTCGATGCGGCGTACCGCGACGTGATCTGGCAACGCTACTTCGAGGGCAAGGCGCCGCGCGCGATCGCCGCGGCGAGCGGAGTTCCGATCGCGACCGTGAAGAGCCGGCTGCAGCGTGGACTGGGCCTGCTGCGCGCGCGGTTCGCCGAAGGCGGCGGCGATCGCGGCGACTGGCGCGGGGCGTTCGCGGCCGCGTTCGGACTCGGGCAAGCAGGAACGGCAACGGCGCTGACCGGAGGTGTGCTGATGGCGACGTGGACGAAGGCGATCGGAGTCGCGGCGGCAGTGTTGCTCGCGGCCGCAGTGTGGTGGTGGCCGGACGCCGGCATGGCACCGCCTTCGCAGGCCGGCGGTGCGGGTCTGCCCGCGATCGTGGCCGCGGCCTCGCAGCCCGAGCCGGCGACCCGCGAGCAGGTCGAGTCGGCGCCGGTCGTGCGGCCGCGCCCCTCGGTCGCGCCGGCGCCGGACGCTCCGCCGTCGCCGGGCCTCGTCGAGGGCCGCGCGGTCGACGCTGCGACCGGCGCACCGCTCGCCGACGTGCGTGTGTCGGTGCAGCCACGCGAGGTCGGTGAGGTCACAGCCGAGGTCGCCACGGCGCACGACGGCACGTTCGTGTTGCCGGCGCGCGTCGGTCGCTGCACGGGCATCGTGCTGCGGCGCGCCGATCGCGCGACCGTCGAGTGGTTCGACGACGTGGCGGCGGGCGAACATCTCGCGATCGGCGACCTGCCGATGCGGCGAGGCCGCGCGCTTCCTGGCCGCCTGGTCGATCCCGCGGGCGGACCGATCCCGGACAAGGTGTTCGTCTCGATCGACTACGAGGCGCGCTTCGCCGACGGCTGGCGCGAGCGGCGCGGAGAAGTGCGCACCGACGCGGCGGGCGGCTTCGTCACGAGCGAGCCGTTGCCGATCGGCGCGAGAACGAAGTGGACGCTGCCGTTCGGAGGTGTCGACCTGCCCGAACCGGTCACGGTCCTCATCGGCGACGAAGAGCCGAAGCAGATCGTGCTGACCGTGCGGCAGCGGCCGCGCATCCGCGGCGTCGTCGTCGACGAGGCGGGCCAGTCGGTGACGGGCGGTGTTCAGCTCGGCGAACAGCCGATGGCCGGCCTGGCCAGCGTCGCGAAGGACGGCACGTTCACGCTGCTGATGATGCGCCCCGGGGCGGCGACGAACGTGTACGTGGTCCACGCACCGGAGTTCGAGTCGCTGCCGCCGATCCACGACGTGCCGTGGGGCACCGAGAACCTGCGTATCGCGCTGCAGCGCACGCGGCCGTTCCTGATCGAGGTCGTCGGTCCCGACGGTGCGCCGATCGTGGACTTCGGCATCGCGCTGCAGCGGCCAGGAATGTGGATGGCCGCCGGCCGCGTGCAGCAACGTGGCGCGCACGAGGGCGGCCGGCTCGCTGCGACAGGCGTCGTGCGCGGCGAGACGACCGTGCGCATCGTGCCGATGCAACCGCACTGGCGGCCGAGCGAGCCGATCGCCATCGGCAACGAAGAACCGCTGCGCGTCGTGCTCGACCGCCGCTCGTCGGTCGACGTCGTCGTGCGCCGCAACGAGCTGCCGGTGGCGGACGCATTCGTCGAGCTCGTGCGCGAACGCGGCGCGAGCCTGCGGCCGGACGCTCCGGCCCAACCCGACCCCACGACCGCGGAGAGCGTGGTCATGGAGATGCCTGGCTGCGAGCTCGTCGGTGCAGGCCGTACCGACGAGCGCGGACGCGTCGCGGTGTGGCGCGACCGCGAGCTGGCGGGCTGTGTGCTGCGCGTGACCGTGGCGAGCGAGCCAGCGCACGTGCAGCGCGAGCTCGCGGTGGCCGAGCGTCGCCCGCTGGTGGTCGACCTGCCCGTGTTCGGTCGTCTGCTCGCGAACGTCGAGTTGCGCGGGTGCCACCGCGACCGCGTTCGGCTCGAGATCCCCGGCACCGCGCACACGGGCAGCCACGCGCTCGTTCCCGGCCGCGATGGTCGCTTCGCACCGGTCGTGCTGCCGGTTGGCGACCATTGCGTGCAGCTGCAGCGCCGGCTTGGCGTGATGCGCACGCTCGCGAGTGCCGAGGTCGAGATCACCGCCGGCCAGGCGGCTCGCGTGAGCTTCGATCTCGGCGATCACCCGCTCTGCGGTGCGCGCGGCTCGGTGACGGCCGCGGGGCCGCTGCCGGCGGACCTCGTCGTCGACCTGTTGCACGCGGATCCGGGCCATGCGCTGCGCGTGCTCGCGTCGGCGAACGTCGCGGCCGACGGCTCGTTCGCGGTCAGCGACCTGTTGCCGGGCACCTACCGCGCGGCGTTGCGCCGCGGCATCGCGGCGCCCCATGCGACTCCTGCGATCGAGCCCGCGGAGTTCGAGGTCGGCGCGGCAGGCGGCGCGGCGATCGCGTTGCGCTACGCACCGCGGCGGCTCGTCGTGCGCATGCAGCGGCCCGACGGCAGCGCCGTGCGCGGCGAGCGCGTGCTGGCGCGCTGCGGCGGTGCGTCGTGGCCGTCGATGCGCCTCGTTGCGCCGATGGTCGACGAGAAGCTCGTGCTCGATCCGGCGCCGGCGCTGCCGGTCGAATTCCGCGAGTGGACCGACGGCTCACCGTGGAGCGAGCCCGTCGTGATGCCGCCCGACCGCGTCGAGGCCGAGGTCACCGTCGTGCTGCCGGCGCGTCGCTGACCCGAGTTCCGCGCGGCACGGGGCACTTTTCAAGAGCAACCGACCGCGCAGCTCGCTGCTGAGCCGCATTCACCGTAGGCTGACGCGACTCCCTTGACGATCTCATCGCTGCCGGTCGGTTCGGGTCCTTGCAGCTGCGTACTGACGCAGCGCGACGTGAAGCTCATCGTCGTCACGGGCGGCCCCGGTGCAGGCAAGACCGCGGTCCTCGAGATGGCGCGCCGGTCGCTCTGCAAGCACATCGCGATCCTGCCCGAGGCCGCCGGGATCGTGTTCGGCGGGGGCTTTCCGCGCCTCGAGTCCACTGCCGGGCGGTGCGCGTCGCAGCGCGCCATCTTCCACGTGCAACGCGAACTCGAAGCACTGGCGCTCGGCTCGGGCAAGGACATCGCGGTTGCGCTGTGCGACCGCGGCACGATCGACGGCGCCGCCTACTGGCCCGAGGAGGCAGGAAGCTACTGGCAGGCGCTCGCGACGAGCCTTGCAGCAGAGCTCGACCGGTACGCGGCGGTCATCCACCTGCGGACTCCCGCCGCCGGCCAGGGCTTCAACCAGAGCAATCCGCTGCGCCGCGAGACCGCCGAGCAGGCTGCCGTCCTCGATGCGCGCATCGCCGAGGCGTGGGGAAGGCACGCACGCCGCACCGAGATCCCGAATCACTCGGACTTCCTCGAGAAGGCCAGGCGCGTGCTCGAATGTGTTCGCGCGGAGCTGCCGACCTGCTACCGCGGCCACGATCTCGACCTGCCGCGTCCCCCCGGCCAGGCGCTGTAACGCGCGTCGACCGTCGCCAGGCTCGCGGCTCAGCGCGCCGTCATGGCCTGGAATGTCGACAGGACCAGCGCGCCCGAAGGTGCCGCGACTCCGACGCCCTGCATGCCGGCGCGAAGGCCGACGATCGCCGGCGTGTTCGGCAGCGCGTAGGGCAGGCTCGCGAGGCCCTGTGCCGACGTGACGCCGGCTCCGTAGAACGCGGCCGACGACGGATCGAGCACCAACGTGCCGAGCCCCGGCACGACGACCGGCGGCGTCAGCTCGAGGGAACCGAGGAACAGCGCGAACGCGCGCGCCGGCGTCCACTGCACGCGCACCGCGTCGACCGCACCAGGAGCGAACGCGGCGGCCTGATCGCTGATCGCGACGACCGGCAGCCCCATGGTCGGCTCCTGGTCGGCGAGGTCGGCAAGGCCGTCGGCGTCCGCGTCGCCGATGTAGTCGATCAGCGTCATCATCCCGCTCGCCATGTGGTCCATGTTGTGGCAGTGCAGCAGCCAGCGGCCCGGGTTGTCCATCGTCACCTGCGCCTGGAGCGAGCTGCCGGCCTGCCCGTTCGGCCGGATCAGCACCGTGTCCTTCGTCGGCGGGTTCGCGCTGCCGCCCGCGGTGCCCATGAGCCTGAAGAAGTGACCGTGCACGTGCATCGGATGGTACTCGGCCATCATCACCATGCCGTTGTTCACGATCGACAGCTGCACCTGATCGCCGGCCGACACCTGGGACGGAGTCACGTTCGGCCAGGCCTCGCCGTTGATCGTGTGGATCATCCCCGACGGTCCCATGCCCATCGCCAGCGAGACGCCGTAGGAACGGTCCGGCGTCGCCGTGATCGGCTGCACGGGGAAGTACGAAGCGAGCTGCGAGTAGCCGAGCAGCGACCCGGACGCGAGGTTCGGGGGCACGTAGGTCGCAGGCGGCAGGGCTCCGGTCTGCCCCGCGTACTGGATCACGCCGCGAACGACCGTCGCGCTGCGATTCTCGATCGCAGCGACCGCGAGGCTCCAGGTGCCCGGATTGTTGCAGTCGACGACGACGTCCCATCGTTCGCCGATGCCGATCGGGATCGCCTGCACGACGACGGGCTGCACGCGGTGACCGTCGGCGTGCGTGACCGTCATCGAGTGGCCGTCGAGCGCGAACACGTAGTTGCGCGTCGCCGCGGCATTGACGACCCGCAGCCGCAGGCGCTGGCCCGTCTGCACGACGATCGGCGACTGCCCGGCGCTGCTCTTGCCGTTCAGCAGGTGGCCCGAGAAGCCGCCGCCGAGCGGGTTCGTCCAGTCGTCGAGCATGATCGTCTGCTCGACGTCGAATGGCGGATCGCTCGCGGGATTCGCGGGGTCGACGATCAGGAAGCCCGAAGCACCGACGTCGAGCTGCATCTCGTGGCCGTGCGGGTGGAACCAGTACGTTCCCGGAACGAGGTTGCCGAGCTCGTAGACGAACTCCTGGCCCGCGGCGGTCGCGGGGCGAGGGAGGTCCGGCGAGCCGTCCATTCCGAGCAGCACCGGCTGGCCATGCCAGTGCACCGCCGTCGACTCGGGCAGGTTGTTGTGGAAGCGCACTCGCAGCGATTGCCCCTCGGTGATGCGCAGCGTCGGGCCGGGCAGCGAACCGTTGTAGAGCCAGCCGTTCACGACCACGCCCGGCGCGACCTGCGCGGATCCGGGAGCCGCAGTCAGCGTGACCTCGACCACCTGCGCCCGGAGCCACGCCGGCGCGAGTGCCACGGCCGCCAACAGGCAGGCAGGGCCGAAAGAAGCGGCAGGCGCGATGCCGGCGAGGAATCGGGAGGGTGTGCTCATGGGACTACCTGGTTCGTTGCGCAGTCGCGAAGAGGAGCGGGGGAGCGGAGGCGAGAAGGAGGGAGGCGCCGCGAGGCCGCGGCGCCATCAGCGGCCCTTCTGCGTGCGCACGGTGAGCACGGGCACCGTCGAGTGGCGCACGACGCGCTCGGCGACGCTGCCGAGCAGCACGTGCGAGACGCCGCGCCGTCCGTGCGTGCCGATCACGATCAGATCGGCTGCGAACGCGGTCGCGGCGGCCAGCACCGACTCGTGGATGTTCCCCTCGCGCAGCTCGGTGCCGATCTTCACGCGCTTCACGCGCGCGGCTTCCTTCGCCAGCTCGGCCTGGGCCTGGGTGTGCATCGAGGAAACCCAATCGGCCGGCAGCGGGACGGCCGTCGGGAACGACACGTAGTTGGCCAGCGACGGTTGCACGTGCACGAGCAGGATTTCGGCGTCGAGCTTGCTCGCGAGTTCCGCGGCGTAGTCGAGCGCGGCGGCGGCGCAGGGGGAGAAGTCGGTCGGAACGAGGATCTTTCGCAGGGGAAGCATGTGTCTACCTCAGCACTCACTGTCGATCTTACTGGCCAGCAAGGCCGCACCGCGCGTCGTAGCCGGCGGCGGTGGAGTGGCACGTGTTCCGGCGTCCTGGCGGACCGCCCCCGGGCGGGCGGGCGCCGCCGCCGGGCGCGGACGGCTGACCATCTCGAGGACCCGGCCGGCTGCCTGGGCCGCGTCCTTGTCCTTCGCGCCTGCGCGCGCGAGGTCGTTCAGCGACAGGACGCCCTGGACGCGCCCCTTGTCGTCGACGACGGGAAGCCGCCGCACGGCGTTCTCGGCCATGCGTTGCGCCGCGACGGCGACATCGTCGTCGGGCCGGCAGGTGACGACCGTCGGCGACATGGACTTGGCGACCGTCAGATCCGACAGGCACTCGCCGCGCGTGTAGGCGCCCATGCAGATGTCGCGATCGGTGATGACCCCGCGCACGCGACCCGTGTCGTCGACGACCGGGAGCATGCCGCAGTCGTGCTCCCACAGCAGTTGGGCGGCTCGCTGCAGGGAATCCCGCGGCCCGCACGTGCGCCCGGGGCCGTTCATGAGCTGATGGACTTTCATGGCTTCTGTCTCCGTAGGTGCAATGGATCTGGCACCCATCTGAGTCCCGCTCCCTGTTCTGGGCCATACGGCGATGTGCGCATGGAAGTGGTGGGCCGAGGGCCCACGGCGGCGCGTGCGCGGCGCCGATCGGATCAGCACTACGCACAACGGCGCCGGGGCTCCTACGGACTCTCGGGCCTGTCCGGCGAGCCCGCGCCCGGCGAAGGTGCCGCTCCGCGATACGACGAGGAGCTCCCATGAACGTACGAGAGTTGATGCAGAAGCCGGCGGCGACCGTGCGCACCAGCGATTCCCTGGCGCGTGCAGTGAACATCATGCGTCACCGCGCGTGCGGTTCGGTCGTCGTGGTCGGACCCGACGGCCGCGCCGTCGCGATGATGACCGACCGCGACATCTGCCTCGCGGCGCAGCGCTTGAGCCGCGCGCTCGCCGAGCTGAAGGTCCACCAGGCGATGAGCCAGCGGCTGTTCACCTGCGGTCCCGACGACGACGTGGCGAGAGTCGAGGACTTGATGTCCTTGCATCAGGTGCGGCGCCTGCCCGTCGTCGATCTGGACGGGCGCCCGCTCGGCGTCGTGTCGCTCGACGACCTCGCCAAGGCGGCGCGGCGGCAGGCGGACCTGATCGCGTCGCCGGTGCCGAGTGCGGGCGTCGGCCGCGTGTTGGGGGATATCTGCAGGCCGCACTTCGTGAGCATGGAGTCGCAGGACCGCGCGGTGGCCCTCGAGGGAGGATGACCATGAGCCACTCGCATCTGAGTCTGCAGGACGACGCCCGGCGCGCCGTGCTCGCCGGGGCGACCAAGCTCGTGAACGCCGTGCGGCCCACGCTCGGGCCGCGTTCGAAGTGCGTGCTGATCGCGCGCAAGTGGGGCGGGCCGCTCGTCTGCAACGACGGCGTGACGATCGCAAAGGAAGTGAAGCTCGAGGACCCCGACGAGGACCTCGGCGCGCGGCTCCTGCGCGAAGCTGCCGTCAAGACCGGCGACGCCGTCGGCGACGGCACGACGACGTCGACGCTGATCGCGCACGCGATCTTCGCCGAGGGCGTACGCAACATCGCCGCGGGCGCCTCGGCGATCGACCTGAAGCGCGGCGTCGACCGCGCCCACCTCGCGGCGGTCGAGGCGCTGCGCGCGCTGTCGCGTCCGTGCAGCACGCGCGAGGAGCGCGAGCACGTGGCGACGGTGTCGGCGCACAACGAGCCGGCCGTCGGCAAGCTCGTGGCACAGGCGATGGACCGCGTCGGTTCCGAAGGCGTCGTGTCGCTCGAGGAGAGCAAGGGCATCGACACCAGTCTCGACGTGGTCGAGGGCATGCAGTTCGACCGCGGCTTCGAGTCGCCGTACTTCGTGACCAATCCGGAGCGCATGGAGGCCGTGCTCGACGACCCGTTGATCCTGCTGCTCGACGGCAAGTTGACGCGCATCGTGCAGATAGTGCCATTGCTCGAGCAGGTGCTGAAGTCCGGCCGGCAGCTGCTGGTCGTCGCGGAGAGCATCGAGGGCGATGCGCTCGCGACGCTCGTCGTGAACAAGATCCGGGGCCATCTCGCCTGCGCGGCGGTCAAGGCGCCCGGCTACGGCGACCGCCGCAAGGCGATCATGCAGGACATCGCGATCCTGACCGGCGGCGAGTTCCTGGCCGAGGAGCTCGGGCGCGACCTCGACAAGGTCTCGCTCGAGCAGACTGGGCGCGCCCAACGCGTCGTGATCGACAAGGACACGACGACGATCGTCGGCGGGCATGGCGACAAGGCGGCGATCTCCGCGCGCTGCCAGGAGCTGCGCCGCGCGATCGAGGCCACCACGTCCGACTACGACCGCGAAAAACTGCAGGAACGGCTCGCGAAGCTCAGCGGCGGCGTCGCGGTGATCCGCGTCGGCGCCCCGACCGAGGCCGAGATGAAGAACCGCAAGGAGGCGTTCGAGGACGCGATCGCGGCGACGAAGGCCGCCGTGGCCGAGGGCATCGTTCCGGGCGGCGGCGTGGCGCTGCTGCGCGCCGCGAACGCCGTTGCCGCTTGCGAGCAGCAGTGCGCGGGCGACGAGCGCACCGGCGTGCGCATCCTGCGCCTCGCGCTCGAGTCGCCGATCCGTCAGATCGCCGCCAACTCCGGTGCCGATGCCGGTGTGGTCTGCGACCGCGTGCGTTCGCTCGAAGGCTCGATGGGGTTCGATGCCGCGACCGGGAAGTTCGTCGACATGCTGGCCGCCGGCATCATCGATCCGACGAAGGTCGTCCGGACAGCACTCGCGAACGCCGTGTCGGTCGCGGGCGTCCTGCTGTTGGCCGAAGCCACGCTGACCGAGGTCGAGGAAGTCGAGAAGGAAGCGCCGAGTCCGCAGCCGTAGGGCGCAGGACGCCGGCCCGGCCGCCGTCCGCCACCACCCACGCGAGTCCGAGGAGTCCACGCCGATGCCCGCCGTTTCGCCATCCCTCGTGTTGCCGTTCCGCGAGCTCGACCTCGCTTCGCTGGCGCAGGTCGGCGGCAAGAACGCGTCGCTCGGCGAGCTGCTGCGCGCGCTCGCGCCGTCGGGTATCGCCGTGCCCGACGGATTCGCGGTCACGGCGGACGCGTTCCGCCAGGTGATCCGCCAGCACGGCGCTGACGGCGAGATCTACGCCGCGCTCGAACAGCTCGACGTCCGCGACGTGACGGAGCTCGCGGCGACCGGCGACAAGGTGCGGCGCCTCGTGCGTTCGCTGCCGCTGCCGCCCGAGCTCGAGCGCGCGATCAGCGATGCCTACGCGGCGCTGTCGAAGAGCTACGGCGAGCTGGAGACGGACGTCGCCGTGCGCTCGAGTGCGACGGCCGAGGACCTGCCGTCCGCGTCGTTCGCGGGCCAGCAGGAGACGTTCCTGAACGTGCGCGGCGCGCAGGCACTGCTGCTCGCCGTGCGCGACTGCATGGCCTCGCTGTTCACCGATCGCGCGATCAGCTACCGCGCCGAACGCGGCTTCCTGCATCGCGACGTCGCGTTGTCGGTCGGCGTGCAGAAGATGGTGCGCAGCGACCTCGCGTGCGCCGGCGTCGTGTTCACGATCGACACCGAGAGCGGCTGTCCCGACGTGGTCCTGATCACGGGTGCGTGGGGGCTCGGCGAGTCGGTGGTCAAGGGCCGCGTGAACCCCGACGAGTTCTGGGTGCACAAGCCGACGCTCGGTTCGGGGTTCCGGCCGATCGTGCGGCGCGAACGCGGCGACAAGGCGCGCAAGCTGATCTACGGCAGCGGCGGCAGCGCGACAGTGACCGAGGTGCCGGTGCCGCGCGGCGAGCGCGAGGCGTTCGTGCTGAGCGACGACGAGGTGCTGACGCTGGCGCGCTGGGCCGTGCAGATCGAAGCGCACTACTCGGCGCGCGCGGGCAAAGCCGTGCCGATGGACATCGAGTGGGCGAAGGACGGGCGCAGCGGGCAGCTGTTCGTCGTGCAGGCCCGGCCCGAGACCGTGCACTCGCAGCGGCGCGAGAGCACGATCGAGGCGTTCCGGCTGCGCGGCAAGGGCCGCGTGCTCGCGCGCGGCAAGAGCGTCGGCAGCGCGATCGGCCAGGGCAGGGTCCGCGTCGTGCACGCGGCAGCGGACCTCGCGGCCGTGCAGGACGGCGAGGTGATCGTCGCGGCGATGACCGACCCCGACTGGGAGCCGGCGTTGAAGCGCGCCGCGGCCGTCGTGACCGATCAGGGCGGCCGCACGTGCCACGCGGCGATCGTGTCGCGCGAGCTCGGCCTGCCCTGCGTCGTCGGCACCGGCGACGGCACCCGCGTGCTCGGCGCCGGCGACGAGGTCACCGTCTCGTGCGCCGAGGGCGCCGAAGGCCGCGTCTACGCGGGCCGGCTCGCGTTCGTGCGCGAGCAGATCGATCCGGCGCAGCTGCCGGTCCCGCGCGTGCCAGTGATGCTGAACGTCGGCGACCCCGACAACGCGTTCCGTCTGGCCCGCCTGCCGTGCGCCGGCGTCGGGCTCCTGCGCATCGAGTTCGTCGTCTCGAGCTGGATCGGCGTGCACCCGATGGCGCTCTTGTTCCCCGACCGCGTCGCGGACCGCTCCGACGCGCAGGCGATCCGCGCGCGCACGGCGGGTTTCGCGAGCGGCCCCGAGTTCTTCGTCGACCGCCTCGCGAGCGGCATCGCGCAGATCGCCGCGGCGTTCCATCCGCGGCCCGTGATCGTGCGCTTCTCCGACTTCAAGACCAACGAGTACGCGCGCCTGCTCGGCGGCGCTCCGTTCGAGCCCGCGGAGAGCAACCCGATGATCGGCTTCCGCGGCGCGTCGCGCTACTACCACGAGCGCTACCGGCCCGCGTTCGCGCTCGAGTGCCGCGCGATCCGGCGCGTGCGCGAGGACATGGGCCTCAGGAACGTGAAGGTGATGATCCCGTTCTGCCGCACGATCGAGGAGGGCAGGCGCGTGCTCGCGGAGATGGAGCAGAGCGGCCTGCGCCGGGGCGAGAACGGCCTCGAGGTGTGGGTCATGTGCGAGATCCCGAACAACGTCGTGCTGGCGGCAGGCTTCTGCGAGCTCTTCGACGGCTTCTCGATCGGGTCGAACGACCTGACCCAACTCACGCTCGGAATCGACCGCGACTCCGAGATCCTTGCGCCGCTGTTCGACGAGCAGGATCCTGGCGTCATGCAGCTCATCGAGACCGTGACTTCCGTCGCGCACGCGCACGGCCGCAAGGTCGGGCTCTGCGGCCAGGCGCCGAGCGACTACCCGGAGTTCGCCGCGTTCCTGGCGCGCATCGGCCTCGACAGCATCTCGGTAACGGCCGACGCCTTCCCGGCGGTCGTGGCCAGGCTCGCCGGAGCCGGGAAGGGCCCGTGAAGGACCTGACCTGCCTGTTCCGCCCGCGCTCGATCGCCGTCATAGGCGCGTCGCGCCGGCGCGGCACGATCTCCGGCGAGGTGTTCCACAACCTCGTGACGCGCGGCTTCCCGGGCCCGGTCTTCCCCGTGAACCCGAACGCGGCGGTCGTGCAGTCGGTGCGTGCGTGGCCGTCGATCAGCGACGTGCCCGATCCCGTCGACCTGGCCGTGCTCTGCGTGCCGCGCGACCAGGTGCTCGCCGCCGTCGACGCGTGCGCGCAGAAGGGCGTGCGCGGCCTCGTCGTGCTGAGCGCGGGGTTCGCCGAGACCGGCCCTGAAGGGCGCGCGCTGCAGGACGAGCTGCTCGCGCGCGTGCGCGCGCACGGCATGCGCATGGTCGGTCCGAACTGCCTCGGCCTGCTGAACACGGATCCCGCGGTGTTGCTCGATGCGACGTTCGCGCCGCGTTGGCCGCCGGCGGGCAACGTCGCGTTCTCGTCGCAGTCGGGCGGGCTCGGTCTCGCGATCATCGACCAGGCGCGCGATCTGGGCATCGGCATCAGCGAGTTCGTCAGCGTCGGCAACAAGGCCGACGTGTCCGGCAACGACCTGCTCGAGCACTGGGAGCAGGACGAGCGCACGCGCGTCGTCCTGCTCTACCTCGAGAGCTTCGGCAATCCGCGGCGCTTCCTCGAGATCGCGCGGCGCGTGTCGCGCAGGAAGCCGATCGTCGCCGTCAAGGCGGGCCGCACCGAGGCCGGCGCGCGGGCCGCGAGCTCGCACACGGGTGCGCTGGCCGGCAGCGACGTCGCCGTCGACGCGCTGCTGGGCCAGGCCGGCGTGATCCGCACCGACACGATGGAGGAGCTGTTCCACGTCGGGGCCTTGCTCGCGAACCAGCCGCCGCCGCGCGGCAATCGCATCGCGATCCTGACCAACGCGGGCGGCCCCGCGATCATGGCGTCCGATGCGTGCGAGACGCACGGCCTCGCCGTGCAGCCGCTCGCCGAAGCGACAGGTGCGGCACTGCGCGCGTTCCTGCCGGCTGCCGCGTCGGTGCGCAATCCGGTCGACATGATCGCGAGCGCGCCGGCTTCCGCGTACGAACGGGCGCTCGCGGTGCTGCTGGCCGACGACGCCGTCGATGCGGTGCTCGTGCTGTTCGTGCATCCGCTCGTGACTGCGGCCAGCGATGTCGCGGCCGCGATCCAGCGCGCGAGCAGCGGCTCGACCAAGACGGTCGCCGCGTGCTTCCTCGGACCGCGCACGGCGCCTCGCGACACTGCGCCGCCGGCTGGCAGCGTGCCGATGTACGCGTTCCCCGAGCCGGCGGTCATCGCGCTCGCGCGCGCGGCCCGCTACGGGAGCTGGCTGCGCCGGCCGGTCGCCGCCGCCGTGGAGCTGCGCGTCGACACCGCGCGCGCGAAGCGGGCGATCGAAGGGGCCGACGTCTCGCCGGACGGTTGGCTGCCGCCAGCCGCCGTCGCCGAGGTGCTCGCCGCGTACGGGATCCGGACCTGCGCGTCGGCGGTCGCCGCGGACGAAGCCGGCGCAATCGCCGCCGCCGAACGCGTCGGCTACCCGGTCGCGCTCAAGCTCCTGGCGCCGACCATCGTGCACAAGACGGAGGTCGGCGGCGTCGCGCTGCGCCTGCGCAATGCATCCGAGCTGCGGGCTGCACTGCAGCGCATGCGCGAGCGGCTGCGCGAGCTCGGCCGCCTCGCGGAGATGCGCGGCGTGCTGGTCCAGGCCATGGTCGAGGACGGCGTCGAGACGATCGTCGGCGTGACGGCGAGCGGCGAGTTCGGTCCGTTGATCGGGTTCGGCGTCGGCGGCGTGCACGTCGAGGTGTTCCGCGACGTCGTGTTCCGCCTGCCGCCGATCGACGCGACGGACGCGCGCGAGATGCTCGACCAGATCCGCGGTGCGCCGCTGTTGGCCGGCGTGCGCGGTGCCTTGCCGCGCGACCGCGACGCGCTCGTCGACGTGCTGCTGCGCACGAGCCGGCTCGCGATCGACCTGCCCGCGATCGCCGAACTCGACCTGAATCCGCTGATGGCGCTCCCGGCTGGTCACGGCGCGGTCGCCGTCGACGCGCGGATCCGCGTTGCTTCTCGGACAGGCGGACGACGAGGACCGTGACGTGACCTTGGGCGCGCTCCTGGACGAAGCCGCGCGGCCGACGGACCGGAGCCTCGCAGGGGTCCTCGGCCGGTCGCACGCGGCATGGACACGCCTGCGAACGGCGCTGCAAGCCGCTCACGGCCCGATGGTCGAGCAGTGGCACTTCGCCGGCAAGGCGTTCGGATGGTCGTTCCGGCTGAGGCAGGGCAAGCGCGTGCTCGTGTACCTGCTGCCGTGCCGGTCGTCGTTCCTCGCTTCGTTCGCACTCGGTGAGAAGGCCTGTCTGGCGGCGCGCACGAGCGGCATTCCCGCGCCGGTGCTGGCGCTCATCGAGGCAGCACCGAGATACGCCGAAGGGCGCGGCGTGCGCATTCCCGTCCGCACGCAGAAGGACGTCGACGCCGTGCTGCGGATCGCAGCGCTCGAGGCCGCCGGTCGAAGCGGAGGAGCTCAGTCCGCGCGGCGGTAGAACCAGCGCTTCAACAGCTCCACCGCGGCCACGTAGCACAGCGTGATCGCGGCGAGCAGCACGCGCCCCTGCCGCCGCACGGTCTGTACGGAGCATTGTGGCGACAGCGAAGCATGCGATTGCGGGCGGCAAACGGAAAGTGCGCGAAGCTGGCGCCGACCTGGTCGCGCCCGGACTACGACCTCGTGCGCATGGCGGGTCCACGCCGGGCTCGGTCCGATGCACCCATCTCCCAAGAGCAGAACTCCGGAGGACACCATGCGGAGCACCCGCCCAGAACGACAGGCGACAGCGGCCCGACGAAGCGTAGATCCGGCGCGCTTGCTCGCGCGCGACGTGATGCAGACCGACGTGCTCGTCCTGCGGGCCGACGATTCCATCCACGACGCGGCCGAGCAGCTCGAGGAGATCGGCGCGACCGGCGCGCCCGTGGTCGACGGCAGTGGGCGTCTCGTCGGCGTCCTGACGACGACGGACATCGCGCGCAGCGAGCACGTGGACGACGAAGGCGTGAGCACGCGACCGATGGCCGCATCCGGGCCCGACCTCACGAGCACGGCCGACGCGGCGGACTTCGACGAGGAGCTGTCGCCCACGGAGGCATTCGGCGAGCAGCTGGTGGGCCGGGCGCGGATCGGCGACTGGATGACGCCCAGCGTCACGACCGTCGCGCCGCAGGCGACGCTCGGGCACGTCTGCCGGCTGATGGTCGACGACGGCATCCACCGCGTCTTCGTCATCGACGACAAGCGGCTCGTCGGCGTCGTCTCGACGAGGGACGTCGTGGGTCTGCTCGCGACGCCGCGCGGGCGTTGAGCAGTGCAGCGCCGGCCGCCTCTTGGCGCCGTCGGCCCGGACGCGGATCATGCAACGATGGACTTCGTCGAGAGAACCTTGTTCCGTGCGCTGATCGCGTCGGCGCTGGATGCTCGTGAACCCGGCTGCTGGCGGCCCGCGGTCGACGTCTACCGCGAGGTGGACGGCTGGCTCTGCAAGTTCGACCTCGCCGGCGTCCGCGGCGAGGACGTCGACGTGCAGGCGATCGGCCGCCGCCTGCGCGTGACCGGCGTGCGCCGCGATCGCACGCTGCAGGCAGGGCGCGAGCCGTACTCGATGGAGATCTCCTACCACACGTTCGAGCGCAGCGTCGAGCTGCCGTGCGACCTGCAGGACTGCCGCGTCGAGTGCTCGTTCGACGCCGGCATGCTGCTCGTGACGATCCAGGAGACGCGGCCATGAGCGAGCTCGCGAGCCCGTTGCCCGTGATCGCCCTGCGCCGGGCGGTGTTGTTCCCGCGCACGTTGATGCCGTTGTCGGTGGGCCGCACGACGTCGGCGCACGCGGTCGAGGCCGCGACGGCGACGGAGCACAAGACGGTGATCGTCGCGGCGCAGCGCGACGCGGAAGTCGAGGAGCCCGGCCTCGCCGACCTGTTCCCGTTCGCCACGCGCGCGGTCGTGAAGCGCGTCGAGCGGCGCGGCGAGCTGCTGCAGATCGTGCTGCAGGGCATCGATCGCGTGCGCCTCGTCGAGCTCACGCAGACCGCGCCGCACCCGGTCGCGCGCGTGCAGCCGCTGCCCGATCCGGCGGATACGGGCGCCGAAGTGGAGGCGCTGCACCGCGCAGTGCTCGACCGCGCGCGGCAGATCGCCGGCTTCTGGGCGCCGTCGACGCAGGCGCTCATGCTGCAGGTTGCGGGTGATGCACACGATCCGCTGCAGCAGGCCTACCTGATCGCCGGGCTGGTCGAGCTGCCGACCGACCGGGCCATGGCGCTGCTGGCGGCGAACACGCGCGCCGAGTTGCTCCGACTGCTGCACGACGCGCTCGCGCACGAGCTCGAGGTGCTGCGGCTGCGCGAGCAGATCGCGAGCAAGGCGGAGACCGGCTTGAGCGAGGAGCAGCGGCGTTACCTGCTGCGCCAGCAGCTGCAGGTGATCCGGGAAGAGCTAGGCGAGACGGAGTCGGGGGCCGGCGGCCTCGACGAGCTGCGGGAGCGCGTGGCCAAGGCCGAGCTGCCGCCGTCCGTGCGCAGCGAGGTGGACCGCGAGCTGGAACGCCTGCAACGGGTCCCGATGGCGTCGCCGGAGCATTCGCTCGCGAGGAGCTGGCTCGAGCTCGTCGCCGCGCTGCCGTGGAACAAGGCGAGCTCCGATGCGATCGACCTCACCCGCGCGCGGCAGGTGCTCGACGAGGACCACTCCGGCCTCGACGAGGTGAAGACGCGCATCCTCGAGTACCTGTCGGTCATGAAGCTGAACCCGGCTGCACGCGCGCCGATCCTGTGCTTCGTCGGCCCGCCAGGGGTCGGCAAGACCTCGCTCGGGAAGTCGATCGCCCGTGCGATCGGCCGCACGTTCGAGCGGCTGAGCCTCGGTGGCCTGCACGACGAGGCGGAGCTGCGAGGCCACCGCCGCACCTACATCGGCGCGATGCCCGGGCGCATCGTGCAGGCGATCCGCCGCGCCGGCGTGAACAACCCGCTGCTGATGCTCGACGAGGTCGACAAGCTCGGCGTCGGCGTGCACGGCGACCCCTCCGCGGCGCTGCTCGAGGTGCTGGACCCGGCGCAGAACTCGGAGTTCCACGACAACTACCTCGACCTGCCGTTCGACCTCTCGCGCGTGTTCTTCATCACGACGGCGAACACGCTCGACACCGTGCCGCGGCCGCTTCTCGACCGCATGGAGGTCATCCGCCTGTCGGGCTACACCGACGACGAGAAGCTCGCGATCGCCAAGGACCACCTGCTGCCGCGCCAGCTGCGCGAATCGGGGCTGCGCGATGGACAGCTCGAGGTGCCCGAGGTCTCGCTGCGGCTGATCGCGCGCCGCTACACGCGCGAAGCCGGCGTGCGGCAGCTCGAGCGCGTGCTCGCCTCGTTGTGCCGCAAGGCGGCGTCGCGCGTCGCGTCCGGCAGCGCGGACCGCGTCACCGCCGGCGAAGCCGAGCTGCGCGAGCTGCTCGGGCCGGAACGGTTCTTCGACGAGGACCTGCGCCAGGAACTGCCGCCGGGCGTCGCGCCGGGGCTCGCGTGGACGGAGACGGGCGGCACCGTGCTCTACGTCGAGACCGTGCTGCTGCCGGACTCGACGGAGCTGCTGCTGACGGGGCAGCTCGGCGAAGTCATGCGCGAGTCGGCGCGCGCGGCGCTGAGCTGGCTGCGGGCCCACGCCGTCGAGCTCGGGCTCGAGACCGTCGTCAAGAAGGGGGTGCACGTGCACGTTCCGGCCGGGGCGACGCCGAAGGACGGGCCGTCGGCCGGCGTCGCGATGGCGACGGCCCTCGCGTCGTTGTTCGCGGGGATCCCGGTGCGCGGCGACGTCGCGATGACCGGCGAGATCACGCTGAGCGGGCTCGTGCTGCCCGTCGGCGGCATCCGCGAGAAGCTGCTCGCGGCGCATCGCGCCGGCGTGCGCACGGTCGTGCTGCCGTCGCGCAACCGCCAGGACGTCGCGGAGGTGCCCGACAACGTGCGCTCCGGTCTGCAGCTCGTGTTCGCGGCGCACGTCGCCGACGTGTTCGCGACGGCCCTCCCGGAACTGGCGCGGCGCATGCGCGCGGCGGCCGGCGCGGTTGCCCGCGGGGCGGGCAGCCAGGGGCCCGGGCACGAAGCGGCAGCCGGCATGGAGTCGTGACACGACCCGCCCGGGCCGCACGGTCCGGCGGGCCTGCGCACTTCGGACCGGCCGACCACCGCCCTTCTCCCCGCCATGCGGCCTCGTGCTGCGTGCTCCAATCCTGCTCCGGATGCCCGACGTCATCGCCAAGCGGCCGGCCGACCTGCGCGTTGCCCCCAACCTGCGCGACTGGGCCGCGGCGCGCTCGTCGTTCTCGTGGCAGCAGGCGCGGGCCGAGCTGAGCGGCCTGCCCGGCGGCCGCGGCCTCAACATCGCGCACGAGGCGGTCGACCGCCACGCCGCAGGGCCGCGGCGCGACCATGTCGCGCTGCGCTGGTGCGGCAAGCGCGGACAGACGCGCGAGCTGACCTTCGAGGACCTGCGCGGCCTCACGAACCGCTTCGCGAACGCGCTGCGCGGGCTCGGCGTCGGCGCAACCGAGCGCGTGTTCACGCTGTGCGGCCGGATCCCGGAGCTGCACGTCACGGCGCTCGGGGCGCTGAAGAACCGCAGTGTCTTCTGCCCGCTGTTCTCGGCCTTCGGCCCCGAACCGGTCCGGCAGCGCCTGCAGCTCGGCAAGGGCGCCGTGCTGGTCACGACCGAGCCGCTGTGGCGGACGAAGGTCGCCGCGCTGCGCGCCGAGCTGCCTGCGCTGCGGCACGTGATCCTGGTCGGCGCGGGCGGCGCAGCGACCGACGTCGCCGGCACGCACGACTTCGGCCGCCTGCTCGCGGCCAGCTCGCCCGAGTTCGCGATCCCGCCGACCGATCCGCAGGATCACGCGCTGCTGCACTTCACGAGCGGCACGACCGGCACGCCGAAGGGAGCGATGCACGTGCACGAGGCCGTCGTCGCGCACCATGCGACCGGCAGGCTCGCGCTCGACCTGCACGCCGACGACGTCTACTGGTGCACGGCCGATCCGGGCTGGGTCACCGGCACCTCGTACGGGATCGTCGCGCCGCTGGCGCTCGGCGTCACGAGCATCGTCGACGAGGGCGAGTTCGACGCCGAACGGTGGTGCGAGCTGCTGCAGCGGCAGCGCGTCAGCGTCTGGTACACGGCGCCGACCGCCGTGCGCATGATGATGCGGGCCGGCGCCGGCGTGCCGCGCGGCCGCGCGTGCCCCGCGCTGCGCTTCATCGCCAGCGTCGGCGAGCCGCTGAACCCGGAGGCCGTGCGCTGGGGCCTCGAGGCGTTCGGGCTGCCGGTCCACGACAACTGGTGGCAGACCGAGACCGGCGGCATCATGATCGCCAACTTCGCAGCCATGGACATCCGGCCCGGATCGATGGGGCGCCCGCTGCCCGGCGTCGAGGCCGCGATCGTGCGGCGGCGCAACGGCGGCCTCGAGGTCGCGACGCGGCCCGGCGAGGAAGGCGAGCTCGCGCTGCGGGCCGGCTGGCCGTCGATGTTCCGCGGCTACCTCGACCAGCCCGAACGCTACGCGCGCTGCTTCCTCGACGGCTGGTACCTGACCGGCGACCTCGCGCGCGTCGACGCCGACGGCTACTTCTGGTTCGTCGGGCGCGCCGACGACGTGATCAAGTCGGCCGGTCACCTGATCGGCCCGTTCGAGGTCGAGAGCGCGCTGCTCGAGCACCCGGCCGTCGCCGAGGCCGCCGTGATCGGCTTGCCCGACCCCACGGTCGGCGAGGTCGTCAAGGCGTTCGTCTGCCTCGAGCAGGGCCATGCGGCTTCGCCCGAGCTGCAGCTCGAGCTGCTCGGCTTCGCGCGCAAGCGGCTCGGCGCCGCGGTCGCGCCGAAGGCGGTCGCGATCGTCGCCGACCTGCCGCGCACGCGCAGCGGCAAGCTGATGCGGAGGCTGCTGAAGGCGCGCGAGCTCGGCCTGCCCGAGGGCGACACGTCGGCGCTCGAGCGCGCGGGGGCGCCATGAGCCCTCTCGCTGGCGCGGAGATCCTCGACCGCGAGCGCGCGCTGCGGTTGCTGCGCGAGATGCTGCGCATCCGCCGCTTCGAGGAGAAGTGCGCCGAGCTGTACCAAGCGACGAAGATCCGCGGCTTCCTGCACCTCTACATCGGCGAGGAGGCCGTCGCGGCCGGCGCGATGCCGGCGCTGCGGCCCGAGGACGCGGTGTTCGCGACCTATCGCGAGCACGGCCACGCGCTCGCGCGCGGCGTCGGCATGGGCCCCGTGATGGCCGAGATGTACGGCAAGCTGCAGGGCTGCAGCCGCGGCCGCGGCGGCTCGATGCACCTGTTCGACGCGCGCGCGCGGTTCTACGGCGGCAGCGCGATCGTCGGCGGCGCGCTGCCGATGGCCACGGGCCTGGCGCTCGCGCAGAAGATGCAGGCGCGAGCCGAGGTCACGGCCTGCTTCTTCGGCGAGGGCGCCGTGGCCGAAGGCGAGTTCCACGAGTCGATGAACCTCGCCGCGCTGTGGCGGCTGCCCGTGCTGTTCTTCTGCGAGAACAACCTCTACGCGATGGGCACCGCGCTCGAGCGCTCGGAGTCGCAGACCGACCTCGCGGCGAAGGCGCGCAGCTACGACGTGCCGGCCGAGTCGGTCGACGGCATGGACGTGCTCGCCGTCGAGGCGGCCGCGCAGGCAGCCGCGGACGCTGCACGCGGCGGCGGCGGCCCGCAGTTCCTCGAGTTCAAGACCTACCGGCTGCGCGCCCACTCGATGTTCGACCCCGAGCTCTACCGCCCCAAGGCCGAGGTCGAGGGCTGGAAGCAGCGCGAGCCGGTCGCGACCTTCCTGGCGCGGTTGCAGCGGCAGTCCTGGTGGAGCACGGCCCTGCTCGGCGATCTCGAACGCGAGATCGGCGCCGAGATCGAGGCGGCCGTGCAGTTCGCCGAGCAGGGCACCTGGGAGCCGGCGTCCGAGCTGGCCAACTTCGTCTACTCGCCGGGGCAGCGATGACGCACACCACACCTGCCGCCGCGAAAACCAGCTACCGCGAGGCCGTCCGCCTCGCGCTCTGCGAGGCGATGCGCGCCGACCCGCGCGTCTTCCTGATGGGCGAGGACGTCGGCCGCTACGGGGGCTGTTATGCGGTGAGCAAGGGCATGCTCGACGAGTTCGGCCCCGAACGCGTCCGCGACACGCCGCTGTCCGAGTCCGCGTTCGTCGGCGCCGGCATCGGCGCCGCGCTGGGCGGCATGCGGCCGGTGGTCGAGATCATGACCGTGAACTTCAGCCTGCTCGCGCTCGACCAGATCGTCAACAACGCGGCAACGCTGCTGCACATGTCCGGCGGCCAGTGCAACGTGCCGCTCGTGATCCGCATGGCGACGGGCGCCGGCCGGCAGCTCGCGGCGCAGCACTCGCACAGCCTCGAGTGCTGGTACGCGCACGTGCCGGGCCTGCGCGTCATGGCACCGGCGACGGTCGCCGACGCGCGCGGCATGCTCGGCACGGCGCTGCGGCAGCCGGACCCGGTCGTGATCTTCGAGCACGTGATGCTCTACGCGGTCGAGGAGGACCTGCCCGCCTCTGCCGGCGCCGTCGACATCGACCACGCCGCCGTGCGGCGCAAAGGCCGCGACGTCAGCCTGATCACCTACGGCGGCTCGCTGCCGAAGGTGATGGCGGCCGCCGCGACGCTGGCGGCGGAGGGCATCGAGGCCGAAGTGCTCGACTTGCGCACGCTGCGGCCGCTCGACGACGAAGCGATCGTCGCGACCGTGCGGCGCACGCGCCGCGCCGTGGTCGTCGACGAGGGCTGGCGCAGCGTCGGTCTCGCCGCCGAGGTCTCTGCGCGCATCGTCGAGCAGGCGTTCTTCGACCTCGATGCGCCGATCCGCCGCGTCTGCAGCGCCGAGGTCCCGATCCCCTACGCACGTCATCTCGAGCAGGCGGCGCTGCCGCAGGCCGAGACCATCGCCGCGGCCGCGCGCGAACTGGTGGCGCCACATGGTTGAGTTCCGCATGCCGTCGCTCGGCGCCGACATGGAGTCCGGCCGGCTGCTCGAATGGCGCGTGAAGCCGGGCGATGCCGTGCACCGCGGCGACATCGTCGCCGTCGTCGACACGGACAAGGCGGCGATCGAGATCGAGGTGTTCTGCGACGGCGTCGTCGAGAAGCTGCTCGTTCCCGCAGGCGAGCAGGTGCCGGTCGGGACGCCGCTGGCGCTGATCCGCGCCGCTGCGGAACCCGCAGTGCAAGCTGGCGAGATCCGACAGGTCCCCGCTGCCGCCGCACCGCCGTCCCCGGCGGGGCCGGCCCCGCAGCCGGCCTCGCAGCCGTCGCCGTCGCCGGGTGCATCGGTCACGGCCGCCGGCCCGCGCGCTTCGCCCGCGGCGCGCAAGCTCGCGCGCGAGCGCGGCGTCGACCTCGCCGCGATCGCAGGCACCGGGCCCGATGCGGCGATCACGGTCGCCGACGTCGAGCGGGCCGGCGCCGCGGCGCCGCCCCCGGTGTCGGCGATGCGGCGCACGATCGCCGCGGCGATGAGCCGCAGCAAGCGCGAGATCCCGCACTACTACCTCGGTACCTCGATCGACCTGCAGCCCGCCGTGGCGTTCCTCGAGGCGCGGAACGCGGCGCGGCCGGTCACCGAGCGCCTGCTGCCCGCAGCACTGCTGATCAAGGCGGTGGCGTTGGCCTGCCGCGAGGTGCCGGAGATGAACGGACACTTCGCGGACGGCGCGTTCGCGCCGAGCGCCGAGGTGAGGTTGGGCTTCGCGGTCGCGCTGCGCGGCGGCGGCCTCGTCGCGCCGGCGCTGCCGGCCCCGGACCGCCAGGCGCTCGACGAGGTCATGCGCATGCTGCGCGACGTCGTCGAGCGCGCGCGCGCGGGCCGGCTGCGCAGCTCCGAGATCGCGGGCCAGACGATCACCGTGACCAGCCTCGGCGACCGCGGCGTCGAATCCGTGTTCGGCGTGATCCATCCGCCGCAGGTCGCTCTCGTCGGCTTCGGCCGGATCGCCGAGCGGCCGTGGGTGCACGACGGCAAGGTCCTCGTGCGGCCGGCAGTGCACGCCTCGCTGTCGGCCGACCACCGCGTCAGCGACGGCCACCGCGGCGCCGTGTTCCTCGAGGCGGTCGCGCGGTTCCTGCAGCGGCCGGAGGGCCTGTGATGGCGGATCCAACGCGCGACGTCCGGCAGCGCGTGCTGCGCGTGCTGGGCAGCATCGCGCCCGAGGCCGACCTCCACGCACTCGATTCGCGCGAGGACCTGCGCGAGCAGCTCGACATCGACTCGATGGACTTCCTGAACTTCGCCGTGGGCCTGCATCGCGAGTTCGCCGTCGACGTGTCCGAGGCCGACTATCCGCGGCTGCGGACGCTCGACGGCTGCGTCGCCTGGCTCGAGCAGCGCACGTCCGGCTGATGGCCCCGAGTGCGCAGTGGCGGCCCCGGCCCAGAGGGCGGCGGAGTACGCCGATCGGCCCCTGCCGCCGATGTTGCCGATGCCTACGATGCCATGTCGTTGCCGGCCGACAGCGCTCCACGGCAACAACAGGAGGCCGCCGATGCAGGCGTTCGTGATGCTGACGCGCATCGCCCCCGAGGCGATGCGCTCCCCGAGGTCGCTCGAGGAAGTCGAGCGGACCGTGATGGACCGGATCCGCACGACCTGCCCGCAGGTCAAGTGGATCTCGAACTACGCCGTGCTCGGCCCCTACGACTATCTCGACGTGTTCGAGGCGCCGGACGTCGAGACCGCGACCAAGGTCGCAGCGATGGTCCGCACGTTCGGCCACGCGACGACCGAGATCTGGGCAGCGACGCCGTGGGACCGCTTCAAGAAGCTGATCCACGACCTGCCGGGCGTCCCCGAGTGGCCGATCTGATCCCTTCGCCGGCCTGCAGCCGGCGGCGGCGCGCGTACTCGCAGTTCGCCGTCCCGCATCCGTCCCGGCTTTCCCCGGCCAAAAGTACCGCGCCGGGTCCGGACTTCTCCGCATCGGCGGGTGCCCGGGCCCTGCGGACAATTGGCGGCATGGTGACGCCAGTACTCGCGCCGCGCGACAACGAGGCCGTCGCGCAGAGCCTGCTCGAGATCGCCGAGCGGCTCGAGGCCCAGGACGCCAACCCGTTCCGTGTGCAGGCCTACCGGCGCGCGGCTGAAACCGTGCGCGGACTCGGCCGCCCGGTCGTCGAACTGCTCGCCGAGCAGGGCGCCGCGGGCCTCGAGGCGTTGCCGGGCATCGGCGCGGCGCTCGCGCGCGCAATCGAGCAGTTGGCGCGGACCGGCCGTCTCGCGCTGTTGGAACGGCTGCGCAGCGGCCACGGAGATGCCGACGCCTACTCGACGGTGCCCGGCATCGGGCCGAAGCTGGCCGCCCGCATCCGCGACCGGCTCGGCATCGAGAGCCTCGCCGATCTGGAGGTCGCGGCCTGGGACGGCCGGCTGCAGAAGGTGCCGGGCATGGGCAGGGGGCGCGTGCGCGGCGTCCGCGAGTCGCTGGCCGGCCGGTTCCGGCGCGGGCCGGCGGGCCCCGAGTCGGCGCGCCGGGGCCCGCGGCCCGACGACCCTCCGGTCGGCGAACTGCTCGACGTCGACGCCGAGTACCGGCGCCGCGCGCGCGAGCACACGCTGCCGCGCATCGTGCCACGGCGCTTCAATCCGTCGCACCGCGCCTGGTTGCCGGTGCTGCACACGCAGCGGCAGGACCGTCACTACACGGCGCTGTTCTCGAACACGGCGCGCGCGCACGAGCTCGGCGCGACGCACGACTGGGTCGTGATCTACCGCGACGGCGACGACCAGTGGACGGTCGTCACCGCAGGCCTCGGCCCGCTGCGAGGCCGCCGCATCGTGCGCGGCCGCGAGCGCGAATGCGAGGAACACTACGCGGCGCACGTGGCGCCGGAGCAGGATGGTCCTGCGACCAGCTGAACGTCGGCCTCCGTCACGCGCGCGCGGGCGGGAGCCGAGGCGGCGGCGAAGTGGCCCAAGGGCCCATGCCGGCGCCTGCCGCTATCGGGTACGAGGAACGCTCGCCACCGCCGGCGCCCGTGCTGCAGATGCCGCACCAGCCGGGCGGTGGAACACGGCATGGCCACGACTCTGCAGACCATCGTCGTCGCGCTCGGCGGCAACGCGCTCGTCGAGCCCGGCGAGGCGCCGACGATCGGCACGCAGTTCCGCAGCGCGCACGCGGCGATGCAGGCGATCGCGCCGCTGGTCGCCGCCGGCCACCGCGTCGTGATCGCGCACGGCAACGGCATCCAGGTCGGCAACATCCTGATCCGGGTCGAGCAGGCGCTCGGCAGGGCCTACGCGCTGCCGCTCGAGGTCTGCGTCGCCGAATCGCAGGGCGAGATCGGCTACCTGCTCGAACAGGCGCTGCACAATGCCCTCGCGGAGTCGGGTCTGCGGCGGCCGGTCGTCGGCGTGCTGACGCAGGTGGTCGTGGATCCGCGCGACCCGGCGTTCCTGCACCCGACGAAGCCGGTCGGCCCGGCATTCGACCGGCGCGGGGCCGACGCGCTGCGGCGCGCGGGCTTCGCGGTCGTCGAGGAGGCGGGCCGCGGCTGGCGCAAGGTCGTCGCGTCGCCGCGCCCGCGCGAGATCGTCGACGTCGAGCCGATCGGCTGGCTGCTCGAACGCGGGGCAGTGGTCATCGCGGCCGGCGGCGGCGGCGTCCCCGTGGTCCGCGCGCCGGACGGCAGGCTGCAGGGCGTGCCGGCCGTGATCGACAAGGACTTCGCGTCCGCGCTGCTGGCGCGCGCGGTCGGCGCCCGGTCTCTGTTGATCCTGACCGGCGAGCCGGCCGTGTATCTCGACTACCGGCAGCCCGGGCAGCGGCCGCTGCGCGCGCTCGACCCGCAGGAGGCGAGGCGCCACGCGGCGGCCGGCCACTTCCCGCCGGGCTCGATGGGGCCGAAGATCGAGTCGGCCGTCGAGTTCGTCGAGCACGGCGGCGAACAGGCGCTGATCACTTCGGTCGCGCGGCTGGCAGCAGCGCTGCGCGGTGAGGATGGGACCACGATCGCGAAGCAGCAGTCATGAACACGAAGGCGCAGAAGGTGCTGATCCTGGGCGCGGCGGGCCGCGACTTCCACGACTTCCTGACCTGGTTCCGCGACCGGCCCGAGTGGCACGTCGTCGCGTTCACGGCCGAGCAGATCCCGGGCATCGCCGGCCGCTGCTTCCCGGCCGCGCTGGCCGGCGAGCGCTACCCCGAGGGCATCCCGATCCACCCGGAAGCGCAGATGGCGCAGCTGATCGCCGAGCACGACATCGGCTGGGTCTGCCTCGCCTACAGCGACCTCTCGCACCAGACCGTCATGGACAAGGCCTCGCGCGCGCTCGCGGCCGGCGCCAAGTTCCTGCTGCTGCCGGGGCGCGACACCTGGGTAGCCGCAGCCAAACCGGTGATCGCGGTCACGGCCGTCCGCACGGGCTGCGGCAAGTCGCAGACCGCGCGTGCGATCGGCCGGCTGCTGCGCGCGCGCGGCCGGCGCGTCGTCGCGATCCGTCACAGCATGCCGTACGGGCCGGACCTGACCCTGCAGGCCTGCCAGCGGTTCGGCCACGTCGCCGACTTCGCCCGGCACCACACCACGATCGAGGAGGAGGAGGAGTACCAGCCGTGGCTCGACCACGGCTTCGTGGTGTTCGCCGGGTTCGACTACCGGCAGATCGTCCCGTTGGCCGCGGCCGAGGCCGACGTGCTGGTGTTCGACGGTGGCAACAACGACCAGCCGATGGTTGCGCCCGCCGTGCACGTGGTGGTCGTCGATCCGCACCGCGCCGGCCACGAGACCACCTACTACCCCGGCTTCACGAACCTGCTGACCGCGGACGTCGTCGTCGTCAACAAGACCGACAGCGCCGAGCCGCAGGCCGTCGACGCCTGCGAACGCGCGGTGCGCGCCCAGCGGCCCGGGGTCGCCGTGATCCGGGCGGCCTCGGTGATCGAAGGACCGGCCGCCGCCGTGCGCGGCCGGCGCTGCGCTGTGATCGGCGACGGCCCGACGCTGACGCACGGCGGCATGGCGTTCGGCGCCGGCACGCTGTTCGTGCAGCGCAACGGCGGCGAGCTCGTCGACCCGCGGCCGTTCCTGGTCGGCGCGCTGCGTGCGACGCTGCAGCAGTATCCGCACCTCGGCCGCGAGATCCCGGCGATGGGCTACAGCGAGCAGCAGATCGCCGACCTCGCGGCCAGCGTCGACGCCGTGCCGGCCGACGTGGTCGTCGACGGCTCGCCGGCGGACCTCGGCCGCGTGCTGCGCTGCAACAAGCCGATCGTCAACGTGCGCTACGAGCTCGACGACGCGAGCGCGCGGCGCCTGCTCGCCGCGATCGACGCGGTGCGGGTGTTCTGACGTGGCGCGTCACCTGTTGACGCTCGCGGACTTCACCGCCGCCGAGCTGCTCCATCTGCTCGAACGCGCGCGCGCCGTCAAGGCGGCCGCGCCGCGCTACGTGCGCGCCCTCTACGAGAAGACGCTGCTGATGATCTTCGAGACGCCGTCGCTGCGGACGCGGCTGTCGTTCGAGACCGCGATGACGCAGCTGCACGGCCACGCGATCAACTACTACACCGTGCATTCGCCGTGGGGCGTCGGCAAGGAGTCGATCGAGGACTTCGCGCGCACCGTCAGCCGCTACTGCGACGGGGTCGCCGCGCGCGTGTTCTCGCACGACGACCTGTGCCGCTTCGCTGCGGCCGCCTCGGTGCCCGTGATCAACGCGATGACGAACGGCGGCCATCCGTGCCAGGCGCTCGGCGACCTGCTGACGATCGGCGAGCGGCTCGGCCGCGTCTCCGGCTTCACGATGGCCTACGCCGGCGACGCGTGCAACAACGTCACCTATTCGCTGATGCGCGCCAGCGTCAAGTTCGGCTTCGACCTGCGCATCGCCTGTCCCGATCTCGCCGAATACCGGCCGGCGCCGGAGGTGATGTGCGAGCTGGAGCGCATCCGCGAGTGCCTTGGCCGCGTCGAGATCGTCGGTGATCTCCAGGCGGCCGCCGCCGGCGCCGACGTCGTCTACACCGACTCCTGGATGTCGTACCGCATCCCGCCCGAGCACGAGGAACGGCGCAGGCGCGACCTCGGCCCGTACCGCGTCACGGCGGACGTGATGGCGCGCGCCGCGCAGAGCGCGGTGTTCATGCACTGCCTGCCGGCGTCGCGCGGCATGGAGACGACCGCCGAGGTCATCGACGGCCCGCGCTCGATCGTGTTCGACCAGGCCGAGAACCGCCTGCACGTCGAGAAGGCGATCCTGCTCGAGCTGCTCGGTGGCTCGGCGACCGCGGCGGCTGCCCACCGCGATCCGGGGCGGGATGTGCAGGCTGGCGGCCGGGCCAGCCCCTATCCTGCCGGCCCCACGCGACCATGAGCGAGTCCAGGCCTGGAACGCCCGCCGATCTGCCGCCCGAGCTGCTCGCACTCGCATGATCCCGGTACTCGCGCCACTGCAATACCCCCGAGGGCGTGCCCGGTCGCTCGCTACGGGCCGGGCGCCTGGGACAGCACGAACGTGAACTCGGCGAACTCGCCGGGGACGCTCTCGACCGTCAGCCTGCCGCCGAATCTCTCGATGATGCTCTTGCTGACGGACAGGCCGAGGCCCGTGCCGCCGCGCGCACGCTTGGTCGTCACGAACGGCTCGAAGATGCGCCTGGCGAGGTCCGGCGGGATCCCGGGTCCGTTGTCGCGCACGCGGCAGCTCACCATGTTCCCTTCCTCGGCGCGGGCATGCACGGTGACGAGCCGGCTCTCGCGCGCGTGCGCGTGCAGCGAGTCCTTGGCGTTGATCAGCAGGTTGAGCAGGACCTGCTGCAGCTGCTGCGGGTGAGCGAGCACGGGCGGCAGCTCCGGTGGCACTTCGACCTGGAGCCGGATGCCATGTCGCTTCAGGTTCTCCCCGAGCAGCCGGACGGTGCGGCCGACGACCTCCGCCAGGCAAGTGGGCTGCGGCGTCCCGCGGTCGTCGCGCGCGAACTGCAACAGGTCTTTGACGATCCCAGAGATCCGGACACCCTCCTCCATGATGATCTGGCAGTTGTCGCGGGCCGGATCGCCGTCCAACACGAGCTGCGCACAGTTGACGATCGTGTTGAGCGGGTTGTTGATCTCGTGCGCCACCCCCGCGGCGAGCTCGCCGACCGCCTCCAGCCGCTGCGATTCCTCGAGCTGCCGGCGCCTCGTGACGTCGAGACCGATCGCCAGGACCCCGGACACGCGGCCTTGGGCGTCCCTGAGCACGGTGTTGTGCCATTCGACCTCCACGTTCGTACCGCCCTTCGTGCGGATCGCGTTGACGGTCCCCGAGGTGTTCTCGCCCCCGAGCGCGCCCGCGAAGACCTCGCGCGCGTGCACGTGATCGCCTTCGGGCAGGAAGGTCGTGAACCAGTCGGCGCCGCGGACCTCGCCGATGCCGTAGCCCGTCAGGCGTTCGAAGCAGTGGTTGAACCGGACGACGCGACCTTCGCCGTCGAGCACGAGCACGATCACCGGCGCCGTCTGGAACAGTCGTTCGGCGAAGTCGCGCTCCTCCCGCAAGGAGTCCGCGGCCGCCTTGCGCTGGCTCGCGTCGTGCATGACGGCCGCGAACTTGCGCTCGCCGCGGTCCCACCACTCGCCGATCGTGAGGTCGAGCGGGAACTGCCTTCCATCCTTCGCGAGCCCCTCGACCTCGCGGCTCTCCTTGCCGAGGATCCGGCTCACTCCGGTCGACAGATAGCGGCGGATGTAGCCGGCGTGCTGCTCGCTGTGCTGACCGGGCATCAGCATCCGGACGTTGCGCCCGATCACTTCCGCGGCCGCGTAGCCGAACAGGAGCTCCGCGGCACGGTTGAAGGACTCGATGGTCCCCTCGACGTCGCTGCTGACGATCGCGTCGGCCGCCGTGTGGAGGATCGTCGTCGTGCGTGCCTCCGACGTGCGCAGGCTTTCCTGGGCCTCTCGGATCTCGGCGAGGTTCATGAGCACCGACTGGCACAGCGTCCGGTTGCCGGCGTCGTCGGCGAACACGAGCGATTCGACCCGCACCGGGATCGAGCGCCCGTGCGCGGCGCCGCGCCGCTCGAACTCGAGCTCGCACGCGTGTCTGGCGCTCCCGGCGAACACGCTGCGCAGATGGTGATGGAAGACGTTTGCCGACGCTTCCGGCATGTACTTCTGCAACGGCCGGCCGACGAGTTCGGAATGGGCGACACCGAGCAACTTCGCTGCCCAGGAGTTGCTCTCGCGCACGCGGCCCGATGGGTCCGTGACCACGACGCCGACCGGCACCAGATCGTAGAGCCGCCGGTATCGGTCGCGGCTGCGGCCCAGCTCGATCTGAGCGGCGCGGAGCTCCTCGTTCTGCATCTCGAGCTCCGCGTGGTGCACCTGCAGTTCGTGGACGAGCTCCGCGGCGTTCTGCAGACCCTCCGGCGCGCCCGCGCCGGCCATGCGGGCGAGCCTGGACTCCGCCGCGCGCCTGAGCTCGGTCCACTGCTTCTTGGGGTTGCGTTCCTCCATGGGCGATCCTCAGGGCGGGAAGGTGATGTCGACCGCGACGCACGAGAGTCCACTGGTCCGGCCGGTCGGATCCCGCTTCGGCTCGACGTAGAGGTCGTAGTTCCGGCGCTTGCCGCCGACCTCCAGCGCCAGCCGCTGCCGGCTCGGCACGCCGGTCGCGAGCACGTTCCGCTTCAATGCCGTGAGCACCTCGGCGTCCGCGCCGCGGAAGAGCTCCGCGTCGGTCTTGCCGATCAGCTCGGCCGGCGGGCGGCCGAAGACCTTGCTGCACGCCCATGTGTAGCGGAGCTCGCTGTCCAGGCCACACACGCTGGTCGGCGAATTCGCCAGAGCCTGCAGCAGCCGCCTCTGCTCCTGCTGCAGCAGCTTGCACCTCGTGATGTCGACGAACGTCAGCACGAGCCCCTCGATGACGTTCTCCGTGGTTCGGTACGGGAGGATGCGCATCAGGTAGGCGGCGCCGTCACCGGCGCTGACCTCCATCTCCTTGAAGGCCAGCGTCTGCAACACCTCGCGCGCTTCCTCGACGAGGCGGTCGTAGTGCAGCGACGGAGCCAGGTCGGCGATCGGCCTGCCGACGTCGGTGGGGATCAGTGGGAGCACCTTCTTGGCCGGCTCCGTGTACTTCTTGATCCGCAGCCCCTCGTCGAGGAACACCATCGCGATGCTCGTGCCATTGAGCAGGTTCATCATGTCGTTGTTCGCGAGCGACAGCTCCTCCACCTTGCCATGGAGCTCGCTGTTGACGCTCTGCAGCTCTTCGTTCAGCGAGTGCATCTCCTCCTTGGCGGTCTCGAGCTCCTCGTTGGTCGACTGCAGCTCCTCGTTGGTCGACTGCAGCTCCTCGTTCGTCGACTTGAGTTCCTCGTTGGCCGTCTCGAGCTCCTCGATGGTCCCCTGGTGGCTCTGCCTGGTGTAGGAGAGCTCCTTCTGGAGCTCCCCGACGCGATCCGGTGCGTCGGGGACGTCGTCGGCGGCGACCACGCCGCCGGGCGGTTGCGCTTGCTCGAACGTGATGCGCAGCAGCCCGCGCAGTGGCTCCGGCTCGTGGAGCCTCGCGACGCGCAAGTCGATCGTCGCGCGGTCTCCGTTCGTCTTCACCTGGATGCCGCGGCGCACGACTTCCTTGCCCGTGTCCGCCGCCTGGCGGATGGCCGCCGTCAGCGCGATCTGCAGGCCTTCGCGGGCCATGTTGAAGATGTTCGCGGCCGCCGGCGAGCCCTGCTGCGGTTCGAGGAACTTCCCGGTCCGGCCATGGACGTACACGACGTCGCCGCGGTCCCGCACGAGCACCAATGGCGGCACCAGGTCCTTGAGCAGGGCCTTCTCGGCGGCGCGCTCCAAGTGGGTGCCGCTGCTCCGGATGGCGTGATCCTTCGGCGCGTCTTGCGACAGCGGGGGGAATCCCGCGAGGGCGGCGCCGACCTGCGCCTGCCGCCACCGGAAGATCCTCCACTTCGCGTCGACGGCGTCGAACAGCTCGGCGAAGCTCCCGAGCGATTCCGACGGGCCCAGGAACAGGATGCCGTCGGGTTTGAGCGCGTAGTGGAAGAGCGGGACGAGCCGCTTCTGCAGTTCGGCCCCGAGGTAGATCAGCACGTTGCGGCAGGACAGGATGTCGAGCCTCGTGAACGGGGGGTCGCGGATCAGGTTCTGGGGCGCAAACACGATCATCTCGCGGATCTCCTTCTGCACGCGATAGACGTCGTCCTCGTGCGAGAAGAAGCGCGCCAGCCGCTGCGTCGAGACGTCGTTGGTGATGCCGCTCGGGTAGACGCCGAGCCGAGCCACCTCGATGGCACCGGCATCCAGATCCGTGGCGAAGACCTGCACGCCGAGCGTCCGACCGAGCGCGTCCATGGTCTCGCGCAACATCATCGCCAGCGAGTAGGCTTCTTCGCCCGTCGAGCAGGCGGGCACCCAGGCGCGCAGCACGTAGTCGTCCGGCTTCTGCGCCAGCAGCGCGGAGATCGCCGACGCCAACGCGCTCCAGGCGCCGGCATCGCGGAAGAAGGAGGTCACGCCGATCAGCAGTTCCTTGAACAACAGGTCGATCTCGACCGGGTTGCTGCGCAGGTACTCGACGTAATTCTCGACGGTGCCGAGGTGGTGCACGTTCATCCGCCGCTCGATGCGGCGGTGGACGGTGCTCATCTTGTATTGCGAGAAGTCGTGCCCCGTAGCGTCGCGGATCAGCGCGAAGACCTGGTGCATCGCGTCGGGCGGCGGCAGTTCGCGAGCGACTGCGGTCCGCCCCACGCTCGGCTCGAGGCCGCGCACGTAGGCGACGAGCTGCTCCGGCATGGCGGCTGGGGGCAGGACGTAGTCGACGAGCCGCGTGGTGATCGCGCTCTGCGGCATGCCGGCGTACCGCGCGGACTTCTCGTCCTGCACCATGACCATGCCCAGTTCGCCCTTGATCTCCTTGATGCCGAGCGAGCCGTCGGTTCCGGTGCCGGAGAGCACGATGCCGATGGCGCGCTCCTTCTGGTCCTGCGCCAGCGATCGGAAGAAGGAGTCGATCGGCATGCGCCGCGGCACCTCGTCGCCGGCCGCCAGTGGGTGGAGCACGCCACCGAGGATCGACAGGTTGAACCCCGGCTTGACCGTGTACACGTGGTCCGGGCAGACCGCCGTGTCCCCGCCGACCTCGACGACCGGCATCGCCGTCTTCCGCCCCAGCAGCTCCGCCAGCATGCTCGGCTGGCCTGCGTGCAGGTGCGTGACGACCACGAACCCGACACCGGCGTCCTTCGGCATGCGCGAGAAGAACTCCTCGAGCGCCTCCAGGCCGCCAGCCGAAGCGCCGAGGCCGACGATCGGGAACGGCCCGCCGCGTGTTCCGCCGCCCCTGCCCTCGTCCGCCACCGCCTGGCAGGTCTGCTGATGTGTTGCCGATCTCCCTGCGGCCAACTCGGTGCGGTCAGCTCTGGTCTTCGATTCCATGACCGGGCGATTCCGGCGCGGGGCAACAGGACAGGCAGGGGCCCGGGATGGTAGCTGGCGCGGATTGTTCGCGATACCGGCACGAGAAGGCGCCAAGGCGCCTGCAGGCCACAGTCGGGCCTTCTGCCCGGCCGCTGGCGGAACCGCGCCGCTGTGCCACGGTTGCCGCTGCGCTCCCGGGCGCGCGGCGGAGATGGCACCGGCTCCTTGCGGTCATTCCTGCTGCCGCTCGCATCCCACGCAGCGGCGAGCATATGGAATCACCGCGAGCCGCAGGCGGGGGATCGGCCTGCCGCAATCCTCGCAGCGGCCGTACGAGCCCTCGCGCAGCCGTTCGAGCGCGGCCGCGACCTCACGCAGCACCGCGGCCTCGTCGGCGAGCAGCGTCAGGTCCATTCCGCGCTCGCGCTCGACGACCGCGGCATCACCCTGGGCCTCCACCGCTCCTGCCTGTGGGCCCGCCGCCCCTGCTTCGAGCTGCTCCGCCTCCTCGCTCAGCACGGCGAGTTGAGCCCGCAGGAGTCGCTCCAGTTTCAGCTGCTCCCCGTGCGTGAGTGGTCTGTGGTGCATGCGGCCCCCAAGGCGTGTTCTGTGCTCTCGACGGTACGGGCAGATGACCGGCGCGGGAATGCCCAGAAGGGCGTAGGACCCGGTGGTGCGACCTGCACCCGCGCACGGGCCCGAGGCCGCAGTGCGCCACGGCCGGCGACCGCCTACCCTGCGCGGATCATGCGGTCCGGAGGGACCCGAGGAGATCCGATGACCCGACCAGACATCGACCGGCTGCGCGAAGAGCTGTTCCTGAGCATGGTGCGGGCGCGCAGTGGCGCGCCGCAGAACATCAGCGACGAGGAAGCGCAGCTGCTCGGCGAGCATGCCGCGCGGCTGGCGCGCGGCTTCCTCGACGGCAGCGGCTACTTCGACCGCACGGGCCACACGCGCGACCCGCGGCCGCCCGAGATCGGGAGCTGATCAGGAGAGGTGAGGATGGCAGGCCGGCCGATGCACAGCCTGCGCGAATCGCTGGCTCTGCTGGCCACCTTCCGGGTCGGCCGCGCCAGCGGCGCAGCGCCGGCGCCGGCGAAGGCCTCCGCGAGCGTTGCCCCGCGCCCGCGGACACCGACGTCGGCGCCGTGCCGGGACGGCGCGCGCTTGCGCGCGCTGGCGACGCCTCACGAAGCCTTGACCGTGATCTTGGCGGTCGGCTTCGGCTCGCGCTTGGCCACCTTGATCTCGAGGATGCCGTTCTTGAACGTGGCGTGCACGCTGTCCGGCTCCGTGCGCACGTTCTGCGGCAGCTCGAAGCGCCGCTCGAACGCGCCGTAGGTCGTCTCCATGCGGTAGAAGTGTTTGTCCTTGTCCTCCTTCTTCTGCTTGCGCTCGCCGGAGACGGTGAGCTGGTTGCCGCTGAGCCGCACGTCCACGTCGGCCAGCTCGAGGCCGGGCAGCTCCAGCGAGATCAGGTACTCCTTGTCGGTGTCGGCGATGTCGGCGCGCGGCACCATCGGCATCTCCGCGAGCCGCCGGCCATTGCCGGACCACAGGTCGCGGTCGAACTCGCTCATCCACTGTTCGAATGGGCGGAAGACGTCGGGCAGCGCCGACTGGCGGCGCCAGGGAACGAGCCAGGACATGTTGATCTCCTCGGGTATGTCGGTAACAGGAGCGAGCCGCACCCACTGCGACTCGGATCCCTGAAGGTAGACTCCGCTGCGCCGGCGGGCAGTGGGCGATGCGCGTAGGGCACGCGCGCCCAAAGGCCCATGCAGGGGGCCGCCCGAGCCCCATCGCGTCTCAGCGCGCGGTGCGGCGGGCTCCGATCAGCCAACCGATCCGCGAAACCAGCGGATGCCCCAGCAGCGCGACCACGAAGCTCGCGGCGACGAGCAGCGCTTGCGGCCGCACCCAGAAGCCGACCAATAGCCAGGCGCCGAGCAGCAGGTCGACCTGGTCCCAGACGTAGAACAGGATCGACCAGGCCCCCGTCGTCTGAGCACCGGGCGCGATGCCGAGGCGCCGCTTGACGAACGAGTTCGGCAGTTCGCCGAGCATCGCGCCGAGCCCCATCAGCGCGCCGAACGGAGCGGAGGGCACCGCGTCCCAGTCGACCGCGAGCAGCGGGCCAATGGCGTCGCCCACGAGGTGCTCCTGCGCGGCAGCGAACAAGGCAGAGGCGGCTGTGGCGACCAGCACGCCGCGCCAGGTCTTGTTGTCGCCGAACAGGCGCTTGCCGCCGATCGTGCAGCCGCCGTCGATCGGCCGGCGCGCCCAGCGCAGCAGATCGCGCTCGATCACGACCCCCGCGACCGCGGCCGCGAACAACAGCGGCGCGAACAGCCACAGCGCCTGCCCCATGGCGAGCGGGAGTCCGGCCAGGAAGCTCATGGCGCCACTGGTGCGCGCAGTTCGCGCACGGTCAGCACGACGCGCTCGGCGACGGCCACCAGGCCGAGGAGGCCGCAGAGCCACGCGAGCGCCAGCGACCACGCCGGCGCGAACAGGATCGCGAGCAGCACGGTGAACTGCGCCACGGTCGCCGCCTTGCCGGAGGCGCGGGCGCGGAAGTCGTGGCCGTGGAACCGATCGCGGCCGGCGGCGAGACGCAGCGCGGGCACCAGGACAAGGAGCAGCAGCTCGCGCAGCAGCAGGAGTGCCATGACGAGCCGCGGTGGATCGCAGGTGAGGACGACCGCGGCCGCGGCGCTCGCGGTGAAGACCTTGTCGCACAACGGATCGAGCCACGCGCCGACGTCGGCGGTGCCGCGGTGCGAGCCGTGCAGCCGGCGCCCGAGGAAGCCGTCGAGCACGTCCGAGACGGCGGCGAGCGCCATCAACGAGGCGAGGAAGAGCCCGTCCGCGGGCCGGACCCACACCAGCGCCGCGAGCAGCAGGCGCGAGAGCGACATTGCGTTCGCGCCGTCGAGGAAGCGCGTCACCGCTGCACCATGGTCGACCTGGCGCCTTGCGGGCCCTCCTGCGTGTCGAGGTCCTGTGCCCCGCTGCAGCATCCACTCGATGCTAGGAGCCCTGATCTCCTGATCGGGAGCAGTCACAAGGCGTGTCCGGCGTGGAAGAAAGGCCACCCGACCAGGAGCCTCGCGACTCCGAGTCGGGTGGCCGCTCCTGCCGCCCCCGCGCCGGCTACTGGCGGCCGCGTTTCTTCCCGCCCGGCGGCCGCGCGGTCCGCGGCTGGTCCAGCTCCGGTCCTTCGCCCTCGGAGCCCTCCGCTGCCGCGCGTTCGGGCACGCGCTCGCGCGCACTGTGGTGCTTCGTGTCGCCGCGCAGCCGGCGCAGGTGGTCCTGCAGCTGCCGGCGCGCCTCGTCGAACGCCGCGCGAATCGCCAGCTGGGGCTTCTCGCCCTTCTGGTGCTGCGGGGTCGAATGGCTGACGACGATCTCGCTGGCCGGCACGGCGAGGCGGACGTGGATGTCGAAGAAATCGCCCTTCCGGCGGCGCTGCTGCGGAGCGACCGTCACGTGGCAGCTCGTGATGCGGTCCCAGTAGCGGCCGAGCTTCTCGGCCTCGTTCCAGCAGGCGGTGCGGATGCCATCGCTCACCGGCACTCCCTTGAACGACACGGTCAACGGCACTTGCATGGGTGCATCGGAGTCCCGCGTTGCCGCGCCGGCCATACGCCGACGTGGGTATGGAGCGGTATCCGATCGGTCGTGCGCACGGGCCCTTGCCGAGGGGCTGGACGAGCAGACTTCCTCGGCGTCGCCGGCCAACCGACCGCGTCGCGCGCGCACTACGCTCTCGTGCGAATGGCGGGTTCGCCGCGCCTTCGGTCCGATGCACGACCTTCTCGCAGGAGCCAGCGCTCCAGATGACACCGTGAGGAGCACCAGGGCAGCGCGACAGGCGACAACGACACGACGAAGCGTCGATGCGGCGCGGATGCTCGCGGCGGCCTGCGGCCGCAGGCCCGCCCAGACGACGCGGGGTGCGAAGCATGATCTCTAGCAAGGCATCATCCGATCGGTTGCGCGACGAGATGGTGGACCGCCAGATCCGCGCGCGCGGCGTGAAGTCGCCGGCGGTGCTGCGAGCGATGCGGCGCGTGCGCCGCGAAGGATACGTGCCGTCGTATCTCGGCGAGTTCGCCTACGACGACACCCCGCTGCCGATCGAGGACGAGCAGACGATCTCACAACCGTACATCGTCGCGTTCATGATCGAGGCCATGGACCTGACCGGCGGCGAGCGTGTGCTCGAGATCGGCACCGGTTCCGGCTACGCGGCCGCCGTGCTCGCCGAGATCGCCGGCGAGGTCTACACGATCGAGCGCCATGCGCGCCTGGCCGAGGCCGCTGCGGAGCGGCTCGCGCGCGACGGCTACAGGAACGCGCACGTGCGACACGGCGACGGCACGCTCGGCTGGCCCGAGAAGGCTCCATTCGACGCGATCGTCGTCGCCGCGGGCGGGCCCTCGGTGCCGGAGTCGCTGCGCCGGCAGCTCGCGATCGGCGGTCGCCTGGTGATGCCCGTCGGCCCGGCACTCGCGCGCCAGCAGCTCGTGCGCGTCACGCGGACCGGCGAGGACTGGTTCGAGGAGGACCAGCTCGCGAACGTGCGCTTCGTGCCTCTCGTCGGCGCCGAGGGCTGGCGCACGCCCGCCGCCGAGAAGGCCACGAAGCCGCAGCCGTCGCGCGCGGCCGCGCTCGTCGCCAGCTCGGCGGAGCCCTTCGCGGACCTCGAACGAGCCGACCTCGCGCCACTGCTCGAGCGCGTCGGCGACGCGCGCGTCGTGTTGCTCGGCGAGGCTTCGCACGGCACCTCCGAGTTCTACCGGATGCGGGCGCGCATCACGCGCGAGCTCGTCGAACACAAGGGCTTCACGATCGTCGCCGCCGAGGCGGACTGGCCCGACGCGTCGCTGATCGACCACTACGTGCGCGACCGCACCGTGCCGCGCGCCAGCTGGCGCGCGTTCTCGCGTTTCCCGACCTGGATGTGGCGCAACCGCGAGACGGCCGCGTTCGTCGACTGGCTGCGCCAGTGGAACCAACGCGTCGCCCGCGACGGACGCGTGCGCTTCGCCGGGCTCGACCTCTACGCGCTGCACAACTCGATCGACTCGGTGCTCGGTTATCTCGACAAGGTCGATCCCGAGGCAGCTGGCGTCGCGCGCCATCGCTACGGCTGCCTCACGCCGTGGCAGCGTGATCCGGCGGCCTACGGACGCGCGGTGCTGACCGGCGGCTACCGCTCGTGCGAGAGCGACGTCGTGCGCATGCTCCAGGACCTGCTGCAGCAACGCCTCGCCGCGGCGAGGACGCAGGACGAGCAGCTGTTCGAGGCCGTGCAGAACGCGCGCCTCGTCGCCGACGCCGAGAACTACTACCGCACGATGTACTACGGCTCGCACGAGTCGTGGAACCTGCGCGACCGCCACATGTGCGACTGCCTGCGGCAGCTGCTCGAGTTCCACGGCGCGCGCGCGAAGATCGTCGTCTGGGCGCACAACTCGCACGTCGGCGACGCGCGCGCGACCGAGATGGCGGCCCGCGGCGAGTGGAATCTCGGCCAGCTGTGCCGGCAGGAGTTCGCGGCCGGCGACGTCTTCAACCTCGGCTTCGGGACCGATCACGGAACCGTCGCCGCCGCTTCGTACTGGGGCGGACCGATGGAGCTGAAGCAGGTGCGCCCGTCGCTCGAGCAGAGCTACGAGCGCATCTGCCACGACACGGCCAGGCCGAGCTTCCTGCTGCCGCTGCGGTCGCCGGAGCTGGTCGAGCTGCTGTCGGAGCCGCGCCTGCAGCGCGCGATCGGCGTGATCTACCGGCCCGAGACCGAGCGCCAGAGCCACTGGTTCGACGCGGTGCTTCCCGAGCAGTTCGACGAGTTCGTCTGGTTCGACGCGACGACGGCCGTGCAGCCGCTCGGCGCGCGCGAGCTCGACGGTGTGCCCGACACCTATCCATTCGGGTTGTAGGCGCACCGGGGAGGGGCATGCCATGACGGCGGCGCGAGACGACACGCTCCTGGCCCTGGCGATCATGCAACGCTTCGCCGAACGAACGGGCGTGTTCGCGCCGGCCGGCAGCGCGCGGCGTTACTTGTGGACCGACGCGTTCGCGGTCTGCAACTTCCTCGCGCTGCACCGCGCCACCGGCGATCCGGAGCAGCTGTCGGCCGCGCGCGCGCTCGTGCAACAGGTGCACGAGGTGCTGGGCCGACACCGCCCCGACAGCCCGCGCAGCGGTTGGATCAGCGGCCTGTCGGAGGTCGAAGGGCGCGAGCATCCCACGCGCGGTGGGCTGCGCATCGGCAAGCCCATGCCCGAGCGCCCGCCAGGCGCGCCGATGATCGAACGCGAGGAGTGGGATCGCGACGGCCAGTACTTCCACTATCTCACCAGATGGATGCACGCGCTCGCGCGCATGGCGGCAGCCACGGGCGAGACGCCATACCTCGACCAGGCGGTCGATCTCGCCCTCGCCGCGCACGCGGCCTTCACGCATCCGGGCACACGCGACGGCGCGCGTTCGCTGCACTGGAAGATGAGCATCGACCTGGGCCGTCCACTCGTGCCGTCGATGTCGCCGCTCGATCCCGTCGACGGCTTGCTGACCACCATGGAGCTGCAGGCGGCGGTGGCCGCGTCGCGATCGCCGGCCGAGGCCTCGCGCCTCGATGCGAGTCGCCGCGACTTCGCGCGCATGGAGGCCGCAATCGACGCCGCCACGCCCGACGCGCTCGGCATCGGGTGCCTGCTCAGCGGCGCGTACGCGCAGGCACAGCTGATCGCGCGCGGCAGTGCGAGCGGCACGGGCTTGCTGTACCGGCTGCTCGGCTGCGCAGAAGCGGGGCTCGAGGCCTTCCTGCGCGGCCGTTCGTTGGTGCTCCCGACGAGGCATCGGCTCGCGTTCCGCGAGCTGGGGCTCTCGATCGGACTGCACGCGGTCGAGAAGATGACTGCGCTGTGGCGGCAGCTGCCGGCGCAGCCCGGCATCGACCACATAGGGCCGAGCCTCGAGGCGTTGTGCCGTCACACCGCCGTTGCGGCGGCCATCGAGCGGCAGTGGTCGGACTCCTGCAACCAGCAGGAGCCGACCTGGACGGCGCATCGCGACATCAACGAAGTGATGCTCGCGACGAGCCTGCTGCCGGACGGCTATCTGAGCGTGTAGGCGCGATCCGGGCGGCGCCGCCGGCCTCGCCGCCGGGACTCCGCGCCGTGCGTCAGGTCGTGGTGACGAGGATCCGGTTGTCGACGTGAGTCACGCCCGGGACCCTCCACGCGGCGCCCTGCACGAGGTCGCGCTCGGCCCACGAGTGGACCTTGCCCGTCAGCGTGACCTTGGCGCCGTCGGCGGCGACCTGCACCGCGTCCGCTTCGAGCTGCGCGTATCGATGCAGTGCCGTGGTGAGCTGGCGGCGCACGTCCTTCGCGGACGTCGCGGGCGCCACGGTGATGTGGTTCAGCACGCCCTTGACGCCCGTGAGCGACTCGACCGCGTACTCGGCGGCGAGGCGCTGGTAGGCGGCGGACACGCTGCCCTCGAGCGTCACCCAGCCCTTGTCGACGCTCACCTTGAGGCGCTCGTCGGGCACGTTGACGTTCCAGCGCAGCGCGTCGATCGCGGCCTTGGCGATGTCGACATCGCTGCGCACGTGGATGGACAGCAGATCCACTTCGAGCTCGTTGGCGACGGCGAAGACGCCGCGCACGCGTTTCACGGCTGCTTCGGCCGCGCGCTTCTCGGTGAACGTGCGGACTTGACCGGTCAGCTCGACGACGCCCTTCTCGATGGCGACGCCGATGCGCGAGCTGTCGATGCCAGGCTCCCAGCGGAGCTCGGCGAGCACATTGTTCTGGAGATCACTCTGTGTGGTTTGCATGTCGCGTCCTTTCGCGGCCGGGCCGCGTCTGGTGGTGGTCGAAGACGCATGGACCGTAGGGACCCGTGCGGCAGGCAGCCGTACGGCACCGTGCGCCGCTGCAGCGGAACTTGGGCCCACACCCGCGCGGATCCTCGCGATGCGCACTCGGGGCCCGCGCCATCAGCCGATGTGCGCAGCACCGCCGCGGCACCGCGCGGTAGCGTAAGCGCGATGCGACGCGCCTACACCGTTCCGTTCCTGTTCGCACTCGGCCTCGCGACTTGTGCGGCGCCGCAGCCGGGAGGACCAGCCGCGCCGGACAACCGCGGCACCTTGCTCTACCGAAGGCACTGCACGTCGTGTCACGGCGAGGACGGAGGCGGCGAGACCGTCGCCGCCGAGTTCCTCGTGCCGCGACCGTCGCCGTTCGGAAGCGGGTCGTTCAAGCTCGTCAGCACGACGAACGGCGTGCCGAGCGAAGACGACCTCGTTGCGACGCTGCGCCGCGGCATGCCCGGTTCGACGATGATGTCGTGGGGCTGGCTGCCCGAGGCGGACCTGCGCGAGCTTGCGCGCGAGGTGAGGCGCCTCGCGATCCGCGGCCTTGTGGCCTCGCTGCTGCGCACGGCCGCGGTCGCTGGCCAGCCGCTGGAGCCCGGGCAGGCGATGGCGCAGGCCGAACGCGAGCTCGCGCCCGGACCCGAGATCGCGCTCGGCACCGGCGCGCTCGACGGCGATCCCGCGGTCGGACGCGAAGTCTTCCTGCGTCATTGCGCGAGCTGCCACGGCGAGGACGGCCGCGGGCTGCCGGCGACCGGCGCCTGGCCGGCGACCAGCGCGGCGTGGTGGTCGCGCGACCTCACGAAGAGCGGCCTGCGCGGCGGCGGCTCGCCGCGCGACGTGGCGATGCGCATTCGCGCCGGCATGCCGGGCGCGCACATGCCGCCCACGCCGTTGTCGGACGTCGAGACGGGTGCGCTCGTGGCCCACGTGCTGCGGCTCCTGCCGCCGGATGGCGTTCGCCTCGTGCAGCTGCGACGCACGCTGCGCGCGGCAAGGGTGCCCCGACTGCCAGGGGACGACAGCGCACGGCCGTTGGCCGAGCTCGAGCCGGTGCTGTTGCCGGTCGTACCGCTGCGATGGCGGCCCGACGCGGCGGACGAGGTGTCGGTCCGCGCCGCGCACGACGGCGCGGATCTGATGCTGCGCCTCGACTGGACCGACGCGAGTCGCGACGACCTCGTGCAACTCGACCGGGCGATCGGCGACGGGGCGGCGGTCCAGTTCACGCGCGAGGGCGATCCGCCGCTGTTTGCGATGGGCACGGCATCGCAGCCCGTGAGCGTTTGGCGCTGGCGCAGCTACGGTCCGAAGGAGATGGCGGGTGTGCTGGACCTGCTGGACGCGTCGCGGCACGTGGGGCTCGACGTGCCGAGCGCCGACTGGCACCCTGCGCCGAGCACCGAATCCGTCGAGTTCCACGGCATCGAATCGGCCCGCAGCGCGACGGACAGCGGCCTGCCGCTGCGCGTGCACACGCGGTGGGAGGCGGGCCGCTGGACGGTCGCGTTCCGCCGCCCGCTGCGAGCGCGCAGCGAGCGCGAGGTGGACTTCGAGCGCGCGGGTCCGGTGCTGTTCGCGCTCGCGGTCTGGGACGGCCGCATCGACGCGCACGCGGGCTCGAAGGCGATCACGACGTGGCACGTGCTCGAGCTGGAACGGTGAGAGGCGGTCGCGGCGGCCGCCTTGCGCCCGCGCCGGCGATCAACTCGTCGCGATGGCCCCGAGGCTCCCGGCCTCGAACGGAACCCGGCGCCGCGTTGCCAGCGACGCCGCGCACTGCGCGACGCGCGCCGGTGTGCCGAGATCGGTCCAGCCGCAGGCCGGCGCGATGCAGAGCCCGAGCCGAGGCTCGGAGCCCGAGAGCAGGTGGCGGCAGAAGTCGAGGTCCGGCAGGTTCGCGTAGAGTCCCTGCAGCTGCGCCGGAGTCGGCTCGTCGCCCGCCGCGGTGAGCGCCGCGAGCAGCTGCGGTGCGCGCCGCTCGTACAGCCCGAGGATCGTCCGGGCGCCGCCGACGAGCAGGAAGCTGTTCCACACGGCGCCATCCCGCATGAGCTCGGCAGCGCGCTGCCGATCCGGTTTCTCGACGAACTGCCGCACCGAACGGATGGGACCAGGCTCTGCGCCCGGCAGGATCCATCCATAGTCGGGCTCCGGTCCTTCGGGCTCGATGCCGACGAGCAGCACGCGTTCCCGTGCCTGCGCCGCGGCCTGTTGCGCCGCGCGCAGGGCCTGCAGCAGGCGCGGTTCGTCGTACACGAAGTGATCCGACGGCAGCAGCGTGATCTCGGCGTCAGGATCCCGGCGCACGATCGAGAGCAGCGGCAGCAGGATGCCCGCCGCGGTGCCGCGGTTCTGTGGTTGGACCACCGTGGTCTGCAGCGGCCGATGCGCCAGTTCGCGCCGCCAGTGCGCTTCGTGCTGGCCTGCGACCACGGTCACGACGCGGTCGGCGGCTGCCAGCTGCCCGGCGCGAGCCAGCGCATCGCCGAGCAGCGAGCGCCCACCCTGCAGCGAGCAGTACTGCTTCGGCACGACGGCACCGCCCGGTTGCGCGGTCAGCGGCGCGAGCCGCGTGCCGCTGCCTCCCGCGAGCACGATCACCCAACGATGCTGGTTCGCGGTGGACGGCCGTGCGGGCGAGACGAAGACCATGCGCCCGCGCCCCGACGTCGGGCGGCCGTCGAAGCAGAATCGCACGCCTCGCCGGGACGCGTGGGCCGTTGCGGGCAGGCTCTGATCGCCTGCACGGTCGAGTCGTCCGGGCGTCTTCGGCGAGCTGGACGGGCCGACGGATTGCAGCGGGACCATGGCCGCCTCCTGTCAGGTCAGCGCCGCGCGTCGGAGACGTGGGGCGCCGCGGGTGCGCTCGATTCCGGGACGACGGCGGGCACCGAGGCGCGGTGGCGGCACGCGGCGAGGAGCACGCGCGCCGCGGCACGGCCGACGTCCGCGTCGTACTCGCCGACGAGTACGAGATCGTTCAGCGAGACGACACCGCAGAGCCTGCCGTTCTGGTCGAGAACCGGCATGCGGTGGATCTGACGCTCGGCCATGCGCTGCGCGGCCGCGGCTACGTCCTCGTCAGGGGCACAGCCGACGACGGTGCGGGACATCGCTTCCGACACGCGCAGTTCGGCGAGGCGCTGGCCTCGCATCAGCGCAGCCATGCAGACGTCCCGGTCCGTGATCGCGGCGCCTACGCGTCCCTCGCGATCGACGACCGGCAGCATGCCGCAGTCGTGATCCCACATCAGCCGAGCGGCGGTCTCGAGCGTGTCCTGCGGGCGGCAGACGTGGACCGGCGAGACCATCACTTCGCGGACCTTCATCGGTACCTCCTGGTCAGTACGAGCGTGCCAGCAGACCACCGCGCAGCGTACCGCAACATGGGCTGAAGTGCGCAGCAGGCGTCCAGATCGGTTCGGTGGAGCACGTCGCTGACCAGGCTCGCGGGGAACGGCGTTCCCGTCGCGTCAGATCAGCGTCTCCGCGACGCCGTAGCGCTCGCGGATGGCGTGGATGACCGCGTCGTTGAAGTCGAGCGCCCTGCCGAGGCGGTGCTGCTCCTCGATGTCGCGCACGGCGGCCGCGAGCGTGCCGTCGCACAGCACTTCGCCTATCCAGCGCGAAATGTCACCGCGGTCGACGTGCTCGCGGAAGCGTTCGACCGGCGTGCACGTGAGCACCTGCACGAGCTCGCTCAGCGAAGCTGCCGAGGGCCCGAGTGCTCCGTCGAGCCGGAACCGGAACGCGCGCTCGCCGACGGCCGGCACGTCGAGGTACTTGTGCCGGTGGCGCACATGGCGCGTCAGCCGCGGCGCGACGCGGAACCGCCGCAGCCGTCCGCCGGCTTCCGGGCTCACGGGCAGCAGCACGGCCTCGTCGAGTTCGAGACCGGCGAGCTCGGCCGTCCACTTCGCCGCCTCGCCGCGGCCTGCGAACGCCTCGTGCAGGAGCCGGGCCTCGGCAGGATCCGACTCGCGCGTGACGACCACGCACTCGGCGCTGCGCAGCACTTCGGCCGCGAGACCGGAGACGCGGTAGGTGATCAGCGTGTGGCTGCCCGCCGCGAGGTCGAGGATCCCGGCTTCGGCGGGATCGTGCAGGAAGTAGTGCGCCTCGTCGACGACGATGCGGTGCGGCAGACCCGTCTGTGTGCGGACCTCCGTCAGCAGGCGCAGCGCTTGCAGCACGTAGTCGTGTTTCTCGACGGCGCCGAGCTGCGTGAGATCGAGCACGAGGCTCAGGTCGGAGTGGCGAAGGATGCGCGCGACCTCGTGCAACGACGGCGGCCGGTCGCTGCCGAGCACGATCACGCCGGGCAGCGCCTCGAGCTCGGTGTAGTCGCCCTCGGGGTCGATGATGCAGGTGCAGTACTGCTGCACGATGAGCTGTTCGCAGAGCAGTCCGCCGACCCAGGACTTGCCGGAGCGGGGGTCACCGGCGATCAGCACGTTGCGGCCGCGCACGGCGAGCGAGACGACGTCGCCGGTGCGGTCGCGTCCGAGCACGAGCCGCCGCCGCGCCGGCAGCTCCGACGGCGCCTGCTCGCTCGTGGTGAGCGCGTCGAGGTAGCGCGCCACGGCCGCCGGACCGTCGCCCGGCACGATCCGGTCCGCGCTGCGCCGCAGGGCGGCGCTGCCCCAGGCGACCGCCGCGCCGATCTCGCACGCCGCGAGCAGCTCGTGGTCGTTCTCGGCGTCGCCGATCGCGATCGCGTTGTGGGTCGACAGCCGCATCGTGCGCAGCGCTTCGCGCAGCCCCGTCGCCTTGCTGACCGCCGGTGGCAGCACCATCAGGCGGTCGCGGTTGAAGTGCAGCGTCAGCGGCAGCTCGAGCTCGCGCACCGTGCGCAGCGCAATCTCGCTGTCTGCCGCCGCGAGCTCGACTACGCAAGCGCCCGTGCGCACCGCGACGCCACGCGCGCGCAGCGCCGCCGCGAACTCGGGCGCGACCCGCGGCGACAGTTGCGTCGAGCGTCCCAGGGCCGGGAACGCGATGACGGCGCCGTTCTCGGCGACGACCGCGTCGAACAGCGTCAGGTCGCCGAGGACGCAGCGCAGGTCGTCGAGGATGCGCCCCGTTGCGAGCACGACGACGAAGCCGCGCTCGCGCACCGCGGCGATCGCCAGCCGCACCTGCGGATCGAGCGCGCCGTCGATGGCGATCGTGCCGTCGTAGTCGAGAGCGAGGACGTGCAGTTTCATCGCCAGGGCATCCGGTGGAATGCGAGCTTGCCGCGGCGACGCCGGGTGTCGCAGTGGCCGGATGGCGTACTGGCGCGGGATCGGCGTGCGTAGGCGATGCGGCGCGACTCGACTCGCTGCCTCGTCAACAGCGATCCTGGACCGCTGGAAGTTCCGCCGCCGGTCGCACCCCCCCCGCTGTCGGGGACAGGGGCCCGCCGGAGCGAGCCGATCGGCGTATTCCCCACGCCAGTGCGAGGTCTAATCTCGTGGGCCATGGAAGCCCGCATGCACCGGTGTTCGTTCGCGTTTGCTGCATCCGCGTTGCTTGCCTTCACCGCCGCTGTCCGCGCACAGGACGCCGAGCGCGAGACGCACGCCGACGACGCGAGCAAGCCGCGCGTCAGTTTCGAGGACAAGGGCGCGGATCACGTGCTGCGCCAGTACCAGCTCGGGTGCCTGTCGCAGCTCAGCTATCTGCTGGTGTCGGGCAACGAGGCGGCCGTCGTCGATCCGACGCGCGACGTCGACCACTACCTCGACGACGCGAAGCAGCTCGGCGCCGCGGTGAAGCTCGTGCTGCTGACGCATCCGCACGCCGACTTCGTCGCGGGCCACACCGAGCTCGCGCAGCGAGTGGGCGCGCAGGTGCTGATCGCGGCGAAGGCGGGTGCTTCGTTCCCGCACCGCGGGCTGCAGGACGGCGATCGCGTGACCGTCGGTTCCGCCGCGATCGAGGCCTGGGAGACGCCGGGCCACACGCCGAATGCGATGACGTTCCTCGTGCGCGTGCGCGCAGCGAAGGCGGATCCTGCGTACGCGTTGACCGGCGACACGTTGTTCATCGGGGGCATCGGCCGTCCGGACCTGCTCGACGCACCACCCGCCGCGCTGGCGGCGCAGGCGTGGGATTCGATCCACCGGCTCGCTGCGCTGCCGGACGCGACGCTCGTGCTGCCGGCACACGGCGCGGGATCGCTGTGCGGCGCCCACCTGAGTCCGCAGACGTCGTCGACGATCGGCGCCGAGAAGGCCTCGAACCCGTACTTCGGGTTCAAGAGCAAGGCCAGGTTCGTCGCCGACCTGCTGAGTCGTCAGCCCGTGGCGCCTCGCTACTTCGCCTACAACGTGGCGATGAACCTGGCCGGCCCGCCGCTCGCGCAGCGCGCGGCGGATCTGCCGGCGGTCGTCGAGCCCGCTCTGCTGCAGCGAACGCTCGGCGACACGGGATTCGCCGTCGACGTGCGCGGCCAGCGCGAGTACGCGAACGGCCACGTCGCCGGTTCCGTGAACATCGCGCTGCGCGGCCGGCTCGACACCTGGACCGGTATCGTCGTACCGCACGATGCGCCGGTCGTGCTGGTCGGCAGCGACGACGAGGTGCGCGAGGGCGTGTTCCGGCTGCGGCGCATCGGCTACGACAAGATCGCGGGCCGGCTCGCGGCCGACGCCGCGGCGTGGCGCGCCGCGGGGCTCGACGTGCGCGAGACGAAGCTCGTCGCGCCGAAGGAGCTGTACGCGGCGATGAAGGCCGGCAACGAGCCGTTGATCGTCGACGTGCGCACCGCCGACGAGTACGCCGACGTGCGACTCGGCGACACGGGCAACATCCCGGTCACCGAGAGCGCGCGCTTCGCCGCCATGTTCGACCGCGAGGCTCCCGTCGTGATGGTCTGCAACAGCGCGTACCGGTCCAGCATGGCAGTCGGGCTCGGGGAACGCGCTGGATTCACGAACGTGTCGTCGCTCGACGGCGGTCTCGACGCGTGGATCGAAGCCGGCCTGCCCGTCGTGGGCCGCGAGGCGCGCGGTGCCGCGCCGGCGCGGCAAGCGTCGGCCGTGGTGCTGCCCGAGCCCGTCGACGCCGCGTTCGTGCAGCGCGTGCTCGCCGACCAACCGCAGGCCTACGCAGTCGTCGACATCCGGCCCGCGTGGCAGTTCGCCGAATGGCGCGTGCCGTCGTCGACCAACGTGCTGCCCGACGCGGTGACCGCGCACCTGGCCGCACTGCCGGCGGAACTGCGCGTCGTGCTCGTCGACCGCGACGGCACGCTGGCGTTCGCCGTGGCCGGGGCCGTCGCTGCGCAGGTGCCGCAGCGGCCGCTGCGGGTCCTGGTCGGCGGCGTGCAGGGCTTCTACGCGGCCACGGCGTTCGGTGCGGCGCCACCAGCCGTGCCCGACGCACGCAGCGCGGCGCCGGCAGCGACGCCGGCGCAGGCCACACCGCCTGTCAAGAAGCGCAGCGCCGGCTGCTGAAGGAGCCCTTCGATGCAGAGCGAACGTCCCTACTGGAACCCATACGTCGCGGGCGTCGGCCTCGGGCTCACGCTCGTGCTCGCCTACGTCGTGCTCGGCACCGGCCTCGGCGCGTCGGGAGGCATCGCACGCCTCGCGGCCGGGACGGCGCACGGCGTGGCGCCGGCCGCGGTCGAGCACAACACGTACCTCGCGGCGTGGTTCGCGGACGGCAGCGCCGTGCGCCACTACCTGGTCGCGATGCTCGCCGGCACGCTCGCCGGCGGCTTCCTTTCGGCGCTGGCTGCCGGCCGCGTGCGGCCCGGCGTCGAACGCGGCCCGCGCTCCGGCATCGTCCTGCGCCTCGCCTGCGCGCTGCTCGGCGGCGCCGTCGCGGGGCTCGGCGCGCGCTTCGCGCAGGGCTGCACGTCGGGCCTCGCGCTGTCCGGCGGCGCGCTGCTGCAGGTGGGCAGCTTCGTGTTCACGGGCGCCACGTTCGCGGCCGCGTTCGCGTTCGCGCCGTTGGTGCGCAAGGAGTGGCGATGAACCTCTTCGCGCAGGACCTGCTGAACGGGCCGTTCGGCCTGCTCGCCGCGCTCGCGATCGGCGGTGCGTTCGGCTTCTGGCTCGAGCGCGCCGGCTTCGGCAGCAGCCGGAAGCTCACCGCGATCTTCTATCTGCAGGACTTCGCGGTGCTGAAGGTCATGTTCACCGCGATGGCGACGGCGGCCGTGTCGCTCGCGGCGCTCGCGGGCCTGGGCGCCGTCGACCTCGGAGCGCTGTTCGTGCCGCCGACCGCGGTCTGGCCGCAGCTCGCGGGGGGTGCCTTGTTCGGCATCGGCTTCGTCGCGGGCGGTTGGTGCCCCGGCACGGCGGCCGTCGGCGTCGCGAGCGGCAAGGGCGACGCGCTCGTGTTCCTGGTGGGCGCCGGTGCGGGCAGCCTCGCGTTCGCGGCGCTCGAGCCGCGGTTGCGCGGCTTCCTGCACGGCGGCGAGCAGCCGGTTTGTTCGCTGCCGGAGTCGATCGGGCTCGGCGCGCTGCCGGGCGCCGTCGTGCTGCTCGTGATCGCGGTCGCGGCGTCGCTGGCCGCGACGCGCGTGGAACGTCTCGTCGCGCGGAGGAATCCATGAACGACAACGCGAGGCAGGCAGCGGCGCTCGGCGCCATGGTCTTCATCGTCGGTTCGGCACTCGTCGTGGGCACTCTCTCGCCGCCCGGCGCGCCCGCTGCGGACGCGGGCCGTCGTCTGCAGCAGATCGAGGACGGGACCGATCACATCGACGCCGCGACGCTGGCCGCGGAGCTGATGGCGGCGCCCGACGAGGTCGTGCTGGTCGACGTGCGCCCGGCCGTCGAGTACGCGGCCTGGCACCTGCCGTCGGCGGTGAACATGACCGTGCCCGAGGTCGCGGGCGCGCCCGGGCAGGCGTTGTTCGACCGGGCGAGTCTCGTCGTGCTGTGCAGCAACGGCGCAACGCACCCGGCGCAGGCGTGGAGCGAGCTGCGCCGCCAGGGCCGCACGAACGTGCGCGTGCTCGACGGCGGCCTCGACGCGTTCAAGCTGCAGATCCTGACGCCGCCGTCGCTGCGCGGTGCACCCGACGAGACGCAGAGCAAGGCCGCGGCGTCGGCGTTCGCGCTGCGGCGCGCGTTCTTCCTCGGCGACCCGCGGCCGAGTCCGCTGCAGACGTGGGCCACGGACCCGCGCGTGCTCGAAGCGCCGACCGTGGTCTCGGCCGCATGGCTGCACGCGCGGCTCGGCGAGGTCGCCGTCGTCGACGTGCGCGAGAACGCGGCCGACTACGCGGCGCTGCACGTGCCGGGGGCGCTCTACCTGCCGGTCGCGTCGCTGCGGACGAAGACGGGCAACACCGACCTGTTCCTGCTGCCCCCGGAACGCCTGGCCGAGAAGTTCGGCGCCCTCGGCCTCGCGATCACGACGCCGATCGCGATCCTCGCCGACGACAAGATGCAGGATGCAACGCTGGCGGCGCTCGCGTTCCTGCGCTGCGGTCATCGCGCACTCGCGATCCTCGAAGGTGGCCTCCTGCGGTGGGCGACCGAGCGGCGGCCTCTCGTCGCGGGCGCCGCGCCGGCGCCGAACCCGGCGTCGTACGTGCCGCGCCCCGGCGCCGACGACTTCACGATCGGCATCGACGAGCTCGGCCCGCGCGTGCGGCAGGGGGCCACGACCGTGCTCGACGTGCGCCCTGCCGACTTCTTCCGCGGCGACAAGTCGACCGAGGCGCGCCCCGGCCACATCCCCGGCGCGGTGAACCGGACGTTCACGGCCGACCTCGAGCGCACCGCCGACGGCCTGTGGTTCAAGCCGCGCGCCAGGCTCGAGGCCGACTACGCCGCCCTCGGGATCGATCGCGGCGACCCGGTCGTCGTGTCGTGCCGGACCGGGCACCAGGCGAGCCAGTCGTACTTCGTTCTGCGCTGGTTGCTCGGCCGCGAGAACGTGCGTTGGTACAACGGGTCCTGGACCGAGTGGGCCGCGCGCAGCGACCTGCCTGCGGAGCTGGGCGAGCGCAACCGGCACGAGCGATGAGTCGAGGCAAGGAGGCCTCGCGCGGCCGCAGCGGTGGCCTTCGTCGTCGCTCGCGAGGGCCCAATGGCCCATGCCGCGCCCTCGCGGGCGTGGGCATCATCAGCCGTGGATCGGGCGCATGGCCCGCTCCGTCGAGGACACGACCATGAACATCACGACTCCCGCGCGCCGCCAGGCGCTCACCGCGCTCACGCCGTTCGAGCAGTGGATCAGCGACTTCTTCGAGGGCAACGGCCGCTTCCCGTGGAGCAGCGACGGATCGATGCTGCCGAAGGCCGACGTCGCCGAGACCGACAAGGAGATGATCGTCTCGCTCGAGGTTCCCGGCGTGGACGAGAACGATCTCAAGGTCCAGATCACCGGCAACCAGCTCGTCGTCGCGGGCGAGCGCAAGCAGAAGACCGAGGAGAAGGACAAGCACTACCACCGCATCGAGACGACCTACGGCGCCTTCGAGCGGCGGTTCGAGCTGCCGCCCGACGTGCGCAAGGACGCGGAAGGCATCAAGGCGACGTCGCGCAAGGGCATCGTCGAGATCCGCATCCCGAAGGTGGAACAGCGCGCGCCGGCCAAGATCCCCGTCAAGCCGGCCTGACATCCTGCATTTCGCGGAGCTCGGAGCTGAGTTCGAAATGGAGCTCCGCGGGTAGCTCGCCGAAGGTCACCGTGTGTGGGGCCTTCGGCCGAGCTACCTTCTCAAGCCCCGGTCAGGAGCCTGCCCGGGAGGTATCGATCCATGCATCCCACGACGCATTCCACGCTGTCCCAGCGCAAGGGCCGCCATCGCGGCCGCTGCGCTGTCGTCCCGCGCCCGCCGAAGTCGGCTCCCACATTCTGCCCGGAGTGCCGCGCCGTGTTCGCGCGCGGGCGCTGGACGTGGAAGGCGCGGCTCTCCGTGCCGGCCGACTACTGCCTGCCGGAGGTCCTCTGCCCGGCGTGCCAGCGCGTGCGCGATCGCGATCCGGTGCACGTCGTCAGGATCGAGGGCGTTCCCCGCGCTCGCGCGCGCGACATCGAAGCGCTCGCCCGGCACGTCGAGGCCGCGGAACGCGCCTCGCGTCCGCAGGAGAGGCTCGTGCAGGTCGCGTCGACGCGGGGTGGGCTCTGCTTCGGCACCACCGGTGTCCACCTGTCGCGGCGGCTCGTGGCCGCGATCCTGCGCGCCTGGAAACGGCAGGTCGAGGTGCTGCTGCGGAACGACGTCGAGACGCGCCTGCGCTGGCAATGAGTTGGTTGCGCAGGCTTGAGCGAGCGGACGTCTGATCGACAATCGGGGTTCTCGCGAGGCGGTCGTTGGGACCGCGTCGCGCCTCAGCAGGGTTCACCATGTCCACGACCAAGGCCTATTCCGCTGTCAATTCCACTTCCCGGCTGGCTCCTACCAAGATCAAAAGGCGCGAGCCGGGCGAGCGCGACGTGCAGATCGAGATCCTGTACTGCGGCATCTGCCACTCGGACCTGCACTCCGTGCGCAACGAGTGGAGCAGCTTCATGCCGACGACCTACCCGATCGTGCCGGGCCACGAGATCGTCGGGCGCGTTGCGAAGGTCGGCAGCGCGGTGAAGAAGCACAAGACCGGCGACCTCGTCGCCGTCGGTTGCCTCGTCGACTCCGACCGGTCCTGCCCGCAGTGCCGCTCGAACCTCGAGCAGCTGTGCGCGAACGGCGTCTTCACGTTCAACGGCCCGGACAAGCACCTCGGCGGCGTCACCTACGGCGGCTACTCGGAGCGCATCGTCGTCGACGAGCACTTCGTGCTGCGCGTGCCGAAGGGCCTCGATCCGGCCGGTGCCGCGCCGCTGCTCTGCGCCGGCATCACGACCTGGTCGCCGCTGCGCCGCGGCGGGGTGACCGAGGGCAAGAAGGTCGGCATCGTCGGTCTCGGCGGTCTCGGCCACATGGGCGTCAAGTTCTCGCGCGCGCTCGGCGCGCACACGGTCGTGTTCACGACCTCGCCGGGCAAGGTCGAGGACGCGCAGCGTCTCGGGGCCAACGAGGTCGTGGTCTCGCGCGATGCCGCCGCGATGCAGAAGCACGCGGGCACCTTCGACTTCATCCTCGACGCGGTCAGCGCGCAACACGACATCGACGCGTACCTGAACCTGCTGGCTCACGACGGCACGCTGACGCTCGTCGGCGCGCCCGAGAAGCCGCTGGCCGTCTCGGCGTTCAGCCTGCTGATGGGTCGCCGCAAGCTGGCGGGCTCGATCATCGGCGGCATCGCGGAGACGCAGGAGATGCTCGACTTCAGCGGCAAGCACGGGATCACGGCTGACGTCGAGGTCATCCCGATCCAGAAGGTCAACGAAGCCTACGAGCGGTTGCTGCGTGCCGACGTGAAGTACCGCTTCTGCATCGACATGGCCTCGCTGAAAGCCGAGTGACGCAGTGCCGCGTGCGGCTGCCGTCGTGGTGCGAAGCGCGACGGCGCCGCTGGGCGCGAGACCTTGTGCGTATTCGGCGTGCGCCGGTGCGGGCCTAGGATGGCGCCAACCAGGAGTCTCCGTTGCACACTCGTTCCCACGCCGTTCTCGCGCTGGTGCTGCTCGCAACCGGTGCATGTCAGCGGGCCACCGAAGCGTCCGCAACCGCACGCGAAGTCGACCCGCTCGCCGCGCTGCAACTCGATGCGGGCAAGCGCTGGATCTCGGACGATCACACGCGCACGAGCCTTGCCGGGATGCGCGCTGCCGTGCAGGCCGCCGCCGGCGATCCGTCACGCGAACGCACGATCGCACTCGGCAAGCAGTTGCAGGACCTCGGCGATCGGCTGGTCGCGGGCTGCACGATGACGGGGCCCGCGCACGATGCGCTGCACCACTATCTCGGCGTCCTGTTGCCGGACATCCACCGCATGACGGGCAGCGATTTCGAGGCGGCGCGGCAGGCCCGTCGCGAGGTCGCCGCGATCCTCGACCGCTTCGGCGACTACTTCCAGTGAGCTCTGCTTCCAGTGACCTCTGCGGCCGCACCTCCGGTCACGGCGGCAGGACGACGCCGAAGTTCTCGCGGAAGTGCGCGGCGATCGTGGTGCCCACGTACTTGTCGTGCCAGTTCGCGCGCGACTGCAGTCGCGCCAGGGCGAGGAACACGTCCAGGTTGCCCCGACCGGCGGGAGGCTCGGTCAGGTCGTAGTCTCCGATCGTCTCTTCGGCGCGCGGGTAGCCGACCGCGGAAGCGATCGACGTCGAGTCGTTGAACGCCGTCAGCCAGGTCTGCAGCGACACGAAGTCGTGGTCGAAGTACATCCAGTGGCTCGGAGCAGCGGTCGTGAAGAAGCGGTTCTGCTGCGAGATGATGCCGGCAACGGGGCCGGCGACCGTCGTGGCGATCAGCGGGCCGCCCTGGAACTCCTGCACGGCGTTCGCGCGCAGGAGCAGGTTGTTGAAGCCGTTGCCGGACACGACGACCGGTGCACCCCACCGGTACGCGACGTTGTCGTGGAAGTCGACGTGGTTGATGCCCACGCCGGCCGTGCTCTCGAACGTGTACGACACCGGTGCCGTGCCGGTGACCTGGTGTGCGGCGACGTTGTAGGCGATCTCGGCGGCGCGCATGCTCTGGAACTGGGCCGCCCAGCCGCGCTGTTCGTTCGGATTGATGTTGCGGCCGTCGAGGATCACGTTGCCGATCACGCGCGCGGTGACGCCGGCGCTGGTCGGAAAGTCGTGACCGACCAGCAGATTGATGGAGTTGGCCAGGAACACGTTGTCCTGGATCACGCCGCCCGAGCGCGCCTGCAGTCCGTGCGAGCCGCCTCGTGCGATGAGGTTGCCGCGCGCCACGACGTGCGACGTGTTGGACTGCAGGTACACGTTGTGCCGCAGCACGGACGGGACCGCACCCGACACGCTTTCGAGCCAGCCGTTGTGGTCGAACACGCACTCCTCGATCAGGATGCCGGAGGCTCCCTCGGCATAGAGGCCTTGCGGACGTTCACCGGCGACCGTGAACGCATCCGCGATCACGCTTCGGCGCAGCTTCACGTGCTGGTGGCCCGTGCCCTGGAACCGCACGTTCGTGTAGAAGCGCTCGATCCTGCAGTCCTCGACGAGGATGTCCTTGCACGGCGCGAGCAGGCTGATTCCGTACGGCGTCGCGTTGAAGCCGTCGTGCGTGTGCGAGACCAGGTGGAGGCCCGTGATCACGACGTGCGCCACCGGCCCCTGGTGGACGGAGAAGCCGTTGTCGATGCCGCAGAGCAGCAGCGGCCGCTCGGTCCCGGTTCCGTACGTCGTGACGACGACGGGCTCGGCGGCCGAAGGACCCGACCAGGACCATTCCCCGAGGCCGGTCTCGAACGTGTCGCCGCGCTTGATGTGGAGCCAGTCCGGTTGGTCCGGCCGCAGCAACGCGGTCGCGGCCGGGATCGTGGCTTTGGCCGTCGCCTCGCTCAGGCCGTCGTTGAGGTCGCTGCCCGTGCTCGAACTGACGAAGACGTGGCGTGAGATCGGACTCGGCGTCAACTCCGTCCAGCCATCCGTTCCGAGTTGGACCGTCAGCGTGACGGGAATCACGATCGCAGTCTCCGAGGGTTGGTCACCGAAGTGGATCTCGACGCTCCCGGTCTCCATGCTGCTCGCCACCGGCAGCGCGGTGGGATCGATTGCGACCGTGAACGGCAGCGAACCGCCGGCAGCCAGTACGCCGCTCGCCGGCGCGCTGCACAGGATCCACTCCCGGTCGTCCGTGAACGCGTACTGGAACGGCATGGTCCCGCGGTTCCGCAGCGCGAAGTCGCCTCCGCTCATGCGGAAGGGCCCACCCGATGGTCCGTCGGCCCAGCAGCCGTTCCTCGGTTGGAGATCGGGCAGGAACACCTCGGCGCTCGGTCCGCCGGCGGGCGGCCCACCACTCGGCGGGGGGCTCGAGGAGCGCTTGCTGTCGCAAGCGACCAGGATCGCTCCGAGCGCAACGCAAGCCGCTGACAGCGTCAGCGGCTCTCTTCGCCAGGCACGACGCGATCGAGGGCGCGTACTGCGTTCGGGCTCGGGGATGTTCGGCTGGACGGTCGCGAGCATCGGCGCTTCGCCGCGCAGGTTGGTGCCTACGCGGTCCGCGGCGGCCCGCACGCTTGCGGAAAGGTTCGCCATGGACATGACATCAGGTTTCCGGAGGGGCGATCGACTTGCTGTTCCCCTGCGCGCACGAGACGTTCGCGGACGCATGGACCGAAGAGGCTAGGGAGCGCTGCGGTCGGCAGAAACCGGGTCGATACCCGATCCGGCAGTCGGGTCGAAGCCGGAGAGCGTGCCAACCGGGCCTGAGGCGGGCCGTTCCGGTTGCCGAAATGTAGGCTGCCACTTACACATTCCGGCGTGCCCCGACCGGACCGCTCCCACGAACGCCGCGCCGAGCTCCTGCCCGCGATCGCGAAGGCGTTCGCCGAGCTCGGCTATCGCCGCACGACGACCGCGGAGCTCGCGGCGCGATGCGAGACGCAGGAGGTCGTGCTCTACCGGCTCTGGCCCGACAAGAAGACGATGTTCCTCGCCGTGCTCGACCACATCTACGACACCTCGGCCGCGGCGTGGGAGAAGCTGCTGACCGCGACCGATGCGCAGAGCGCCGCCGAGCGACTGCTCGAGTACGAGTCGACGCACCACGGTGAATGGGGCTTCTACCGGCTGATCTTCGCGGGAATCAGCGATACGGACGATCCGCAGATCCGCGACGCGCTGGCGCGCCTCTACACGCGCTACCACGAGTTCGTCGTGCGGCGGTTGCTCGAGCACCGCGGCGAGCGCGCCAAGGCCGGCGTCGAGCAGGCGGCGTGGGCCCTGATCGGGCTCGGTACGATCGCGAGCGTCGGCAAGGAGTTGGGTCTGCTCGACAACCGCGATCGCAGCGCGCTGTGGCGGACCGTCGGCCCCCTGCTGCTCGGCAAGCGCCAGCGCTGACGGCTACGCACACTTTCCCGGTTGCGCGCGACAGGTCCGTAGTGTAAGTGTCCACTAACAGAACGAACCGAGCCCGGTCGACCGACCGCGGCTCACCTCCGGATCCTCGCTGAAACACTCCTGAACCATCCCGAACCAATCATGAATCGCTTGCTCAACCTTCCGCTCGTGTCCGCCTTCACGCTGCTCGGCCTCGCGAGCTGCCAGAACCCGCAGCCGACCGCGAAGTCGATCACCGTCTATCCCGTCGTGCTTGCCGACCAGCCGAACGCCCAGGCAGCGACCGTCGTCGGCAGCCTGCTCGAACGCGGCGGCATGCCCGACGTGCAGGTCGGCGAAGCCAGGTTCACGCCCGACGCGGCGCTGGACCTCGCCGCGCGCAGCGCCGCGTTCACGGCGTTCGTCAAGCAGCAGAACCTGACGACCGAACGCGCACTCTTCGTCGACGTCGCGGGTTCGCCGAAGACCGGCATCGAGCGGCTGCAGGCCGTGCTCGTCGACGCCGGCGGCAAGGTGCTGTGGAGCGAGCAGCACCGCGCCGGTGAGCCCGTGTTCGACGAGCAGAAGCCGAAGGAGCCGCTCGACTGCTGCGTGTTCGTCGTGCAGCGCCTGCGCGAGCCGCTCGGCCTCGCCGACCCGATGCGCGCCGGGGCCAAGGACGGCAAGCTCGGTGCTTCCATGAAGGTCGACGCCGGCGTGCCGTCGGGGCAGGAGCAGCGGGCGATCGACGCGCGCCGCGCGGCGTTCGCGAAGGTCGCGGCGACCACGGCGATCCGCGTGCTGCCGCCGCGCGTCGGCAAGGACTGGCCGGTTGCTGCTGCGGCGGATCTCGGCAAGCGCCTCGCGGCCGCGGGCTTCGCGAAGGCGACGCCGGCGACGGATCCGATCGTGTTCGAGACCAGGACGAGCAGCAACGAACAGGCCGTGTTGTGGAGCGGCGTCGCGTCGCTGCAGAAGGCCGTGCGCGCCGCGGCGCCGGGCACCGACTACCTGCTCGCTACCGATTTCCTGATGGCCGGTGAGAACAAGGTCGGCGCCGTGCACTGCTATCTGCTGGCGCCGAACGGCGACGTCGTCTGGGTCGACTACCAGAACAGCCACCACGACGACTTCCAGCGCATCGCGCCGAAGGGGACCTCCGGCTGCGCCGAGCTCGCCGCGATCCGCGCCGCGAAGGCGCTGCTGCCGTGACCGCGCGGCCGAGGACGAACGCGCGTCAGCGCGCGGCCCCGGCCACCGACGGCCAGCGCAGGTGGGCCGGCACACCGAGCAGGCGACGGCAGTCGTCTTCGATGCGGTCGAGCAGCGGTACGAGCGCGTTCTTCTTGCGCATGTCGGCCACCCAGGCCGGAAGGCCGTCCAGCGGTGCGCCGGCGATGCGCTTCACGACGGCCTCGAGATCGGGCGGCGGCGCGAAGTCCGCGCCGAGGTCGGCGAGCGCGATCGCCGCGAGCGTGCGCACGTGGTCACCGAGGTCGACCGGGATCGACTCCCACAGTTCTATCGCCCGGAACTTCAAGAGAACGAGCCCCTGAACCCCAGGCGGCTCGAGCAGCTCGCGCAGGCGGTTGGTGGCCTGCTCGAGCTCGCCGCGCGGCCGCGCAAGCGACACCGCCAGCGCGTGGGAGACGAAGCGTGCGTTCGGATCCTCGAGCAGTGAGAGCCGCTGCGCAGGGTCGG
>DASVAL010000023.1:0-80106 GCA_036376355.1 Planctomycetota bacterium
GCGGCACGGGACTGTTCGCGGACCTGACGCCGGGCACGGGCGGATCGCGCCCGAACGGCTTCGTGACCGCGGGCAACCGAGTGTTCTTCCGCGCCTTCGTGAACAACCTCGAGGTCGGCCTCTTCGTCACCGACGGCACCGTCGCGGGAACGCACGCCGTGCTCGACCTGCCGGGCTCGCTGTCGGCCGACATCCTCGACATGGTCGCGGTCGGCAACAACCTGTACTTCGTCGCCGACGACCGTGTGCGCGGCCGCGAGCTCTGGATCAGCGACGGCACCGCCGCGGGCACGCGGCTCGTGATCGATCTCGACCAGGGCCCCGGTGACGGCGTACTCGCCGGCACGCTCGCGGTTCTCGGAACGACGGGCCTCGTCGGATTCGCGGGCCACGACGGCGGCGACGGGCTGCAGCTCTGGGCCAGCGACGGCACGGCGGCCGGCACGCAGCAGCTCGGCCGCATCGGTGCTGTCGCCGGAGCCGGCGCTGCGACGATCCACTCGCTGCGGCTCGCCGGCACGAAGCTCTTCTTCGTCGCCGACGACGGCGTGCTCGGTGAGGAGCTGTGGGTGTTCGACTTCGGCGCGCCGAACGCTGCGCTCGCGCAGAACTACGGGAGCAGCAACTGCCCCGGCACCGCCAACCGCACGCCGCACATCGCCGCGTTCGGCCTGCCGGTGATCGGCAACGGCGGCTTCGCGGTCGACGTCGACAGCGCGATGCCGAACTCGATCGCCGTGCTGTTCGTGTCGTTCGCGCCCTCGGCGTTCGTGCTCGACGGCTGCCGCGTGCTGCTCGGCCTCCCGGTGACGAGCCTGTCCTCTGCGTTCACGGACCCCACCGGCTTCGCGCGCACGCCCTTCCCGATCCCCGCGAACCCGGCGCTGCAGGGCTTCCAGGTCTTCGGGCAGTATCTCGTGCTCGACCCGGCCGGCCCGCTGTTCGGCGACTTCACGCTGAGCGACGGTCTGCGTATGCGGCTCGGGAACTGAGGCCGGCCGCGGAATCGCCAGATCCTGCGACCGCGCGGCGGTTCCGTGGCATTCTGCTCGCCGTGATGGCCGATGCGGGCTCCCCTCCGAGCGTCGACGAACTGCTGCAACACGTGCAGTTGGTGAGGCGTCTCGCGCTGAGTCTGTGCCCCGACGTGCACGCGGCCGAGGATGCGATGCAGGACACGTGGGCCGCGGTGCTGCGGAATCCGCCAGCGCACCGCGAGAACCTCGCTGGCTTCTTCGCACGGCTGCTGCGCAACGCGCTGGGCCAGCGTTCACGCGGCGACGTGCGCCGCGCCGCGCGCGAGCGAGCAGTCGCCGGGCCTGCCGGCGCGGAGTTCGCCGAAGCCGCGGCCGACGCGGCGCAGCGTGCCGAGCTGCACAAGGCACTCGTCACCCTCGTGCTGCAGCTGCCGGAGCCGCAACAGGGTCTCGTGCTGCTGCACTACTTCGACGGCTTGTCGATCGACGAGCTCGCGCAGCGCCACCGCACCTCGGCCGATGCCGTGCGCGCCCACCTGCGCCGCGCGCGCGAACGACTGCGCGCCGGGCTCGAGCGCGCCGATCACCGAGTGCAAGGCGCCCTGGCACTGTTGTGGGCGTCGCGGCCCGTTGCACCTCCCGTTCCCCTGGCCACTCCGGCTGCCGCGACGGCGGCGGCGCTCTGCATGATCTCCCTGAAGACGAAGCTGCTCCTCTGCGGCCTCGCGGCGGCTGCTGCGATTGCCGTGTGGGTCGGATTGGCGGCGCCGCCCGTCGCGACGCCGAGCACCGCGGTCGCGAACGATGCCGCGCCCGCCGCCAGTGCTTTCGACACGGCCCCGCGCGCGCCATCGCCGGTCACGAGCGAGCAGCGCACGGCCGTCGTGGCGGCCGCGGGCGAACCCACCAACACCGCGCGAACGACCGAAGCGCTGCGCCTGCGCGTCGAGCACACCGACGGGAGCGAGGCCACGATCACGGCGCTGCGCTGCCGTTTGGTGCCCGGCGTGGTCGACGTCGACTGCGAGCGCATTGGTCCCGGCACGTTCCGCTGCTGGCCGCCCGACGGCTGGGGACAGCTCGTGGTGCGCCTCGAGGGGCCGCGCGTCCATCACCCGCACCGCATGGTGTTGCCTCGCGACGTCGGCCCGAACCGCGAGGCCGTCGTGCAACTGCCGGACACACGCGATCTGCGTGTGCGCCTGCTGCACCACGTGACGAAGGTCGTCGTGCCGGACGTCGTGACGACGCTGAGCTACGTAGCGACCGCGCGCAGCCTGGTGATCCCGCGCGCACCACGCAGCGAGCGCTCCGACGCCGCCGGTGTGATGACGTTCGCAGCGCTCGAGCTCGGCGTGTACACGGTCACGGTCGGCGACGACCACCGCGTCGTGCAGCCGGGCCTGATCGAGGTCGAACCGCTCGCCGAGTCGATCGACGTGCTCGTCGCCTCCGACGACGATTGGCGGATCCGCGGCCGCGTCGTTGCCGCGTCGGATCCGAGTCGCGGCATCGCCGACGTGCTCCTGTCCGTCCTTGGCAGCGAGGTGACGCGGTCCGATGCCGAGGGCCGCTTCGAGTTGCCTGGCTCCCTGCGGCAGACCGCGGGCCAAACGTACCTGAGGCTCTTTGCGAGCCCACCGCCTGGCAACAAGGACCTGGCCAAGGTCGCGGCTGGTCCGTTCGCCTGGCACGAGCAGGACATCGTGGTCGAGCTGCCGACGACGCGGCATCGCCTCGAAGTTCGCACGCCCGACGGCCGTCCCCTCTCCGTCCCGGTCAGCTACCGCGTGTCCGTCAACGGCAGGTTGGGATCGGGAACGTGGCAGCTCCTCGCGAGTCAGGTGCCGGGCAACTTCGACCTGCCGTGGGACGAACAGTGGTCGAACCCCACCTGGCTACGGCTCGAAGTCGAGAATGCCGCGGGTCAGGTGCGGCACGTGCGGTTCGAACAGCTACCGCACCGCACCGCCGGTGACACGATCGTGCACTGCTGGACGGTGCCGGTGCAGCGGCCGGTGCAGATCGTCGTGCAGGAGACTCCCTCGCAGCGGCTCGGCGGTGCCGAGGTGGATGTCGTGTATCAGGCTGCTTGGGGCCCGCTGCACAACGCCGTGCCGACCGCAGACTACTTCGATCTCTCCGAGACGAATCCGATGTTCGACAAGCGCGTGCCGCTGCTCGCGCGCGGCGTCACCGGCGCCGACGGCACGCTCGTGCTCAGTGCGGCCTGGCAACCCGGGGTCGGGTTGCGCTGCCATCACCCCCTCTATGGAGATGTGATCGTCGAGGTCACTGGTGCCGAGGATCCGATCGTCGTGACGATGACGGCGTGCGGTTCGCTGCGCGGCGCGATCCGCGAAGGGCCAGGAGCCGCGAGGATCATGGTGATCCCGGACGTTCCCCTGCCCGGCGGGCCACGCGACTGGACGCAGGTCCTGCCCAGCGGGGACTTCCACTTCGCGAAGCTCCCGGTCGGCACCTACTCGATTGCGCTCGCGGTCGGCGGCCGACACCTCCACGAGCTCGGCCGTGTCGAGATCCAGCGGGGGATCGAGAGCGAGTTCCGCACGACGGCGAGCGGGCTCGGCGCGCTGACCGTCGAGCTCGTCGGCGACGGGCTCGCGGCCGGCGACCGCATCGAAGCCCGGATCGAGCGCTTGCCTTGGGGCGGCGACCGGGTGACGGTCGCCGACGCGAAGCGCACCACGCTGCAGTTGGCGAGCGGCACCTACCGGCTGATGCGCGTGCGGTTCCACCGCGATCTCGGTCACGATGCGTTCGTGCTCGCCGACGCCCCGCTCGTCGTTCGCAGTGGCCAACAACGGTTCACGCCGCAGTTCCCGAGCGCGCCGGGCCGCGTGCGGCTGCTCGCCGACGGCAAGCCGATGGCCTCGTCGTGGGTGCAGATCGAGGAGGCGATGGAAGCCGTGGTCAAGACCGATACCGAAGGCTGGGCCGCGTTCGCCTGCTGGCCCGGGAACGTCTTCACGCTGCGCGCGGTGCGGTTCATGTCGGCCGACTGGCGCCCCACAGGGCCACGCTGGCAGGTGACGCAACAGGACGAAGGGCAAGACGTCGCGGCAGCGCGGTAGCCGCTCTCTGGAGACAGCGAGACAGGCCGCTCGCACGCGGCGGAAAGAACGTCGCGCGAGCTGCGTCCGACGGCGCCATGAGAACCGCGTCATTGCTGCTGCTGTCCCTGCTCGCGGCATGCGGGAAGAGGGAGCTGTCGCCCGAGGAACCACGATCCGCGACGTACCTGGTGCAGCACCACGCCGCGACCGAGCTGGCGCCGATCCTCGAGGAAGTGCTGAACTTCTCCTGCACTGGCTGCCGCCGCAAGTGGCCGCCCCCGGCGGCGCCCGTCGAGAAGCCGGCCCCGTTGCACGTGCATGCCGACGACGCGCGCAACACGCTGCTCTTCCGCGGCACGGAGCACCAGCTGCAAGCAGCACTCGACATGTCGCGCCGGATCGACGTGCCGCCCTCGCAAGAGCGCGGCACTTCCAAGTAACCAAGCTACTGCAGCCGCCGGCGCAGGTCGGGCAGGTGCTTGACGAGCCAGTGGCTCGCGCCGAGATCGCTCGCGCGCTGCTCGAGATCGGCGATCCGCGTCGCGGCATCGTCCCGTTCGCCGAGCTCGAGGCTCGCCGCGGCGAGGTGGTACTGCACCTCGAGCGATTCAGCGCGCGACAGCGCACTCGCGTCGATCGCGGCGACCGCAGTGCGCAGCGCCTGCCACTGCTTGCTGCGGTGCAGCTCCCACGCGCGCTGCATCGACTTCGCGAGCTCGCCGGTGGCCGGCGCGCGGCCCGACTCCACTTGCCGCCGCGCGAACGCCATCTCCGCCGTGAACGGCGTCTGCAACAGCGCACGCACCGCGTTGTGTGCGCACGCAACGAACTCGAAGTCCGAGTGGTAGCCCTCGTCGAACCCGGGCACCGCGACAGTGCCCAGCAGTTCCTTGTAAGCAGCGACCGCCTGCTCGCGCCGGCCCGCGAGATCCGCGATCCTGCCGAGCTCGAGCCGCGCTGCCTGCGCGACCGTCAGGTGCAGGCGCCATTCGCCGCCGCGGTAGGGGAACCGCACCTGCTTGCCCTTCTGCGCGAGCACTGCGAACGCGCGCGCGGCGTCGTCGAGCTTGCCGTCGAGCATGTCGCGCCTCGCGGCGACGTAGTCGGCGAGCACGGCGTGGTCACGCTGCACACCGGCCTCGAGCACGTTCGCAAGCTGCTCGTGCAACCGCGCGAGCCGCGCCGCGTCTGGCGTGCGGCCGCCCTCGTTGTCCATCGCGAACGTCAGCATCGCGAGCAGATCGTCGATCGCGAGGTCGCCATCGCCAGCGCGCAGCGCCGTCAGATCCGGCACCGCGGCAACCTCGAGCCCGCGCGCCGGCAAGAGCCGCAGCAGGTCGCCGCGGTGCATCGCGCCGATCACGACGGCGATCTTCGCGCCGGGATGCTGCTTCGCGGTCGCCGCGATGTGGTCCGCGATGTGGCCGTTGCGCACCGTGAAGTACTGCTGCGCGGAGCCCTTCTCGTCGCGCGCGCCGTCCTGCCACGCGTTGATCTCGCGCGCGAACGCCTCGCTGTTGAAGCGCGCGAAGTCGATCTCCGGGCTCGCGCCGACGGCGCGCAGCTGCGCACGACTCGCGGCGCCAAAGCCGAAGCGGCGCGCATCGATGCGTTCCGCGCGCAGGTCGTCGCGCTCGCGCCGCACGCGTGCGATGCGCTCCCGATCGACCCAGTCGTCGGTGCCGGCGCCGATCCAGTCGACGCCGTGCACCGGCAGGCCGCGCGACTTCGCCCACGGCATCGCGATGCCGGACGCCTCCCACGTCTCGCGGTAGAAGCGCCCAGCGGCGAACCACTCGGGGCAGCTCTCGACACAGACGACGTCGGGCGCGATCGCAGCGAGCGCCGCGCGCACGTGCGCTGGCGACGTCGATTCGTAGAGCAGCTGCCCCGGCGCGTGCTGCACGCCGACGATGTGCACCGTCGCCGCTTTCTGACGCTCCTGCGCGAACGCGCTGCCGATCACTGTGCAACAGAACACGACACCCGCCCACTTCACGGCTCGCATCGATCCACCTCCGGTTGACCGCGCAGTCATACGCACCCTGCGTGCGCGCTGCGAGCCCGCGAACGAGCTGAAGAGCCGCTCACCGAACCGCGCACGAACAGCAGTGGAATCGCGCCCGAGCTGCCTGAGTCCAGGGCTCCTCGAGCTCCGGCCAGCCCAGGTTCGTGACTGTGATCCCGCGCGCGCTACCGATCCGCGCCGTCCGCCGGCACGAAGCCGCGCACCTTCAGGAAGTGCTTCGGCATGTGGTTGCCGAGGCTCGCGTAGAGCAGCCGACCGTCGTGCACGACGCAGAACAACCACTTCGCGGGCGCGGTGAGCTGGATCAGCTCGACGTCGCGGCCGTCCGCGAGCCGGCCTCGTGCGTGCACCTTCTCGACCTCGCCGCGCAGCACCGCACACGCCTCGTCGACGGTCATGCCGACGCGCAGCCCGAAGCCGAGGTCCGTCGGATCGGGCCCGTCGGGCGGCGTGCCGCGCGTCGCCGAAGCGAGCCGCACCAGGACGCGCCGCGCGGGGTCGTCGGGGTGCCACGCCTCGATCTGCAGCACGCCGCTCGTCGACAGCAGCGGCGAGCGCTTCCAGGTGAACTGGATGCGGCCGTCGAGCGCGGGTTGCCCGTTCGCGGTGATCGTCATCGGCAGCCACGCGGTCGGCAGCCGCCCGAGCGGCGTGTCCTGGTCGACCAGCGGCACGTCGTCGAGGTGCTTTCGCGTCAGGGCAACGCGGATGCGGCCGAACGACGCGAGCACCGACCACGTGGTCGGCAGGCGGATCACGCGCAGCAGCGCCGCATGCATGCAGTCGAGCCCGAGCAGCGCCGCGAACAGGCCGTGCACATGTGACCACAGACCGACGCGCAGGTCCTCGACCCACCAGTGCGCGAGCGATTCGACGACGAGATCGCCCTCGCAGCGCGAGCCGTCGTCGCCCTCGAGCTCGGCGTGCAGCGTGACGTCGCCGAAGCCCTCGTAGGCGATGACCGGACCGTGCTGCCATCCGTTGACGGCGCTGCGCGTGAGCACGTGGCCGTGCACGGGGTGCGCGAGCACGAACGCATCGGCTTCGGGAGGCGGCAGCGCCGTCGTCGTCAGCGTGAACGTGAAGGTGCGGCGCGCGCCGCGATCGTCGAGCTCGATCGTGTAGACGACGCGATCGCCGACGCCCCAGATCGCGGCGTCGTCCATCGGCGAGAACGGACCCGGCGCCGCCCATCCGGTCGCGGCCGCGGGCTCGAGCCTCGTGTGCCAGTCGTCCGGCCGCTCGACGCCCGCGCACGCGGCCGCCAGGACCGCGACGAACGGCGACCAGTTCGCCCACGATCCAGACGGCGCGCGCACAGCGCGATCGTAGCCGGTTCTGCGCGGCGGTTCATCCCGCGGGCCCTGCGCCGTCGATCCGCCGCAACGCCGCGGCGACGCGCCGGAACTCCTGCACCGCGGCATCGAACTTCGCATCCTTCTTGCGCGCATCGTCGATCGCGGCGGCATCGTCGCCGTCGAGCATGCCGTCGGCGTAGAGCGTGAACACGGCGCGCGCCTCGCGCGTGCTGTGGCGGCGGATCGTCTCCTGACAACCCGCGATGAAGGCGAAGATGCCGCCAATCAGCACGATCGGGTACGAGACGAACCAGTTGCCCCAGATGCAGTAGAGCACCAGCCCGACGATCGCGGCGATGAGGGACGGCCAGAACATGCGGTAGATCGGCAGCGGCTTGTCGCGCTGCAACTGCGCGAACAGCAGCGGCGCCGGCGCTCGCCGGCGCCAATCGGCGAGCGTGCCGACCAGTGCGCCGGCGCCGCCGATCAGGCAGCCGAACGCGCCACCGAGCCGGCCGCCGAGCGCGCCGCCCGACGCGGTCGCGAGCCCGTGGACCGCCAGCACCACGCCCGCGAGCATGCATGCAACGCTGAGGGTCACGCCGCCGAGCATCAGCCAGCGCGGCAGGCAGACCACGCTGCGCAGCGGGATCGGGGGTTCGTTCTTCTTCATGGCGAGAGCCTCCGCTGCAGCTTCTGGATCGCCGCGTAGCGACGCGCCGCGACCGTGCCGAGCGAGCAGCCGAGCACTGCCGCGACCTCGCGGTAGCCGAGGCCGTCGACCGCCGTCAGCAGCAGCACCTCACGCTCGGCGAACGGCAGGCCCGCTAGCGCTTCCGCGAGCTCGAGGTTGGGCCGTTCCTCGCGCGCCGTCACCTCGAGGTCGGCCGCCGCGACAGCGTGGTGCTTGCGCCGCACGTCGATGCAGCGGTTGCGCGCGAGGCGGAACAAGAGCACGCCTGGATCGGTGCCGAGGTCGTAGCGCCCGTTCCTGGCGAGCAGCCGGGCGAACACGTCCTGCACGACCTCTTCGGCGTCGTGGTCGTTGCGCAGCAGCTGGCTGCAGAAACGCAGCAGCCGCGCACGCCATTCGGTGAAGGTCGCGTCGATCAAGGCACCCTGCTCACGAACCAGGGCGCATCATGTTCAGACGAAGTCGCGGATTCCCGTGCTCGTGCGGATCTGGCGCCTCTCAGCGGGCATCGCCCGCCGAGCGGCGCCGGGCTCACAACCGCACTTCGTGCCCGCTGCCCTCGGGCAGGCGAATGGTCGCGCGGCGCACTTCGTCCTTGCCGCGCAGCAGCACGACCATGACCTCGCGCGCCTCGCTGCTGATCTCCGGCGAACGGCCGTCGGCGAACTCGATGCGACCCATCGAGATCTCGAATCCCTCGACGCGCACGATCACCGTCGCGTGCTGGTCGTCGGGCGTCCGGATCTTGAACGCGTCGGCCTCGACGGGCTGTTCGAGCACGAGGCGTACCGTGCTGCGCACTGGCAGCGACACTTCGAGATGTTCGCAGTCGAGGTCGGCGGTCAGCTGGAACGGCGGCGCCATGAACACGGCCTCGCCGCGGCACGACAGGTAGCTGCCGGCGACGTGGACACCCGCGAAGTGGAAGCGACCCTCGGCGTCCGTCGTGACCGCGGCGTCGTGGAACAGCTGCGCGGGCCCCCAGGCGTAGAACGTGCAGCCGGCCCACGGATCGGGATCGCGCTCGGGTCGCTGCCACGTCAGTGCGCGGCCCGGTGCGATGCGCACGCCGGAGAGCGGCGTGCCGGCGCGTGAGCGCACGCGGCCCGCGACCGGGCGCAGCACGGGAGCCTCGAGCCGCAGGTCGACCGCGTCACCGGGGCTGGCCCAGACCGGACCAACCGCGGCGAGCGTAGCGCTCTGCATCGCGAACAGCGCATACGGGCGCGGCAACAGCCCGAGCAGCATGAACGCGCCGTCGGCGTCCGACGTCGTCGCCAGCGTGAGCCGCTCGTTGCCCGCCGCGGCGATCTCCTCGACCGAGCTGTCGCGCAGCACTTCGTGGCCCTTCTCCTCGCCGGGGATGCGGCCGAGATAGGTCAGGTCCGGCGTCCACACGCGCGCGCCCGCGACAGGCCTTCCGTCCGCGTCGACGACGCGCCCGCGGACGGCGCCGGCGGCCGCGGGCAACCGCAGCGTGATCGGATGGTCGGCACGCCAGCCGGGCTGGTCGGGACCGGGCTGCAGCAGCTCCTGCACCGCGCCGAGCCCGGGCACGACGGCGCGCACGGCGGTCGGTCGCTGCCAGCCCCACGGCGCCGCGAAGTGGCCATCAGCCGTCGTGCGCACCGCGTTACCGGTGGCCGCGACGAGTGCCGTGGCGACAGGCTTGCCCTGCGCGTCGAGCACGACGCCGTGCACGTACTGCGTCTCGGGCTTCGCAGCGGTCAGCCGCAGCAGCAGATCCGGCGTCGAGACCTCGGGCAGCGGCAGGCCGGTCTCCCCGTACGGGTGCCGCTTCGCGGCCAAGCGCGAGCCGGGCACGAACCCGACCGAACCGAGGTGGAACCGGCCCTGCGCGTCCGTGTCGGTCGCGGCGAGGTCGCTGAGCAGCGCGATCGTGCGCCCGCCGGCGGCGCGCGTGGGCACGAGCTCGTCGCCGACCACGACGACGACGCGCGCCTGCGCGACCGGTGCGCCGTCGGGGTCGACGACCATGCCCGAGTAGCTGCGGCTCGGCGCCACGATCACGACCGGCGGTTCCGCCGGCATGCGTGCTTCCAACCACGGCCGCAGCACGGCCGCCCACGCGCCGCCCGACGTCGTCAGACAGCCTTCGCCGGTTGGCAACGGCAAGCGGAAGCCGCCGTCGATGGCACTCGTGACCGCGGGCACGCTGGCGTCGCGAGCCAGCGTCGTCTCGCCGATCTTGCGCGCGAAGACGACCTCGACACCACCGACGGGCCGGCCGTCGAGATCGTGCACGAACCCGGCCAGCAGGTTCGCAGGTTCCGGCGCGCCGGTTGCGCCGCCGTCGCGCGGTACCGGCGCGACCTCGGTGCGCAGCACGGAGGCGTCCGGCGTCTGCGGCGCCTGCGCGGCGGCGACGGCCACCGCATCTGCCGGCGGCCGGCCCATCGCCGCTGCGCCGGGATCTGCGCGCCACCACCAGGGCAGCAGCAGCAATGCAGCAGCGAGGATCGACAACGCGGCGAAGAGCTTCGTCTTCATGAGTAGCAGGACTCCCGTGGCGACGCCCGCGGCCTCGAGCCTGCCGCGCGCGCCGAACAAGACCAGCGCAGGCAGCCAGGCCGCACGCTCGCCGCGTTCGGCATCGAGCTTGGCGCGCAGGCGCTGCAACCCGCGCTCGATGCGCGAGTGCACGGTCTTGACCGGCACGGCGAGCAGCTCGGCGATCGCGCGCGGCGACAGCCCGCGCCAGAAGTGCAGGAACAGCGCCTGGCGGCCCGGCTCCTCGATCTCGTGCACGAGCTCGACGAGCCGCCGGTGCAGCTGCAGCTCGCTCGCGACGTCGGCCGCGGACGGCGCACACTCGGAGCCGCCGCACACGCGCCGTTGCTCGCGGCTGCTGCGCCGCGCGCCCGCGCGCGCCTGCTCACGGACCGTGTTGCGCAGGATCGCGCGCAGCCACGCGGTCACGGCACGGAGCGCCGGCGGCCGGTGCTGCATCGCCAGTACGACGGTGTCCTGCACCGCGTCGTCGGCAGCGTGCGGGTCGCGCGTGAGCCGCCGCGCGAGCCTGCGCAGCGAGTGCAGGTTCTCAAGCAGCAGCTCGGAGGGAAGCCGGAGTTCGGTCACGCCGACAAGGATGCCACCGGCGCCTTCGATTCTTCAGCCGGCGGCGATTCTCCCGGAAGCCGTCCGTCTACGCGCCGCCGTCATCGGCAGCACGGCAGCGCCGTGCGCCCGCGGCACCGCGTGTGCGGAGGCGCTACCATCCCGCCCATGCAGCTGAACCGGCTCGGGCGAACGGACATCCGCGTCAGCGCGGTCGGGTTCGGCACTGCACAACTGCGCCTCGTCCCCGAACGCCAGGCCATCGACACGCTGCTGCGCGGTTTCGAGCTCGGCGTGAACTGGGTGCACGCGGCGCCCGACTACGGCGGCGCCGAGGAGCTCGTGGCGCGCGCGTTCCAGGAGTCGGGCCGCGACGACCTGATGCTGGCCTCGGGCTGCTACCAGACGCTCGAGAAGTGCGAGGAGCTGTTCGAGCACACGTGCCGGCTCGTCGGCCGCGAGCGGCTCGAGATCTACGGCATCGCGTGCATCGACGACCGCGAGTTCGTCGGCGAGAACGTCTGGGAGCGCGGCGGCCTCGTCGAGTTCCTGACGCGCAAGAAGGCCGAGGGCCGCATCGGCGCCCTGTATTGCACGACGCACGCGCCGCCCGAGCGGATCGCGCGGCTGATCGAGTGCGGCGTCTTCGACGCGATCATGCTCGCGTACAACCCGCTCGGCTTCCACGTGCTCTCGTACCACGCCGGTTCGGAGGGCAAGCAGTACGAGAACCTCGAGGAGAACCGGCGCCGCATCTTCCCGCTAGCACGGCAGCACGGCGTGAGCCTGCTGGTCATGAAGCCGTTCGCGGGCGGGCTGCTCTGTCCGAGCAAGGCCTTCCCGCAGCGGCACCGCTTCTCGAGCGAGAAGGAGCCATTGGCGGCGGGCGACATCCTGCGCGCGATCCTGCGGCTGCCGGGCGTCACGTCGGTCTGCCCCGGGACGGCGTCGGTCGCCGAAGCCGAGGAGAACGCGCGAGCCGGGCACGCGCCGTTGCACCTGCCGCCGCCGCGCGAGCAGCGGCTCGGCGAAGTCGTCGACGCGATGCGCGCCGAGCTCTGCACGCGCTGCGGCGAGTGCGAGCCCACGTGCAGCAAGCACCTGCAGATCTCGTGGATGGTCCGCGAGGCCTACATGTGGAGCCACTGGGGCGACTCGTTCGAGACGATCGACCGGCACCACTACTTCGTGCGGCACCCGAGCACGGCGCTCGAGTGCGTGACCTGCACCGACCGGACCTGCGAGTGCACGTACGGGCTCGACGTCCCGGCGCTGCTCGCGCGTGCGCACCGCCAGGTGCTCGCGTACCGCGCCGACGGCGTCATGCACAACACGCCGGCCGAGCGCGAGCGCCGCACCTTCGCGGGCCACGTGCAGGGCGGCATCGTGTTGTGCGACGTGCCACACCGGCTGCCGCGCGGCGAGAGCGTCAGAGCACAGCTGTGGCTCGAGAACCGCAGCAACCGGCGGTGGTCGCCCGAGCGGCGCGACGCGATCCACGAGCTCGTGGTCCTGCGCGCGAGCGTCGAAGGCATCGGCCACGTCGACGTGCCGCTGCGGCACATGGTGGAGCCCGGCGAACGCACCGTGTTCCCGTTCTCGATCCCGCCCTTCGAACGCGCGGGCCGCTACTCGTGGCGCGCCGATCTCGTGACCGCGGACGGTGCCGTGACGCTCGCGGCCACGCGTGTGCACGCGGCCGAGCTGCTGGTCTACGACGCCGACCAGGTGCTGCCATCGCTCGGCGGCGAGGTGCGCACGCATGCTTCGTACGGAGTGCGTTACCTCGACTGGACCGTGCCGGAGCGTGCTGCGCCGGGCTCGACGGTGACGATCCGCCTCGTGCTCGAGAACACCGGAACGATGACGTGGCGCAGCACGGCACCGCTCGGCAATCGCGTCAGCGTCGGCCTGTTCTGCGACGGCTCGATTGCTGCGACGCTCGAGCTGCCGGTGGCCGAAGTGCCGGCCGGCGGGACGGTGACGCTGCACCATCTGCTCGCGGTACCGACCGAGCCCGGCCCGCACACGCTGCGCTTCGAGCTCGTCGAGCAGCTGGTCGTGCGCTTCACGGACCGCGGCGTGGCGCCGCTCGAAGTGAAGCTCGTCGCCGACCAGGCGCTCGTCGATCCGAACCTGCGCCTGCGGCAGCTGGCGAAACGCGTGAGCCCGTGGCACTACCACCCGACCGGCAGCGCGAACGCGGCGCTCGACGGCACCGCGTTCCCGGTGTTCGCGGCGCGCGCGACCGGCTGCCGCATCACCGACGTCTCGGGCCGCGAGTTCATCGACTACACGATGGGCTGGGGCACGACCGTGCTCGGCTACGCGCACCCGCACTTGAAGCAGGCGCTCGCGCGCGCGATCGAGTCCGCGCCCGTGCTCGCCTACTCGCAGGCGGTCGAGATCGAGCTCGCGGCGATGCTCGTCGAGGAGCTGCCCGGCAGCGAGATCGTCGCGTTCGGCAAGAACGGCTCGGACGTCTGCACGCTCGCGGCGCGGCTGAGCCGCGTGCACACGGGACGCAGGACGATCCTCTACTGCGGTTACCACGGCTGGGGCGACTTCTGGGCCGAGCAGTCCGGCTTCGCGCACACCGGCATCCCGGACCGCGGCGAACGCCTGATCCACCGCTTCCGCTTCAACGACGCGGCGCACTTCCTCGAGCTGTTCGAACGCCATCGGCACGATCTCGCCTGCGTGATGCTCGAGCCGTCGGGGCCGTGGGGCGGCAACGACGTCGGTCACGAGCCGGACGCCGAGCAGTCGTTCCTGCAGCTGCTGCGCGACAAGACGCGCGAAGCGGGTGCGCTGCTCGTGTTCGACGAGATCGTCACGGGCTTCCGCTACCTCGAGGGCAGCGTGCAGCGCGCGCGCGGCATCCGGCCCGACCTCACGTGCCTCGGCAAGTCGATGGCCTCGGGCATGCCGCTCTCGGCGCTGTGCGGCCCCGCCGAGTTCATGCGCAGCTATCCGCGCTGCCACTACGGGCCGACGTTCCGCGGCGAGGCCTACTCGTTCCACGCCGCCATGGCGACGCTCGAGGTCTGCCGCCACGAGCCGGTTGCGCGCTTCGTCTGGAGCCACGGGCAGCGGCTGCGCGAAGGCATCGACCGGCTCATGGCCGAGGCCGGACTGCGCGCCTGGATGAAGGGCCCGCCGTTCCGCATGTCGATCTTCTTCGACGAGCCGGACCGGCAGCGCCGGCTCGGGATGCGCACGCTGTTCCAGCAGGAGCTGCTGCGCGCGGGCATCTCGATCTTCAACAACGGCGTGATGCTGCCGTGCTTCGCGCACGACGACGAGACGCTGCAGCTGACGCTGCAGGCGATGACGCGCGCCGCGCGGCTGCTGAGCCAGGCGCTCGCCGAGGGAGACCTGCGACGCCACCTCGAGATCCCGCCGCTCGCCGATTTTTGAGGCCGGCGAATCAGCGCGGTTGGCCGCCTGCGTTGGAGCCGACGCCCGCAGCGGGCGCGGCTCAACGGCGATTCGGGCCGTCAGTCAGATCGCGCGAAAGGCCGCAGCGGCGTCGGGCGCACCCATGCCGGCAGCCGGGCAGTGGGCGCAGGGACCTTCGAGGCGATGCGCACGCAGGCGCTCGCGCAGCGCCTGGAACGGCCGCCCGCGCCAGATGTCGGCGAAGCTCGTCTTGAACACGTTGCCCATCGAGCCCGGCAGCGTGCGATCCCACCAACCGCACGGCAGGACCTCACCCTCGGGGTCGATCGCCGCGAAACCCCACGGGAACGGGCAGCTCGCGACGCGAGGCGCGTCGGCGAGTCCGTACTCGCGCCCTCGCTGCGCGACGTCGGCGACGAGGCTGCGATCCCTCGCGGCCACCTCGAACGCCGGCGGCGCCACGAGCTTGATGCCGGCGCGCGCCGCGACCTCGCGCGCCGCGGCGATGGCGTCGTTGCAGCGCTGCTTCTCCTGGTTCGCGCCCATCGCGTCGTTGCCGACACCCTCCCAGACCGCCATGTGCATCGCGTTCACGGACTCGGCGCCGACGCGCGCCGCGAACTCGACGAACGCCGGCAGCTCGGCCATGTTCTGCCGCATCAGCACGAAGCCGAGCCCGAGCCGCGGCAGCTGCGATCCGTGGCGCTCCTTCAGCGACCGCAGCAGCGCGAGCCTGTCCAGCAGCCGTCGGAACGAGCCGCCGACGCGGATGCGCTCGTAGGTCTCCGCCGTCGCGGCGTCCACCGACACGAACAGGAAGCTGAACGCGTGCGCGATCATCGCCTCGATCACGGACTCGCGCAGCAGCAGCCCGTTCGTGTGCATGTAGGTGTGCGGCACCTCGTGCTTCTGCAGGCAGGCCAGCAGCCCGCCGATGTCCTTGTGCAGCAGCGGCTCGGTGCCGTAGCTCAGCGACACCTGATGCGCGCGGTGGAACACCTGCTCGCCGAGCGCCTGAAAGCGATCGAGCGTGATGTGGCGCTGCGGCCGCTCGTGATAGCTCGCCATGCTGAAGTGGCACATCACGCACCGCAGGTTGCATTGGTTCGTGATGTCCATCTCGAGCTTGATCGGCCGGAAAGCGAGCTTCGAGCGGATCGAGCCGTCGGCCAGCGCGCGCCGCACCGCCTCGTCACTGCCGCAGCGGCCGCGCGTCGCGTCGACGCCGCTCGCGAGCTCCGACGCGGTCGGGCGCCGGAAGGCCCAGTGCTCCCACTCGTGCAGGAGCAGCCGGCGCAGCGGCTCGACCACGGTGCGGAACTCCTTCGACGCACTCAGCTCGGCCGCGAGCCACGCCTCGCCAGGCCCACGCGGAGCAGCGAGCAATGCGGCCAGGGCCGCCGGCTCCGGCTCCCTGAGCAGCAGGTCGCGGTAGGTGGTGGTGATCGCTTCTTGGTTCAGCATGTGTCGGCCGGCGTCCACCCCAGGACTCGGGGAGCATACCCCGTTCGTGTGCATGCTGACGGGCCAGGCGCGGGGGCCGATGATCCCGCACGCCGGCGTCAACCGCCCTTCGTGATGCGCAGGCGCTTGCGCTCGACGCGCTCCCACGACGTACCACCCTGCTCGATGCGCAGCACGGCATCCATCGGCACCGCGTCGAGGCGCTGCCGGTCACCCTTGGCGGGCCACTTGACCTCGACGAAGACGACGCGGTCGGCGCGGCCGAGACCGAGATGCGCGCGGTACGGGTTGTCGCCGAGCGAGCCTCCGACGCCGACCGTCGCGTAGACGTCGCGCTCTCCGTCGGCACCGGCGACGTGCGCGCGTACGCGCGCGCCGATGCCGAAGCGGTTGTCGGTCTTGCCGACCAGCTCGAACTCGAGCCAGTGGTTCTGATTGCCGGGGTTCTCGAACAGCACGCTGCCGAAGCTGTCGTCGGGAAAGTAGCCGCCGACCTGGGCCGTGATCTCGAGGTCGCCATCGCCGTCGAGGTCCGCGAACGAAACCCCGTTGCCCTTCTGCAGGTGGCCGACGCCGGCCGCGAACGTCACGTCGCGGAAGCGCTCGCCGCCGAGCAGCAGCACGTTGGGGAACAGCGCTGCGAGGTCGTGCGCGCCCGTCGCAACGTAGAGGTCCGGGAAGCCGTCGTTGTCGACGTCGCCCGTGTTGACGCCGGTCGCGAGGTAGACGCGCCGCAGGCCCTTCGCTTCCGTGACGTCGGTGAAGGTGCCCCTGCCGTTGTTCGCGAACAGCCGCTGGCAGTCGTCCTCGACGCGGTGCTCGATGTACCACGCGGCGACCGAACGGATCTGCCGGTAGTGATGCTGCCAGGTCACGAACAGATCGAGGTCGCCATCGTTGTCGAAGTCCAACACCGCGATCGGGCCGCTCGCGAGTGGCCCGTCGACGCCGCGCGCCTTCGCTTCCTCGCGGAACGTGCCGCGGCCGCGGTTCATGAACAGGCGGTTCGGTGCCAGGAAGTTCGACACGTAGAGGTCGGCAGCACCATCGCCGTCGAAGTCCGCGAACAAGGCGCCGACCACGCGATCGGTGTTCGCGACGCCGCTGCTGCCGGTGACGTCCGTGAAGTGGCCCTTGCCGTCGTTCAGGAAGAGCAGGCTCGGGAACTTCACTCCGGCCTGCGTGCGCTCGCTCTCGAAGCCGAGGAACAGGTCGAGGTCGCCGTCGTGATCGATGTCGCCGAACGTCGCGGTGCGGATCGGTCCCGCGAGTGCCAGGCCCGCGTCGTCCGTGAAGTCGACGAAGTGGCCAGCCCGATCCTGGCGCAAGAGGCTCAGCGGGAACTCGGAGCCCGCGAAGAAGCCGCCGCCGCGCAGCACGAGCACGTCGAGGAGGCCGTCGTTGTCGACGTCGGCGTGCACGAGATTCACGCCTCCGAGCTGGCGCGCGAGCCCCGCTTCGACCGCGACGTCGGGCCACTGGCCGTCGCCGTCGTGGCGCAACAGGCGCGGCGGCCGGCCCGTGTCGAACGCGCAGGTCAGCAGGTCGAGCTGGCCGTCACCCGTGAAGTCGTCGATCACGACGCTGCCCGCGTGCGCGTGCTTGCCGAGGCCGATCGCGCCAGAGCACTCGCGCATGCGCGGGAACGGCGCTTCGGACGCGAAGACTGACGCCGGCAGCCGGTGCGCCTCGGGCACGCCTTCGGGCCAGTCGCCGAGCGCCTGGTGCGCGATGTTCAGGAGCCACGTCGCCTCGAGCCGCAGGTCGCTCTGCTCGAGCGCGAGCAGGCGCGTCAGCACCGCGGCCGCGGCGGCCGCACCCTGCTTCTCGACGTGCACGGCGGCCGCCGAGAGCGGCAGGATGCAGCTCTCGGCGTTGTGGCGCGCGATGCAGTTCTGCTTCTCGGCGAGCCGGAAGTGCGTCGCACCCACGCGCAGCAGCACCTCGGGCAGCCAGCCGCTCGCGACCGCGGGGTTCTGCTCGCACAGGCGCACACACCGTTCGCCCATCGCGATCGCCTCGTCGAGCTCGCCGGTGCGCACGAGCGCCTGCGCGAGTCCCCAGTGCAGCCCGAAGCGCTCGGCCAGCGGCGCATCCTCGCGCAGCGTTGCCAGCCGCTGCTGCATGTCCGCGATGTAGCGGCGCGACAGGAACACGTTGCTCGCGTCGTCCGCCGAGCCGTCGTGGATGCGCCGCAGCCAGCGTTCTCGCGCCGTCGCGTCGGCCGGCAGCGGCGGCAGCTCGACGTCGTGCCCGGTGCTGCAGCACGGCAACACGCCAGCCGCCTGCTGTGCGGGCAGCGCGGCGAACAGGAACGTCATGGCGAGCAGGCGGTGGAGCATGGCTTGGGCGAAGTCCCGCAGCATAGCTCGCGCCGCAGCCGCCGCGGTGCGCGCCCGCGCGGCGCGCATCCGCACTGCGAGATCCGACTTCGGCGAACGGACTCGCGGCGAAGCGAACGATGTGCGCGCCATGGGGTCCGCCGACCTGCACACGTTTTTCTGTAATGAGGCGTTTTGCCCAAGGCCAATGCCGGTGCTCGTCACCGTGCATAGGTGCATCATCGTGAAGATGCACGCACCCCACTTCGCAAGCCCGGAGACGCCAACTAGTCTGCGTCGCTCGCCTCCAAGCTGATGGCCCGCGCATCGGCGCCTCATCACCACTGTCACTCTGAGGAAACACCATGCTTCGAATCCTTGCTCCCATGCTGCTGGCGTCGGTCGCAATCGCGCAGGACTACTACTCGGCCGCGCTCGAAGGTGCGCAGGAGGTGCCGCCGGTCGCGACCACCGGTCGCGGCTGGAGCGTCGTGCGCTTCGACGTCGCGACGAGCACCGTGCGCGTCTTCGTGCACTACGAAGGCCTGACAGGGCCGCCGATCGCCGCGCACATGCACCAGGGTGTCGTCGGCGTGAACGGCCCGATCGTCGTCGGGCTCGCGGCGTCCGGCCCGAACTCGATGTCGGGCAGCGGCCCGCTGACTCCTGCGCAAGCCACGGCACTCGCGACGAGCGGCATGTACGTGAACGTGCACACGGCCGCGAACCCGGGTGGTGAGATCCGCGGCCAGGTCGTGGCCTCGGCGAGCACACGCTTCACGACGGTGATGTCGGGCTCACAGGAGGTGCCACCGGTCGTGAGCACGGGCACGGGAGTCGTCGTCGCCTACCTGCACGAGCCCGAGAACCGCATCGTCTGGATGATCGACAGCAGCGGCCTCACGAACGTCATCGCGGCCCACTTCCACCAGGCTCCGGTCGGTGTCAGCGGCCCGATCATCGTCAACTTCGGCGGCGGCGCGGGCGACTACGCCGGAGTCAGCGGACGCTTGACCAACGCGCAGGTCGCGGCGTTCAAGGCGGGCGGCATCTACGCGAACGTGCACACCTCGGCGAACCCGGGCGGCGAGATCCGCGGCCAGATGATGATGGACGCCGGCGACCACTTCGTGGCTTCACTGGCCGGCACCCAGGAAGTGCCGCCGACGCCGAGCGCCGGCCTCGGCCGCGCGGCCCTGATCCTGTCGCCGAACGGCACGCTGACGCTCACGGGCGCCTTCGCCGGCACCACGGGGCCACCGATCGCCGCCCACGTGCACTTCGCACCGCCCGGCGTGAACGGCCCGATCGTGTTCCCGATCGCGACGCCCGGCACCTCGCTGACCGCCTCGTTCACGCCGAATGCAACGGACCTCACGAACCTGCGCGCCGGCAACTGGTACGTGAACATCCACACGGCCGCGTTCCCCGGCGGTGAGATCAGAGCACAGCTGGTGCCCGCGAGGCTGCCCACGACCTTCGGCGAAGGCTGCCCTGGCAGCAACAACGTGCGGGCCCAGATCGGTGCGACGGGCTTCCTGTCGCTCGGCAGCAGCATGTCGGTCGACCTCTACGGCGGCGTGCCGTTCAGTCCCGCGCTGTTCCTGTTCGGCCAGAGCCGCGACCTCGCCGCGGGCGTGCTGCCGCTGCCGATCGAGCTCTCGTCGCTGGGCCTCGTCTCGCCGCGGTGTTACCTGCTGATCGACCCGGTCACGCTGCTCGGCGCCGCGACCGATCCACTCGGGTTCTCGAGCATGCCGATCAACGTGCCGTTCGCGACGACGCTGGCCGGCTCGCTGCACTACGCGCAGTGGATCACGTTCGATCCGCTCGCGAGCCCGAGCGGCTTCATCGCGAGCAGCGCGATCACGCTGCGCATCAACTAGCCGCCCGCGCAGCGCGGCCGGGAGACGGGCGAGCGCGCGGGACGCCGGTGTCCTCGCGCTCGCCGTCAGGGAAGAAGTCAGGGGACATGGACGGCGGCAGCGGGTTCTGCGCGCGAAGGCGGTAGGCTCTAGGGTCCTCCGGTCGCCACCTGAGGACCCCTCCATGTCGCGATCATCGAGTTGCCTGCCCGCCGCCGCGTTGGCGATCGGCGCCGTCCTTGCGTTCGCCAGTTGCCACGTTCCGTCTCCCGGCGAGTACGACGCGCAGCGACCGACCAACCTGCCGCAGATCGAGTGGCAGCGCACGCTCGAGGATGCCCAGGCGCTCGCGAAGGCCGAACAGCGCCCGCTGTTCATCGCTGTCAACATGGACGGCGAGAGCGCGTCCGATCGCATCTGGCGCGAGAACTACCGCGATCCGGCCTTCGTCGAAGCGGCCAACAAGTGCGTCTGCGTCGCCGCGAGCGTGTTCCGCCACAACCCGCGCGACTACGACGAGCAGGGCCGGCGCATTCCGTGTCCGCGTCTCGGCAACGTGACGTGCGGCGAGCACATGGTGATGGAGCCGAAGCTCTTCGAGCAGCTGCTTGCGGACGGTGAACGCGTCGCACCGCGGCACGCGCTCGTGCTGCCCGATGGGAAGAAGGTGTTCGACCTGTCGCTGTGCTTCGACCTGCACGACGTCGATCGCGCGCTGTTCGCGGCCGTGAAGGACATCCCGCCGCGCGAGGTCCCGCCGGCCGACAGCGCGGGGTGGCCAGAGCTCGCGGCGCGGCGCGACCATGCCGGGCGCTGCGTACTCGAGGAACGCATCGCGAGATCCAACGAGACGGAGACCGTTGCCGCACTCGCTGCGATCGGCTCCGCCGGTGACGCCGGCGCGCTCGATGCGCTGCGCACCGTCGGATGGCCGCAACTGAGCAAGTCATTGCTGCCCGCCGGCACCTATGGGTACGAGGTCCTCGAGCTGGTGCCCGGCGTGCCGCTCTCCGGCGAGCTTCGCAAGGCGCTCGCCGATGCAGCACGGGCGCGTGGCCTCTCGACTACCCTCGCCGGCGTGTGGTTCGAGCACATCGACATCGCGCACACCGGGATCGCGTGGTTCGGGGGCCGTGTCCGCGACGACAAGGAAGGGGCGCTGGCCCTGATCGCCGAGCTCGACGGCCGCAATCCGCCAACGCGCTCCTTCCTGCTCACGCAGTGTCTGCTGGCCCCGTACGCCGACGCGGCTCTGCGCGCCCTGAGGCAGGCGCTGCCTGCGAACGAGGTCGCGGCGCTCGAGACCTGCTTGCGCGAGCTCGGCCCGCCACTCGACGATCCGCGGCGTCCGCCCGATGCCCCGCGATCCACGCCGAGGGTGTCGCCAGCGTGGAACGCGATGCGTGAAGCTCCCGAGCTCGCGCAGGAGCTCGATCACCTCGACAGGACGCCCGCTGCGGATCGTAATGCCGACTGGCATGCGCGCTTCGCGAAGGCTTCGCTCGACCTCGGCCGCCGGCACCTCGAAACGCGGGAGAAGGACACGATGTTCCTGCTCGAGGACGCCGAGACGCACTGGAAGAAGGCACTCGCGCTCCTGCCCGACCGCGCCGACTGGTGGATCGAGCGTGCGCGCACCGCCTACTTCCTCGGCAACTTCGCCGACCAGATCGATCACGGCCAGCGCGCGTTCACGATCGTGACCGGCAAGCAACCCGAAGCTCCGCTGTCAGACCGGCTGGCCGTCGAAGCACTGCGCTGGGTCGGCGACGGCAACGCGCGCCTGCTCGGCGAGCGCGCGAAAGGCGACGCGGTGACCGAGCTGCGCGGCATCGCGGCGGGTCTGCGAGCGCTGCTACGTGTGACGCAGAGCGACTACGGCACCGCCAAGGACTGGCTCAGCCTCGTTTCGTTCTTCGGCGCGCTCTCGCTCAAGGGGGCAGAGTTCGCGACGGCGAACCAGGCGGTCAGGCGATTCCCGGCGGATCGGGACCTCCGCCTCTACTTCCAGGACGCATTGCGATTCGGACCCCATGGGACGGTGTGGACCTTCGAAGGCGCCCGAGGCGAGCGCCTGATTTCGGCCTGCTCGAGGTTCGTGGCCGTCGAGCATCCTGACTCCGCCGACGCCCAGTGGTGGGCCGGCTATGCGAACGTGCTGACCGCGGAAGACGACCGCCGCTGCGATCGTCCCCCCGGGCTCTGGCTCCCTGCGTACGAGGCGGCGCAGCAGTTCTTCGCACGCGCGATGGAGTTGAACGCCGACTACGCAGCCAGCTGCCGCAGCATGATCGCGCTGACCTGGCTCGGGCGTGGCCTCGCGTGGGTCCAAGGAGGGTACTTCGCCGACCGCGGCCGCGCCGCCGACTGCCTCGTCGAAGCGGTGAAGGTACAGCCTGCGCTCGCGGAACTTCGCGACGGCCTCGGCTACGACGTGCTCGACCTCGTCGACAAGATCTTCGAGTGGCGCGACGCCGGCCCGAGCGACGTCGACGCGATGCAGCTGCTCGATCGGCTGCTCGCCGCCGCACCGGGCGATCCGTTCTACGGCCTCGCGATCGCGGACAGCCAGCTGCGCGAAGCGCTGCGCGCCGACGGCCGCAATCCGCAGCGCGTCGAACGCGAGACCGTCGACGCCAGCGGCAGCAAGATCCGCATGCCGATGGGCCTCGCGACCGCAGACGGCGACGCGTACCTGCAGCGCTCGCTCGAAGCCGCGCGGCGCGTGCTGCCGTTCACGAAGACCCCAGAAGACAAGAAGCTCCTCGCGCAGTCGGCGACGATCCACGCCGAACGCCAGCTCGAACGTTACAACCTCGACGGCGTCGCCGCGGCCCTCGTCGAGGCTGCGTCGTTGCTCGACATGCCACCACCGCCCGCCACCCTCGACGCGGCGACAGCGAGCGCGTTCGCCGCGCAGCTGCGCGCAGCACTCGGCCCGGCGAGGCCGCGCGACCGGGCCGGCCGCTGAGCCGGTCCGCCGCGTCGCTGGCTACGCTTCGAGCTTCACGGACGGCTTCGTGTTCGGATGGATCTGCTCGACCGCGGGCTCGCCGGCGCCCGGCTTCTTCATGCCGTACGCATTCACGGGCTGCGAGCGGTTGACCCAGAGCGCGTAGTGCAGATGGTCGGCGCGCGGGTCCTCGGTGTTCGGATGCAGCAGGATCGTCAAGCCGAGGCTGTTGAGCTGCAGCCACGGGACGATGATCGGCAGCAGGTCGTTCGTGAAGCCGAAGTAGAACGACGGCGTGACGTGCGGCCCGCGCGGCTCGCGGTTCCAGTTGCCGAGCTCGACCGTGAAGCGCTCCGCGACCCACTTCCTGAGCAACACCGCCTTCTCGTAGTTGTCCTCGTCGAAGTAGATGTGCGCGTGGTAGCTCTTGATGTCCGTGTACTTGCGCGGCAACTCCGGCAGCTGCTGCTCGCCGGGCCGCTGGCTGACGGGAGCCGGGGTCGGCTCCTTGTAGGTCTCGTAGCCCCACGGGCTCTTCCCAGGGGACTGCGGTGCGGGATCCTGCGGCGTCGCGCTTCGCGGTTCCTGCGCGTTGACGCCGCCGAACGTCGCGACCGCGAGTCCGGCAGCGAGCATCTGGCGTCGGCTCGGCGACAGCCGGTCGGCCCAAGCCTGATCGGTGTCACCGCTGTCGGGATCGCGCTTCGAAGGTTCGGTGTTCGACATGGCCCCCGAAAGCTACCTCGCAGCATCGACGGCGTCAGGTCGCCCACGACACAGCCCGCGCCACGGCCAGCGGTCGCGCGTGAGCGATCGGGTCGACGCCGGAGCGTGGGCAGGTCGAGCCTGCTGGACGCACCGTCCCTGCTGCGCGCGGAATACCGGTTCGCCGGGCTCGTCCGAGCGGCATGACCAAAGCAAAACAGTCCGTCTTTCGCGCCAGTGCGCTCGCGATCCTCGCGGGCGGAGGCGGAATGATCCTCAGCATGGGCTTTCTTGCGTCGACGATGTGGGAGGAGATCATCGCGGGAACCTCGGGATTCGTCGCCGGCGCCATCCTGTTCGGGTCGGGCCTCATTGCCGCCGCGATGGTCGCCCGGTCCCCCGACAAGGATGCGGCGTCGGGCCCTTCGTGCAGTGGGCTGATGGAATAGCCAGGCGGCGGGAAGCAGCTCGATTCCCCACCGCTCGCGGCGCCAGGTAGAACTGTCTTCGCGGCGCGGAAGGGCGCGGCTGGCGGCGGAACGGCGGCGGCGCCGGACCTTGCCCGACACTGCGGCCATGGGCACGCTTCCTTGCGTGACTGCAGTGAGCCCGCCCGACCCCGCCTCGAAGGCCGCGAAGTCCCGCCCGTGGGCGCTCATCTCGTTCCTGATCGGGATCGTCGTGGTGTACGTGCTGACGCTGGTCCTCTCGGGCGACTGGCTGATCTCGCTCGGCGCGGCGGCCGCTTCGAGCGTTTTCCTGCACGACCTGTTCTTCCTGCGCGCGCCGCGGGACGAACTGCGCCGTCCGAACTAGACGGCCGCAACCGGCGCCGGCTCGCGGCAGCCTATGCGACGTCCGGTTCCACGGTCCGCGCGGGATGCTTGCGCGGCGGTAGCGCGGAGCGGATCAACGGCAGACAGCGCTTCTCGCACTGGATCTCGCGGTCCGGCGCACACAGGCTGCAGCGTTCGACGTCGAGCCAGCGACCGTGCGCCGCGTCGCGCACGAACGTCGCCTGTGCGACCTGGCCGCGCGGCACGCACAGGATGCGCTGCTCTTCGCGCACGAGCGGCGTGCCAGCGGCCACGCGCTTGCTCCGATCCACGATGTCAGTGAACAGCGCACCGGCAATCGCGCCAGCGACGATGCCCAACGAACCACCTAGCGCGCCGGCAGCCGCGACGCCGACCACGCATCCAAAGCCCATTCCAAACAGAATCGCGAACATGGTTGCCTCCACACAGGATCGTAGGCGGCTCGCGCAGCATGCCGATCGGCTCCAAGACGTAGGTGCCGGAGGAACGGTGGCGTAGACGCGGACGAAGAGCGCAGACCGCGCTTCCGTGGTCGATCCACTGCGCGTGCAGCCGCAGCACGAGGACCCGCATCACGCCGGGCTCAGTTCGCGCGCTCGAGGCGGAACGTCGTGCGCTCGAACAGATCCGGCCCGCTGACCGAGAGCTGACGGAACCCCTGCTTGTCGAACCTCAGGCTCGGAGCTTCGCTGTAGACATTCTCGATCGCGAAGCGCCCATCGGCATCGGTCACGCGATCGTCCGGGTCGTACTCGCCGACGGACACGGCCACACCGCGCAGCGGGTGGCCGTCGGCATCGACGACCTGGCCGCCGAGGCGCCGGGCCGCGAGAGACACGACGAACCGCACGTCGCGTCGCTCGTCGGCGCCCAGCGTGACGCGTTCCTTCGCGATCTCGTGCCCGTACGGGTCGCCGAGGCGGACCTCGAACGTCATCGCCGCCGGCAGGTCGTTGAGCTCGAGCGGAGCGCCCGCGGGCAGATGGAAGTGACGGCCGTTCTCGTTTCCGGAATAGCTCGCCATCGCGAGTTTCGCGCCGCGCAGCTCGCTGACGAGCCAGGCGTCGTCGATCTCGTAGCCGGCAGGAATGTCGGCGAACGCGAGCGTCACGAACATCCGTGGCAGCGGCGTACGCTCGTCGGCGGCGCGCGCCTCGATGCGCAACCGGTTGGCCGGCTCGAGCACGACACGGACCGTCCGCGAGGCCTCCGCCGCGTCGATCGCCCGGAACCGGTAACCCACGGCACCAGCGCCGAGCTGCGCTGGCGGCGGCCCGACGACCACCCGGACGATCCCGTCGTCGCCAGTCGGCGCGCTGAGCTTGCCGAGCGACAATGCGCGTGCTCCTGCGATCGGCGCGCCGTTGCGGTCCACGATCTGCAGCTCGCACTCGCTCGATGCATCCTCGAGCACGACGTCGCCGATATCGTGCACGCCGGTGAACGGGCAGGGCACGCTGCGCGCCGCGACGACGGTGCTCGCCCTGGAGCGGCCGAGCCGGAACTCGAGCTCCGTTCTCTCGAGGTGCGCGGAGTCGTCTTCCATGACCGCGATCGTGAACTGCTCACCGACCCTGCAGCGTGTGGCGCCCCACTCCGTGTAGCCGCCCTTGCTGCTGATGAACCGCGGCAGGATCCAGACCTGTTCCTTGCCCGCGGTCGGCGTGCCCGGCTGCAGCACGGTTCGCCCGCGGATCACCGGCAGGCGCGCGAGCTCGAGCACGACGCCGACCGCGAGCGGCGTCGCCGTCACCACCGGCTCGCTGCGATTCGTATCGGGCCGCTTGAACGCCCTCACGAGCGGCGCGATCGCATGCTCGATGTTGGCGGCGAGGCCGAAGAACGCGTACCTCCCGGCGGCGTCGGCGATCGCGTAGCCAGCGCCTTCCGTCGGATCGAACGGCGTCAACGCAGCTCGGGCCGCGTCGCACCAGCCCGCTTCGCTGGCCCCGCCGCGCGCAACGAGCTCGATCGGTTCACCGGGACGGCCGCCGTCGACGATCACGATGCCGGTGATCGACAGCTGCTGATCGATGACGACGTCCTGCTCGCCGGATGGAATGCCGCGCGCGAGCTGCGCCGGGCGCCTTCCGTTCGCGAGCACGACGATCGTGTCGAGCGCGGCCATCGGTGCTGCGAACCGTGCAACGCCGTCGTCGCCGGTTGTCGCCGCCGTGAACGCGGCGTGCTCGTTCGACGAGCCATCGCTCCACGTCGAGTTGCACAACCAGACGCGTGCGTCCGCGAGGGGACGCGTCCCGGCGTCGCGAACGCGCACACGCAGCTCCGCGCCTGCGGCTGCCGGCGCCGCGGCGACCGCTTCGCGCGCGAGCGGTGGTCCGGCAGGAGCTGGCGCCGCGTCGGGCGCGCGGCCCTCCGCCGCGATGCTCGCGTGCGGCGATGCAGAGCTTCCGCGAGCGCCAGTTGGCGCGTCGATGCCGGCAGTGGCCGTCGCAGGCTCCACGGGCGCAACCGCCCTGCGTCCCGGCAGAAGCCAGGCGAGGCCGATGCCGACGACGACCGTCGCTGCCAACACGGCGAGCAGCACGCCGGCGCGCGACGTGAACGCCGCGGTGCCCGCGACCGCCGCGTGCTGTGCCTTCGCGGCCGCGAGAACGACCTCGCGCACCGAAGTCGCGATACGGATCGGCTCGGGAAACCACGCCGGTGCGAGACCACCCACGAACCCCGTCGGCAGGCGGCGCCGCAGCTCCTGCACACCGCGCACGATCTGCGTGCGCACGGTTCCCGCTGGCCGGCCGAGCCGCTGCGCGATCTCGTGCGCGGCGAGCCCTTCGCGCAGGTGCAGGTGCAGCACGTCGTGGTAGCTCGGGCCGAGGCTCTGCACGGTGCCGTCGATCGCCTCTTCGAGCTCGGCACCGGCGGCGCGCGCGGCGGGATCCGGTTCGCCAGCCGGCACGGCGACCGGCACACCGCGGCGCGCGCGTTCGCGCCGCACCTTGTGCGCCTGGTTCGTCAGCAGCCCGAGCAGCCACGGCAGTGCCGCGTTCCCGCGGCGGAAGCTCGTCCGCTGCTCGATCGCGACGAGGAACGCGCGCTGCACGGCGTCCTCGGCGTCGGCGCGGTTGCCGCACAACCACAGTGCTATGCGCAGCAGCTGGCCGGCGGTCGAGTCGAACACGCGGCCGAGCGCGTCGGGATCCGCGCTACGGCAGAACAGGGCGAAGTCGCGGTCGAGATCGGGAGCGCGGTCGTTCATCGTGAGGCAAATGACCCCGAGGCGGCGGCCATGCTACATGGATCCTCGGAATGGCTTGCCTCGGCGCCAACCTGCGGGCCGGCGAGGGCCGGCGCCGGGCCGCTACGGCCAGGCCTCGAGCAGCCCTTCCTCGATCAGCACGAAGAGGTTCCAGGCGCCGTGCACGCACATGCACGGCACGAGGCTGCCGGTGCGAATGCGCACCACTCCGAGCACGAGGCCCATCCAGAAGTGGCTAGGCAGCATCGCGGGCAACATGTGGAGGATCGCGAACAGCGCTGCCTGCAGCAGCAGCGCGTCGCGGCGACCGATCAGTGGTTCGAGTCGTTCGAGCAGGAAGCCGCGGAACGCGAGCTCCTCGACGACCGCGGGGCACAGCACGACGAGCACGACGGCGCTCCACGGCGGCCAGCCGTTCTCACGGAACGGCTCGAGAACCTCGAGGATCTCGAAGACGCGGGCCCCGATGAAGAACCAGAGTTGCACGACGACGCCGATCGCGACCAGGGCACCGCCAGCCAGCAACCAGTCGCGCCACCCGAGGTGGCGCACCCGCAGCGCCGCGCGCACGGCGGGCCATTCGTGGAGCACGAAAGCGCCGACGATGGCCGCATCGAGCGCCGTCACGACGGCGTCGCCGACGAGCGTGTCGCCCCACACGCGAATGCACACGGCAAGCGCAACGTTGCTCGCGAGCAGCAGGCCCATGAGCCAGAACGCCGGCACGAAGCGGTGCCACGCAGCGTCCCATGCGACGCGCTTCGACGCGCGGGGTTCACGCGTCGGGGCAGGAGTCGAGGGCTGCGGCTCGGGAGGCGCGTCCGGCGGCTCCGGCTCGTCCGTCATGCCGGCGACCCGGTCGCGGACTCCTGTTCGTCCTCGTCCTCGCGATCCAGGGCGCGCTGCAGCAGTGCACTTCGCACGCCGCTCGCGAGTCCGGCGACGCAGAAGATCTTGACCACGATCCCGCGCACGATCGACGCCGGCTCGACCACGGCTTCGAGAGCGTGCACCGCCACGAACAAGCCGAGCGCGGTCGTCAGCGCGGGCACCGGCGACGAGCGCGCCCAGAAGTAGAGGCCGAAGAACACGACGCCGAGGCCGATCGGGATCACGAACACCTGGAGACGCTCGCGTTCGACGGCCGCGCGAAGGTCGGCCACCGTCGTCTTCTCTCCGTTCTCGAGCTCGACGACTTCGTCGGCTTCCATCGTCGACAGGTGCCGCAGCGCGGCGTCCGCCTCGTCGCCGTGCTTCCACCCGAACCAGATCCCGAACAGCAACTGGATGATCGCGATCACGAGCACCCAACGCCCCGCGTTGCGCGTCTTCCTCGCACGTTCTGCGCGCGCGTGGCGGCCGCGGCCGGGACGGTACGGTGGCCTCGCACTGGCGTTGGGCGGAGCGGAGGGGTTGGGATGGGCGGACTCGGGCTGATCGCTCATGGGTTCTCCTCGCTGCGCGTCGATCATACGCGGTCGGCAGCGGAAAGCTCAGGGCCGCGACACGCGGTAGACGCGCAGCGACTGCGGATGCGCGATCGCGAGCACCTCGCGGCCAGGCGACAGCGCGGCGGCATTGACGCCTTCCTTGTCCTCGCCGACTTCGAGGTCGAGCTCGCGTGCGACGAGCAGTGCTCTCGCGGTGAGCCACACGAGCTTGCGGCCGTCGTGGCCGAGCACGAGATCCTGATCGACCGGCGCGAGCCACCGCAACCGCGCCTCGCCCCACGCGAGCGCGCGACCGGTGCGCACGTCCACACGATGCAGCAGCCGCCCGCTCCACAGAATCGACCTGCCATCGAGATCGAAGGCGAGCGCGGTGACCGGGGCTTCGCTGTCGGGGCGCTGCCGCAGCACGACCTTGCCGAGCGTGTCGAACACCAGGATCCCGCCCGCGGTGTCGCTGCCGGTCGCGACGGCGAGCGCGAACAGCGTCTCGTCCGGACTCCACGCGATCGCGGTGACGATGCGGGCTCGCAGCGGCAGCCCGAGCTTCCGCTGCGTGGTCAGGTCGACCAGCACGAGGTCGCCGCGATGCGGGACGGATGCTCTGCCGTGCACGAGCACGAACCGCCCCGTCGGCGAACCATTGGCTTCCGTGCGGTACGGGGGCCGGAGGCCGACTTCGCGGCGTTCGCCGGTCGCGGAGCCGCGCACCAGTTCCTCGCCGAAGAACAGGAACTCATCGGCCCCCGCGGAGCCGACGAGGACCTCACGGCCTGCGGACCTGCCCGATCGCCCCGAACCGAGGTCCACGTAGCCGTCGCCGAGCACCGCGAGCGAGGCGCCATCGTTCGAGAACGCCATCGCCGTGAGGCGTTCGCCCCAGCGCGTGCCCGGCTGCACGAGACCGTCGTGCGACCATGGCACGTCCCACAACGGCTTGACCTCGACGGCGGCGGCGCGCGCACGCAGTTTCGCGGGCTCGAGGAGCGGAGGGGCCTGCCCGACCGCGGCGGCTGCCGAGCACAAGAGACACAGCATCGCGATCGGTTTCATGGCCGCCGCTTCAGCACGACGTCGACGCGCCGTTGCTCGTTCGGCGCGAGCGCCAGCCGCACGCGCACACTGTCGCAGCTTTCGGCGCCGACGAAGAACTCGAGGTCCCGGTCCGGAACGCCGCGCAGCTCGCGGCGGTCCGCGAGTGAGAACTGCTGGTCCTCGAACACGATCACGCCGCCGTCGGGGCGCAGGCCGAAGTCGTCCTGCACGTCGAACACGATGGTCCCGCTGCCCTGTCGCAGGGACCACGGTCCATCTCCCGTGAGCTGCGCGTCGAGCGGCAGCAGCGTGCTCGGCATCGCGTCGTCGACCTCCCGCTCCGGTTCCTCGAACTGCACGTGCACGCGGTCCCCAGCAAGCGGTGCGATGCCGTCCCAACCGCCATCGGCGGCGAGCGGACCGCGAACCTGCAGTCCGGGGCGCAGCAGCGTGAGCTCACCCTTCGCCGGGCTGCCGTCGGCGAACGACACCCGCAAGCGCGGCGCGGCCGTCGCGAGCAGCGTGAGTGTGCCGAGGTCGATTCGTGCCTCGTCGGCTTGCTCCGGCAACGACACGCGCGTTCGCAGCGTGCGGTGGCCCGGCACCAGTGGTCGCACGGTGACGGACGCCATGCCGCGGAGCTCCGTCGTCAGCTCGCAGTTGCCGCGCGCGTCGGTGTTCGGCTCGGGCGGCGGCTCGTCCGGATCCGGATCCTCCGCGTCGAAGGAGGCCTCGCGCCCCTCGGCGAGCGAGACGACGGCCCGCGCCGGCTTGCCTTGCGCATCGACGATCCGGAGCTGCACACGCGCCGGCGCGAATGGCCGCAGCTCGACCGGTGTGGCCGGCGGCGCGTCGAAGCTCACGTAGCGTGCTCCGCGCTCGCTCTCGGCGTCGATGCGGAACGCGAACGGCGCGTTCGCCGGCACGAGGACCGGCTTGCCATCGGCGATCACCGCGTCGATCGGGTGCGTCTCTCCGCGAGCGGTGACGAGGTAGGCGCCGCGAAGGCCCTCTGCGACGCGCACGGTCACCGGCACACGCCGCGCGAGCGCGATCGTGACCGGCAGCTCGCCATCGGCCCGCACCTCGACGTCGCGCACCTCGGAATCGTGCGTCGGTGGCGCACCGTCACCCCCGGACGAGGGCGCCGTGACGCGCAGGGCAACCTCGCCGCCGGCGATGCTCGCGGCGAACGCGCCGCGTTCGTCTGTTTCGCCAGAACGTTCCCAGTCCTCGAGCTGCGTGCGGATGCCAACGCGCCACAGCTCGACGCGAGCGCCCGGCAGCGCAGCGCCGCTCACCGCATCCTGCACGGTGACCACGACCTTGCCGGTCGCGGACGCCGGCGATCGCTCCGGCGCTCGCATCCACTGCGCGTCGCGCGACAACCTGACGGGCCCCGCGGGCAGGGACCAGATCGACGGCGCGCTGCGTCGACGGCAGCCAGGCCGCGAACTCGCGCTCGTCGAGGAACACCGCAACCTCGTTCGTCGGATTGCCGAGCAGCGCGAAGCGCCCCTCGGCGTCGGTCATCGCCCATGGCCCGCGATGCAGACCGCAGTCCGCACGGATCGCGACGCCGCGCAGCGCGCGTCCATTCGGCGCCAGCACGCGCCCGCGCACCGGCGCCGCGAACGGCTGGCGAAGCAGAGCCGGCGGCTCCCCGGGACTCCAGCCGAGCTCGGAGTAGTCGGGAGCGAGACCTTCCGCGCGCGGATAGACGTCGAAGATCTGATACCCCGGCACGCTGGGCGCCGGCTGCATGCAAGGCAGCACCGCGACGCCTCGAGCATCCGTCGTCGCCGTGCGCACGTCCGGCGTGTGGCCACAACCGAGGCAGACACCGACCTCGACGTTGGCCACTGGCCGATCGAGCACGTCGTGCACGGCAACCTGGAAGTCGATGCCCGGCACGAGGCGGATCACGCCGTCGTCGCCGGGCGGAGAACTCATCTCGGCAATCGGGCCGTAGCCCTTCGCGTCGACGACGAACCAGCTGCCGCCGCGCAGCTCGCCCGAGGGCACGCGCACGAAGCCATCGGCGTCGGCGATCCACTTCGCATCGAACCAGAACTCGGCGCCCGTCGGCCGATCGCGCTCGGGCACCTGGTAGAGCACCGCACCGGGAATCGGCCGGCCCGTCAGCGCGTCGACGATGCGGCCCGCGTAGGCGAAGTCGGCGCGATCCCGCGCGAAATACCGGTTCACGGGTCCGGGCAGCGGCGTGATCGCGGTCGGCTTGCCCTGGGCAATGGCGTCGACGGCGAACAGCAGCACCGGGACGACGAAGCTCGTGATGCGCATCGGGATCTCCTCGGCGTCCGAGGACCGGCGATCCTACCGCGGCCACGCCCGACGACGCGCCGCCAGAACGCGCCGCGTTCAGCCCTGCGCGAGGAACAGGTCGGAGCGGTCGGTCTCGGCGTCGGGGTTGCGCAGCAGGTCGAGCAGGCGCTGGTCGTGCGGGACGACGACCCCCGTTGCGCCGGCGGCCGCGTGCTCCTGCAGCGTGCGCCGCCACGCGGCGCGATCGGCCGGCACCGGCACGCCGGTCCAGAACTCGACGCCGTCGTCGAGGCCCAACGCACCGCGCGCCGCGAGCACACGTTCGCGGTGGACCTTGCAGTTCGCGGCCGCATCGACCGGCAGCACGTGGCCGCGGGCCAGGCGCGCGACGGCCGGCGCGAGGTTGCCGGTGCGGTAGAAGGTCAGGAACAGGCGATCGGTGGCGCGGGGCAGCATGGACAACGGCTTCTTCGCCGAGTCGGCCCGCCGTGCTACACGGGCGCGCCGATTCGGGCGGAGGCAACGGTGCACCGGCACCTCGGCCGCTTTGGCCGCGGGACGGGGCTGCAGCAGGCCGGACCGCACGATAGCATGCCGCGCGCGGACCGCCGGTCCGCGCGAGGACGACGATGCGCAGGGTTGCCGCAACATTGTTCTGTTGCCTCTGGCTGGTGCACGGCGCCGCCCAGGAGCCGGCGCCGGACGCGGGCGGACAAGGCGAGAAGCAGCAAGCCGAGAAGCAGCAAGCCGAGAAGGACAAGGCTGCCTTGCTCGCTCAGGTGCGAGCGCTGCGGGACAAGCAGCGACGCCCCGAGGAACCGCAGTGCCCGTTCGCATCCCCGCGCCTGTCGTCGCTCGCTCCCGCGGAGGTCGCGTGGGCCGCCGCACGACTCACGTACGAGGACTGTCAGAACCCGCAGGTCGCCGCCGATCTGATCGCGGCGCTGCATCGGCTCAGCGCCAGCGAGGCGGACGAACACCGGCGCGCCGTGCTGCACGTGCTGCATGCCGCGCTGCAGAATGGCCTCTCGATCCCGATCGCGGAGCTCCGCTTCGAGCCCCAAGGCCGCACGCGCATCCCGTGGATCGCGCTGCAGACGCAAGCAGCAACCAAGGACGGGCGCGAAGTGTTCGCGCTGTTCCACGCACTCGACGAGACGGCCGATCTCGGTTGGGAAGTGGTCGGCGGCTCGCTGGCCCTTCGTGGCCACGCCGCGTTCGCGATCGAGCTGCGCACGCAGATGGTGCCGCGCTTGCGCGTCGCCGCCGGCCGCGGATCGCGCGGCGCGAACGCGCCGAAGTCGGGGCTCGAGCCACCGCAGCTGCTCGACGGCTTTCCGAACCCGCCGATCTACTACTGGAATCGGGACAAGCACGGCTTCGTGACCGCCCGGTTCGAGAAGGCGGACGACTGGAGGCAGGGCAAGGACCCCGCGGTCGACCCGGTGCGACTCGACCTGACGAAGCTGCGGTGGCTCGCCCGCCTCGCCGGCGAACCCGAAGCCGTGCGATGGTCAGGTCGCTTCGAAGTGAGGTTCACGGAGCGCAACCTCGCGAACTTCCAGGCCTTCTCCGACGACGCGGAGAAGCGCGCGCGGGAGTCGCTGCAGGCCGTGGATCTCGAGCTGCGCAAACGCTTCAAGATCCCCGACCGCCTCGTGCTGCCGGAGCTCGAGGTCGTCTGGGAGGACCTGCGTCCGGTCCACGCGAAGAAGGTCGAGCCCTTCCCCGAACGCCGGCAGCCCGAACGCCGATAGTCTGGCGGCGCTGATCACGACGTCTGCCACGGGACGGCCATCCCGATCCGTCACGCACCCGCTCACTGCGAAGCCGCGCTCCAACCGGACGTCGAGCCGCGTCTTTTCGCCAGCGCGGACTTCGCCCGACGGCGAGCTGAGGATCGACGACCTCGCGCCGGGCTGGTCGCTGGCGTTTCCCGATCGGTCGACCTAGCCTGCCGCCATGGGTTTTCTCGACTGGCTGCGCCGGCCCCGCATGCTTCCGATCACATGCTGGCTCGACGAACGGAGTCGGCTCAACGGGTTCACACGCGCAGTCGCGGAGGACCTGGGTGGTGGGCAGCGCGTGCTCGTCGTCGCGCACTTCAAGGAGGCGCTGCTGAAGGCAGGTCATCAGCTCGCCGCAGTCGGCATCGCGTTCCAGACCAAGACGAGCTGGACCGCGGCGGACACGCGTGAACTGCTGGCCAGCCCACCGCGGACCGTGTTGGCCGTGCTGGCAAAGACTCTGCCTGTTGATCGAGAGGAGTCGGATGACAGGGCGTCTCGGGCCGACGGGCCGATCATCTCGCTGCGCGTCTTCGACCTGCACGTGCTGGCCGAGGAGAACGAACGCATCCTGCGCTTCGCCAACGGCCTGCCGGTTCCCACCCGGATCGCCGCATCCGTCTCCTTCGAGGACCCGCACATGGCGGTGTTCGCGAAGCCTTGGGTCAAGACCATGATGGCAACCATGGGCATGAAGGCAGACGAGCCGATCGACAGTCCGATGGTCAGCAGTGGACTGGCGCGCGCACTGAAGAAGCTGGCGAAGAAGGCCACAGGCAACATGCCCTCGGACTCCATGCAGGAGTGGATGAAGCGCAACCTGCGTGAGTAGCAGCGTCGTCCGGTTCGCCGCCGCCGCGCCGGATGGCATACTGCAGTCATGACCGACCTCGGGACTCTCGCGCTCGCTCTGGGCAACGTTCAGCAAGGTGTCGCCTGCGCCGGCACCGCGCTGGAGAGCCGGACCTTCGCCGTGGGCAAGAAGGCGTTCCTCTTCGTGTCGGCGAAGGATGCGCGATTGAAGCTCGACTCGTCTGCCGGCGAAGCGAAGCGGCTCGGGTTCGCGGTCGGTGCGAATGGCTGGGTCAAGCTCGAGCTCGCGTCGCTGCCCGCCGCTGCCGTGCTGAAGAAGTGGATCCGCGAGAGTCACGCGTTGATGGGCGGCGCTCGATCGGCGGCGAAGCCCGCGGCGAAGGCGGCCGGCACGAAGGCCAAGAAGGCGCGGCGAAAAGCGTGACTGCCGGCAGCGCGGTGGCTCGCATGCGAGCCGGCGCTCGGTGCGACACGCTGGGTTGGCAACCTACAGGTCTTGCAACGCCTTCAGCGCGGCGATCTCGGCGACAAGCAACTCGCTCACAACCCGACGAGCGTCGCCATCCTTGTGACGCCTGCGCACTCGCTCCACGACGAGCGGCGACTCGACAACCTCGTCGAAGCCGTAGCATCCGGCGCTCAGCTCGTAGCATGGATGGTTGTGCTGGGCCTCGTCGTTGATGACGTTGCAGTCGATCGGACTCACCCATCAGAACGGACGACAGCGGTGCGACAATCCGGGGTCTCAACCGGTGTCGCGTCGAGGTCGAGTGGATTCGGGCGCAGAGTCTACTCGACGCGCAGCAAGCGGGCCGCGCCGGCAACACGGGTCGGGACGCTACGCAAGGCCGCGGCTACCGCCAGGGCCCGTTGCGCGTCACGTTGACGAAGCCAGTGCCGTCGAAGCGGAACAGCCCGCCCGAGAAGCCGAACCAGAGCGTGCCATCCTTGGCCTCGTGGATGCTCTGCACGTGGTTGCGCGTCAGGCCGCCGTTCTCGCGGAAGACCCTGAACGAAGTGCCGTCGTAGCGCGTCACGCCTTCGCCGAGCGTCGAGAACCACATGTTCCCCGCCTTGTCCTCGAGCATCCCGTAGACGCGATCGTTCGCGAGCCCGTCCTCCGGCGTGAACCTGCGGAACTTCGCGCCGTAGTAGCACGCCACGCCGCCCGTGCTCGAACCGAGCCAGATCCGGCCCTGGCGATCGCCGAGGATGCACCGCACCTGATTGCCGGCGAGCCCGTCCTTCATCGTGTAGCTCGTGAACGACTTGCCGTCGTACTTGCGCGCGCCTTCGCCGTCCGTGCCGAACCACATGTTGCCGTCCTTGTCCTCGAACATCGCCCAGACCAGTCTCGGATTGAACCGCGACGCCGGGCTCTCGACCTCGGCAGCGGGGATCGCGAACGGCACGAACGACTTCCCTTCGAGCCGGCAGACTCCGCCGGCCGTGCCGACCCAGAGCGTGCCGGCCTTGTCGCGCATCATGCTCCAGGTGTCGTTGCTGCTGAGACCGCTGCCGACCGTGTAGTTCGTGAACATGTCGTGTTCGAAGCGGCTGACGCCGCCTTCGGTCGCGAACCACATCGCGCCCTCGCGATCCTGCAGGATCTCGCGGACCGCCCTGCCAGCCAGCCCGTTCACGGTGTTCAGCCAGGTCAGCGCCTTGCCGTCGTAGCGCGCAACGCCGTCGCTGTTGGTGCCGAGCCAGAGGTGGCCCGCCTCGTCCTCGAAGACGCGGCGCACGTACTCGCTGATCTGCAGCGACGCGTCGCGCTCTGCGGCCGGTGCTGCAGCGCCGCCCGCGGGCTGCTGGCCGCCGGACGGGTTCTGCGCCGGCGCGAGGACGGCGGCGGCACCACCAACGAGACACGCGAGAGTGGACCGCAGCGAGGGACGGAGGTTCATGGGTCGGGAGCCTGGATCGAGCCTGCATCATGGCGCCGCCGCATCGCGCGCGTGTAACCGGTGTGTCAGCGCGCCGTGGCACGCGCTGCGGCAGCTCCGTACCATGCGCGCCCTTCTCGTGACATGAGCCGCAGCGAATGAAGCCGACCCGCGTCCTGACCGGGATCACCACCACCGGCACGCCGCACCTCGGTAACTACGTGGGCGCGATCCGCCCGGCGATCCTCGCGAGCAGGCGCGCGGACGTCGAGTCGTTCTTCTTCCTCGCGGACTACCACGCGCTGATCAAGTGCCAGGAGCCGGAGCAGGTGCAGCGCTCCACGCGCGAGATCGCGGCGACCTGGCTCGCTTGCGGGCTCGAGCCCGACAAGGTCGCCTTCTACCGCCAATCGGACATCCACGAGATCCCCGAGCTGACGTGGATCCTCACGTGCATGACGGCCAAGGGCCTCATGAACCGCGCGCATGCCTACAAGGCGGCCGTGCAGGCGAACGAGGAGGCCGGCGAGGACCCCGATTTCGCGATCACGATGGGCCTCTACAGCTACCCGGTGCTGATGGCGGCGGACATCCTGATGTTCCGCGCGCACCAGGTGCCGGTCGGCCGCGACCAGGTCCAGCACGTCGAGATGGCGCGCGACATCGCGCAGCGCTTCAACCATCACTACGGCGAGCACTTCGTTCTGCCCGCCGCCGTCGTCGACGAGAACGTCGCCGTGCTGCAGGGGCTCGACGAGCGCAAGATGAGCAAGAGCTACGGCAACACGATCCCGCTGTTCCTGCCCGAGAAGCAGCTGCAGAAGCACGTGAACCGCATCGTGACGAACCTGCAGGAGCCCGGGGAGCCGAAGGATCCGGACACGTCGACGGTGTTCCAGATCTGGCAGGCCTTCGCGACGCCAGAGCAGACCGCGGCGATGCGAGCTGAGTTCTCTGCCGGCATCGCATGGGGCGAAGCGAAGCACCGCCTGTTCGAGCTGCTGAACACACAGCTCGCGGCGCCGCGCCGCCGCTACGAGGAGCTGATCGCGCAACCGCAGCTCGTCGAACGCTTGCTGCGCGAAGGCGCCGAACGTGCGCGTGTGGAGAGCGCGCCGTTCCTCGCGACCGTTCGCGCGGCAGTCGGGATCCGGCCGCTGGATGGGTGATGTCGTCGGCGAGGCACGCAGGGCACGCGGACTCCTGGGGTTCTTGCCCGATTGCGGCGAACGGCCGTTCGCGTAGCCTCGCGGTAGCAGGCCGCGAGAGCCGTTCGTCCGATGCATTACCGTGTGCGCAAGCCGGGCCTCTGCATGGTCCGTGCCGACCGCGTGCGCCTTCGTGCTCGCGGGCTGCATGGCGAACGGAGACCCGACGATGACCGAACCACCCGGCGCGCAGCCGCTCTTCTCCGTGGACACGAAGGCAGCGGTGGTCCGCTACCAGGTGCAGGACGTGGAGCGCGCCGCGGCGTTCTACACGCAACAGCTCGGCTTCGACCTGACCCAGTCCTCGGGACCTGCGTTCGCAGCCGTGTCGCGCGGCAACCTGCACCTGCTGCTCAGCGGCCCGCGCAGCTCCGGCGCGAGGCCGATGCCCGATGGCCGCCGCCAGGAACCCGGCGGATGGAACCGGATCGTGCTCTACGTCGACAGCCTCGACGCGATCGTCACCTCGCTGCGCGCAGCGGGCGCGCGGTTCCGCAACGAGGTCGAAGTCGGACCTGGCGGCAAGCAGATCCAGCTCGAGGATCCGGACGGCAATCCGATCGAGCTGCACGAGGCACCTCGCAGGTAGCGGCAGAGCAGAACGCGCGCGCACCAGAGCAGGGCGCAATGGCAACGCAGCCTCGCGGCGAATGCGGCCCGAGCCATCAGGGCGCGGCCGCTGACGTCATTCCCGCGTCACGAGTCGGACGGCTTGCGGCGCGCAGTTCGGGAGCGACGCCCCCATCGGGCCCGCTCGGGAAAGCGTGCATGCTGCGCCTGTTTCCCCCGGCGCCCGAGGTGATTGCCGGACTCCGGCAGCGCTACTATCGTCGCGAAGTGGCCGCGGCTGAGCTCAACCCACTGTTCGCAGCGTTTCGTCGCACGCGCGACCCCCAGCTGCTCTCCACGCTGTTCGAGCGCACCGCACCCTGGCTGCTGCATCGCGCGCGGCTCTTGCTCGGGCGGCCGAGCCTCGCCGAGGACGTGGTGCAAGACCTGTTCCTCGCGCTGCTCGAGAACGGCCACGGCTGCGACCCCGACCGCCCGTGCCTGCCCTACCTGCTCGGCATGCTGCACCGCCGCGCCGCTCGCGTGCGCCGCAACGAAGCACGCACGCTGGCGCAGAGCCTGCGCGAAGCGGCCACTCCGGGTGCGCCGGTCGACTCCGCGATCAGCGCCGAGGGCTGCGCCGCGGTGCGCACCGCGATCGACTCGCTGCCGGAACCCTACCGCGAGGTCGTGCGCCGCTACGCAGCGCAGCAGACGCCGCGCACGATCGGCCGCGAGCTCGGGCGCACGCCGAACTCCGTTCGCGTGCAGCTCCACCGCGGCCTGCGCATCCTGCGTTCCACGCTGCCGCCGGGCCTCGCGGTGCTGCTCTGGACCCTTCCGGCGCAGCAGCTGCCCGCGCAGGCTCCGGCCAGACCATCCGCGCGCCGGCCGCTGCAGCTCGGCGCCGCAGCGGCCGTGCTCGCGGCAGTTTCCGTGGCGACCTGGCTCGTCGTCTCGGGAGGCCGCGCCGACGCCGCGGCCGTGACCACCGTCGCGAACGTCGCTCCGGCGGCCGCCGCCCCGGAGCCGGCCGGCGTGCTCGCGGGCACGGCGCCGGCACCCGTGCGCACGCAGGCCGACGCCGCGGCGTCGCGTGAGCTCGTGCTCGAACTGCGGCACGCCGACGGCACACCGGCCGCGTCGGTCGGCGTGCTCGCGCATCCGGCCGGCCACGATCCCGACTTCGGCGCAGCGTGCGCGGTCAGCGGAGCCGACGGGCGCGTCGTGCTCGGCGAACTGCCGGAAGGTTCGACGACCGTGCAGACCGACCGCGGCCTGCAGCTCTTCTGCTCGCTGCCGTCATCGGCGCCGGCACCGCATGTCCTGACGCTGCCCGAAGGCGTCGACGTGAGCGGCATCGTGCGCGATGCGGACGGCCGGCCGGCCGCGGGCGCCGGCATCTGGTTGTGCCGCGAGCCGCGCACGCCGTCGGAAGGCGGCGTCGTGGCGCGCACCGGCGCCGATGGCCGCTTCGCGCTGCGCGGCGTGCAGGCGAACGCGTTCCTCGGGGCCGTGCGCGATGGCTCGATCCCGTCGCTGCTGCAGGTGGTCGGCTCGCTGCCGCGCGAAGCGGAGCTCGTGCTCGGTGGCCAGGGCGCCCGCGTGAAGGGACGCGTGCTCGGCCTCGACGACGCTCCGATCGCCGGCGCGGTCGTTCGCATCGCGCGCCAGCCGCGCGCGAACTTCCACATGCCCGGCGGCCGTGAAATGCCGGACGTGCACCCGTGCGCCGTCGCGCACACCGACGCCGACGGAGCGTTCGCGCTCGCGGATCTGCCGACCGGGCCGCTGCAGGTGCTGGTCCGTGCGCCTAGGCACTGCACCGGGCTCGAATCGATCGTGCTCGCGTCCGGCGTCGAGCGCCGGCTCGAGCTTCGCCTGCCCGCGGGAATCGACGTCGAGGGCGACGTTCGCGACCAGGGCGGCGCCGCGATCGCCGGCGCCAGCGTGCTCGCGCGCGGCGTGGTGCGCAGCGCGTGGGCCATGGTGTACACGGCACCCGAAGGCTCGTTCGCGCTCGCGGGTCTCGATCCCGGCCGCGTAATGCTCGTCGTCGACGCGCCGGGCTTCGCGCCGTCCACCGTGCCGGTGCCGCGCGACGGCGGCCGGATCGCGGTGGTGCTGCAGCCCCACGTTCGCATCGCGCTGCGGCTGCTGGACACCACGGGCGCGCCGGCGAAGGCACCCGAATGGGAGCTCGGAGCGTGCCGCAGCCGCGCCGGCCGGCCCCCGATGCCGGAGCCGCTCGAGCCGGACGGCGAAGGCTTCGCCGCGGCCGGCGAGCTGGCCGCGGGCCCGTTCGTCGTGCGCGCGCGCGGCACGCAGGTCTGGCTGCGCGCAGAGCCAGCGGCCGAGGATCCGCACCTGCTGCACGTCCCGGCCGAGGCGGGGCACATGGGCCCGCTCGTGCTGTCGCTGCCCGGAACGACGCCCGAGCAGCGCGAGGGAGTGCTGCTCGTGGTCGAGCGCGACGGCATCCAACAGACGATCGTGCCGGCCGATGCGTCGGCTGCGCTGCTCGACTTCGGCCGCGTGCCGATCGGCGACAACCGCGCGGTCTTCTTCTCGCGCACCGGGTTGCTGCCCGCGATCGACCTCGGCCTCGTCGCCGTCGAAGAGGAGGGCGCGCCGGTGACGGTCGACGTGCCCGAGTACGGCTGGCTGCGTTACCGCCTGCAGCGCACGGACCGCGAACCGGTCGTGCAGTGTGCTGCCTTCGTCGCGGACCGGCGCGGCCTCGTGGTGCCACTGACCGGTGCGAGCGGGCGCATCGCGCTCGCCGCCGGTCGTCATCAGCTCTGGGCCAGCAGCCTCTCGTTCGCGACCGTCGGCCACGCGTTCGCGGTGACGAGCGCGCAGGAGACCGAGGTCGACCTCGAGCTGAGCCCCGGCAAGGTGCGGCACGTCGCGTTCCGGCTGCCGGACGAAGCGGATCCACGACAATGCCGCGCGCGAGTGCGGCCGATGGCGGAAGCCTCCGGCAGCGAGAGCGCGCCCGCCTTCCCGATGGCCGGCCGCGGCTTCGACACGACTCCCGACGGCCTCTGCTACACGACCGTCGTGCTCGGCGAAGGTGACTACGTGCTCGACGTGCAGTGTGGCGGCCGCGCGTTCCACTGCGGGTTCGCAGTGGCCGGTGAGGACGGCGTCGCGCAACCGATCGAAGTCGCGCTCGCTCCGGGCCGCTGACGCACAGCAGCCGGCAGAGGATTGCGTAATGCCGGCTCTTGCCGCGGAAAACCGGGCGCGCACCCCCCATTGCTCCCTTTCCGAGCCTGCCATGCGCGTGACGCCCCCCTCCGATGCCCGCTCTTCGCTGCTGCTTGCCGCTTGCCTCGCCGCGTGCGTGGGTGCGATTCCGGCAACCGCGCAGTCGACCATCGTCATCCCGAACGGAACCGCCGCCGTCGAGGGCGACGACTTCAACAACTTCCCCTGGGGCCGCGGCGGCACGGGCCTGCTGCACCAGTGCATCTACGACCCCGTGAACTTCACGGCCCAGGGCGTCACCACGCCAATCGTCATCACGCGCCTGCGCTGGCGGCCCGACGACATGCGATCGTCGGTCGCGTCGGCCTACGCGGTCGGCGGCTCGATACGCCTGTCGACGTGCCCGCTGGCCTCGACCGCGGCTACGCAGGTGTTCGCGAACCAGCGCGGCCCCGACTACACGACCGTGTGGAGCGGCCCGGTCTCGTGGCCGGCCTTCGCGGCCACGCCGGGGCCGTGCCCGTTCCACTTCGACTTCCCGCTGACGACGCCATTCACGTACAACCCGGCCGCTGGCGCGCTGAACATCGAGGTCGACCTGCCGATCCAGGGCTTCAGCGGCACGACGCCGCTGCAACTCGACGTGATGACCTTCGGCTCGAACGCGAGCCGCGTGTGGCTCAGCAGCGGCTACGTCAACGGCGGTCCGAACGCGACGACGCCGTTCCCGGTGTGGAGCCCGCACGGCCTCGTCGTCGAGGTGACCTACGCGCCGCCCTCGCAGTTCGCGGCGGCCGATCCGTACGGCCATGGCTGCTACGACATCCCGCACTCCGTCTACGAGCTCTTCGACAGCGCACCGTTCGACCTCAGCGGCTCGGGCATGTCGATGCTGGTCAACGGCCCGGACGGCTACGTCTGCGTGCCGGCGCAGACGACCTGGATCGCGCCAGGCGGCGCAGCGCAGACGCTGACTCTCGCCGACGACAACGAGGTCACGGTGCCGCTGAACAGCCCGCTGCCGCACCCCGGCGGCACGACGAACAGCCTCAGCGTCTGCTCGAACGGCTTCGTCTCCACGGGCCCCAACGGCGGCCCGAGCAACGACCCGACGATCGCCGGCTTCCTCGGCTTCACGCACACGACCTGGGCCGCCGACTGGCACGACTACAACCCGATGGGTCTCGGCTCTGGCACCGTGAAGTACGAGCAGATCGGCACGCTCTCGTGCGTGACCTGGGACGGCGTCTTCAGCTTCGCGGGCCAGAGCCCGAACACGTTCCAGATCCAGTTCGACCGCGCGACCGGCAACGTGCACGTGCACTGGGTCGACATCCAGGATCTCTCCGACCACATGGTCGGCTTCAAGATCGGCGGCCCTGCGCTCGATCCCGGCAACCGCGACATCTCGGCGTCGCTGGCGAACTTCTTTCTCTGCGGCCCCGACGAGCGGGCCCTGCGCCTCGCCGCGTCGGCGCGGCCCATCACCGGCACGTCGATCAGCCTGAACACGACGCACACCGGAGCGGGGCTGCTCGGCGCGAACATCCTGAGCCTCACGCTGTTCAACCCCGGCGTCGAGCTGTCGGCGATCGGAATGCCGAACTGCCTCGTGAGCGTCAACCTCGACGTGCTCAGCGTGCACCTGCCGTCGGGCGGCGCGTTCAGCACGCTGTTCGCCGTGCCCAACGTCCCGGCGCTGTCGGGGCTGCACGTCGGCAGTCAGTCGGCGATCTTCGGCGATACGCTCGCCAACCTCGCGGGCATGCGCTCGTCGAACGCGCTCGACCTGCGCATCGGCACCCAGTAACTCCCACCGCCGCGGCGCGGACCACCGAACCAAGCGGAAAACGAACGCACGGTCGGCCCGTGCGAGAGAGGTGGCCCCGCTCGCGGCGGTCTTTCTGTAATGGCCGGCGACGGCATCGCCAAACCCAACGTCCGTCCCCAACGCCCTTCCGCCTCACCACCCGAATCCCATGCGCCTTCCCGCCGCGTTGCTCCTCGCCCTCGTCGCCCCGCTCGCCCCGGCATCCGCGCAGGCACTCATCGCCGAGTTCTCGGGGCTGTCGTCCGCGGGCCGCCTCCTCGACTTCGGCAACGGCGACTTCGCGAACGGCACGCCGTTCACGACGCAGGTCGCCGGCCTGACGTTCTCGCACGCGGCCTACTTCACGACGCCCGTCCCCAACAACAACGTCGCCGGCGGCTACCTCGGCAACGACGCGACCAGCGGCCCGCCCAACACGCTGCGCATCCAGTTCGCGCAGATGATCTCCGACATCAGCTTCGTCTATCACCAGATCGGCACGGGGGCGCCGACGACGATCCGCGCGAAGCTCCAGGGCAACACGGTCGGCTCGTTCACGATCCTGTGGAACGAGACGTCACCGAACAACTTCTTCGGCTTCGCGGAAGAGGGGATGGACGAGGTGCAGATCGACTTCGTCGGCGACTTCCGTCTCGACTCGCTCGCGTTCAACGCGGTCAGCGGCGCTGCCTGGCATCCGTACAACGGCAGCAACATCAACCCGGCGGGGTTCGGCACTCTCGCGGCGCCCACGCTCGGCGGCGTCTGGCAGGGCAACGTGTGGAACACGCCGGACACCGTGCTGACCGCGGTCTTCTTCGCGCCGGCCGGCCTGCTGACTCCTCCGGTGCCGCTGTTCGGCGGCGAGCTGCTGCTGGATCCCTCGCAGGGGCTGTTCGCGATGACGGGCACGACGAGCTACTCGCTGGCGATCCCTTCGGCGCCGTCGTGGATCGGCACGACGCTGGCGCTCCAGGCTTTGCGTCTCGACCTGATCGGCGGCTCGCCGACGTTCGTGCCGATGAACGCGATGACGCTCTGGATCGGCTTGTGATCCTGCTGCGGGCGCTCACGCGCCCCGTCACCGCGCCACGGCTTCCAACACGCTGACCGGCGAACGCGTCGCGACGATGCGCTCGAGCCGCAGCCCAGCGGCAGCCAGCAGGGCCTCGTACTCGGTGCGCGTGCGTTCGCGGCCGCCGGGCACGTTCAGCATGATGATGTCGAGCCACTTGCTCGGGTGCGGTTCGTCGCCGGCCGGCACGACACCCTCGACGACGAGCACCTTGCCGCCGGGAGCCATCGCCTCGCGGCAGCGGCGCAGGATCAGGATGCTCTTCTCGTCGTCCCAGTCGTGGATGATGTGGCGCAGGATGCAGGCGTCCGCTCCCTTCGGCACGGACTCGAAGAAGCTGCCCGCTTCGGCGCGGCATCGGCCTTCGAGCCCGGCCGCGCGGATTGCCGGCGTCGTACGCTCGACGACGCTGGGCAGGTCGAACACGATGCCGCGAGCCTGCGGCGCGCTCGCGAGGATCTCGATCAGCGTCGAACCATTGCCACCGCCGACGTCGACGATCGTCTTGAAGCGGCCGAAGCCGTAGGCCGCGATCATCGCCGCCGTCTCCGGACCGTGGATCGAGGCCATCGCGTCGTCGAAGCCGCGTCCTTGCTCGGGGTGTCTGGCGAGATAGTCGAAGATCGGCGCACCGAAGACCGTGTCGAAGGCAGGCCGACCGGTCTCGACGGACTTGCGCAGCTCGCCGAACGACGGGTAGCAGAGGTCGCTGATCATCAGCGCACCCGCGTGCTGCGAGCCCGGCACACCACGGCGCAAGCACTCGCTCAACGGCGTGTTGCCGAAGCGCCGCGGAGCCGCCTCCGTGAACACGCCGACGCTCGCGAGCGCGCGCAGCAGCCGATAGAGCGCGTCGGGATCGGCGCCGACTTCGCGCGCGAGTTGCTCGACGCCCACCGCGCCGGCGGCGACGCGCTCGGCGACGTTCAGCTTCGCGGCGACGAAGATCGCCTGGCTCACGGCGAAGCCCGTGATCATCTGGAACAGCTGGACCTGCGGTGGCAGCGATTGGGAGGGGTTCTGCATCGCCGCCGTCGTCGCAGACGACGCGACAAAGGTCAAGCGTCGGCAAGTCGAGCGTCAGGGGACGAACACGACGTGCGCGGCGTTGGTCGGCTCGCCGCTGATCGCGGCCGCGCCGTCGAACACCCACGCCGCGAGCGACAGCCGCATGCCGAGCATCACGGCCGGCAGCGGCGCGATCGGCGACAGGTCGATCGCGGCCGACGCACTGCCGCCGCCGTCGAGCACGCCGATCGTCTGCTGGAAGAGCGGTGCCGGTGGACTCGTGAACAGGCCGACGAGCCAGTCGGGATTCAGCGGCAGCACCGGGCTGCCGGGCACGACGAGCACGCCGGGCCACGAATCGGCGAACGTGCCGAACAGCATGTACGGCCGGCTCGCGCGCGCGCTGCCGCCGACCAGCGACAGCGGCAGCGCCGCCGGCTGCGTCAGCGACAGCTGGCGCAGCGGCGTGCGCAGTGCCGGCCGCTGCCGCAGCCACGTGTGCATCGGCCCGAGCAGATCGTTCTGCCGGTCGCACGAGAACTCCCAGAACATCGCGCCGCCGAGATCGGCCGCCTGCACGAACCACACCTTCTCGCTGACCGAGCGCGGATCGTCGTAGCTGATGAACGTGCTCGCAGTCGGGCTGTAGAGCCACGGCACACGCTGCAGATCCATCCAGTGCGAGGAGTAGCCGTTCAGGTTCACGTACGAGTTGCGCAGGTGCGTCCAGTCGTAGACGCCGTTCTCCCACGTGCCCGGCGACGACGGCCCGGTGTAGGACTGGTAGAGCCCGAAGTTCGGACCCTGGCTGACGCCGCCGAAGCCGCGGCCGTAGAACGGCACGCCGGTCTGCAGCTTGTGCCGCGGCACGCCGAGTGCCACGTAGTTGTCGATCGCGCGCGTCGTGTTGAACTGCGAACGCGCCGGCTCCGGCGTCGGGTCCTGCCCGTCGCCGATCAGCGGCGAGTTCATGCCGGTGACCGGATCACCCCACGGCCCGTGGAAGTCGTAGGTCATCACGTTGATCCAGTCGAGCACGGGCCAGATCAGGTCGACCTCGTAGTGCGCGATGATCGCCGGGTTCGCGGGTGCCGCGATCGTCAGCAGGTACTGCTTGCCGGTGATCAGGCTGCGAGCCGTGAACTGCTGCCGCAGCTCCTGCAGGAACAGAGTGTAGTTCTGCTTGTCCTGCGGCCGCGTCGGGTTCGACGGCAGGCCGCCGCCGACCGGGTACTCCCAGTCGATGTCGGCGCCGTCGAAGAAGTACTGGTCGACGAAGCTCACGATCGACGCCGCGAACGCCGCGCGCGAGGCCGGCGTCAGCACCGCGTCGCTGAACCCGCCCGACCACGTCCAGCCGCCGATCGAAATCAGCGTGCGCAGGCCCGGGTGGTTCTGCTTGAGGATCTCGAGCTGGTGGAAGTTGCCGCGCCGGCAGCCCGTGCCCCAGCAGTCGCCCGGATAGAAGCGGTCGACATCGGCGTAATAGTCGCCGAGCGCGATGAGGCCGTTCTGCAGGTTCGCGAACGCGTAGTTGATGTGTGTGACCTGCGCCGCGGGGATCTGGTTCGCGAGGTAGTTGCGCGCGTAGATCGACCAGGACGTGTAGTAGCCGACGATGCGCTTCTCCGGCGCTTGGGCAACGGCCAGGCCGGCGACACCGAGGACGAGGGCGAGGGTGCGCATCGCCGCACTCTACGCGCCGTGCCTGCGTGTTGCAGCCGGCGGTTACTGCCGCACGGTCTCGGCGACGAGGCAGGACAGTCTCCACGAACTCGCGTCGTGCAGCGCGAGCAGTTGCGCGCCGATCTCGACGCCGACGAGACCGGGGTTCGTGGGCACGAACACCGACAGGGCGACGCTCGTCTGCGGCGCGATCACGGCGCCGAATCCGACGGGCACGAGCGTCGTCAGGTCGAGGCGCGCGACGCCGAACGGCGTCGCGACCGGCGTCCCCCGCAGGCCGAGGAACACCGCCGCCAGGGGCAGCGCCCCCGGCGCGCCGGCGGCGACGAACGCTTCGAGGGACACGGTCGAGCCCGGCACGAAAACGTGCCGGCTCTGCAGCTGGCGGTGCAGGTTCAGCAGCACGCGGTTGCGGACGAAGTCGCCCTCGAACAGATCGAGGTCGCCGTCGCCGTCGATGTCGACCAGCAGCAGCCGCGTCGTCTGCCGCGGATCGGCCGGCATCGCGCTCGCCTGGCTCACGAAGAAGCCGCCCTGGTTCTCGAACAGCCGAGGCGCCGCGCCGTCGCCGCCGAGCACGAAGTCGACGTCGCCGTCGCCCTCGATGTCGCCGACCGCGATCGCACGCACGTCGCTGCTGCCGAGCGCCACCGGCGGCGACAGGAACGCGCCGGCGCCGTCGTTCCACAGGATCCAGCTGCGCGGATCGAGCGGGCCGTCCGGGCGGTTGCCGACGATCAGGTCGAGGTCCAGGTCGCCGTCGAGGTCCGCGAGCGCCACGGCCTCGGTCGCCTGCACGATCGACGGCAGGCTGCCGCTCGCGACCTGGAACACCCCGCCGCTGTTGCGCCACAGCTCGTTCGGGCCGGTGTCCGTCGCGCGCACGACGTCCAGGTCGCCGTCGCCGTCGACGTCGCCGACCGCGACGTCGCGCGTGCCGCTGCTCGGCGGCAGCGCCGTCGAGGTGACCTCGGTGAACGTGCCGAGACCGTTGTTCAGCAGCAGCCGGCTGTTGTCGGTATTGCCGAACAGCAGGTCGCGGTCGCCGTCGCCGTCGGCGTCGAACAACCGCACCGCGCGCGTGAAGTCCAACAGCGAAGGCAACGCGGTCGACGTGACGTCCGTGAGCACGCGGTTGCCGTCGTTGCGGTAGACGCGGTTCTGCCCCGGCTGGTCGAGCCCGAACACCAGGTCCGCGTCCCCATCGCCGTCGATGTCGCCGAGCGCGGCGCCGGCATAGATGCCGTTCGGCCAGACCGGGTTCGTCGCGATCTCGTCGACGTGGCCCGTACCGTCGTTCCACAGCACCGACGTGCGGCCGCCGATGAGCGAGAAGTTCCAGCCGCCGACGATCAGCTCCGGCAGGCCGTCGGCGTCGAGATCGCCGGCGGCGATCGCTTCGGTCACGCAGACGCGCGCCGGCAGCGTCGGACCGGCCGCGTCGAACAGCTGGCCGTGGTCGTTCCAGTACAGCTGCTGCGCGTGGCCGCCCGCGAACAGGTAGTCGCTGTCACCGTCGCCGTCGACGTCGAAGACCACCGACACGTGGCCGACGAGGTCGTTGTCCGGCAGCGTCGCCGAGGCGTCGCTGAAGGTGCCGGTGCCGTCGTTCCGCAGCAGCGAGTGCCCGAGCCGGTTGCCCACGAGCATCGGCTGTGAATGCGTCACGAGCAGGTCGCGATCGCCGTCGCCGTCGATGTCGACGAGGTGCACGGCGGACGTCCAGTTGTCGAGCGACGGCATCGCGGTCGCGGTCACGTCGGTGAAGACGCCTTGGCCGTTGTTCAGCAGCAAGCGGTCCTGGCGCAGCGCCGGTGCCGACCCCATGTTGCCGATCACGAGGTCGGCGTCGCCATCGCCATCGACGTCGCCGGCGGTCGCGCACACACCCGTGATCACCGACGCGAGCAGGGGGGACGCCAGGAACGAGGTGCCCGTGTTGCGCATCAGCTGCGGCGGTCCGTTCCACGACACGAGCAGCAGGTCGCGATCGCCGTCGCCATCGCAATCGAAAGGCACGAACTGGAGCGCACCGGGACTGCTGATCCCGAGCCACGACGGGGCGTCGGTGAACACGCCCGCGCCGTTGTTGAGCAACAGCCGGTTGCTCGTGGCGATCCCGCCGGCCTCTCCGAACACGAGGTCGAGATCGCCGTCGCCGTCGGCGTCGAACATGCAAACCGCACCGACGAAGGCAAACGTCTGCGGTAAGTAGCCAGCCGGCGCTGGCCACAACGCGCCGCCGCCGCCGAGCAGCAGGCTCAAGCCGCCGAAGTACGTCGCCCAGGCCAGGTCCTGTTGGCCGTCGCCGTTGACGTCGCCGACGGCGAACGCCGCGGTGTTGGCATTGACGGCCAGGCCGCCTGGGCTGCCGTTGTCCGTGAAGCGGCCCTTGCCGTCGTTGCGCCAGATCGCGGACGGGCCCGACGCGTTGCCGACCAGCAGGTCGACGTCGCCGTCGCCCTCGATGTCGATCGTTGCCAGCGCGCCGACGTTCGGCACCGGCGCGGGCAGGTGGCGCCGCTGCAGTTCGGCGAACGTCGACTGCGCGGCCAGCGGCGGCGCCAACAACGGCAGGGCGAGCAGGAAGTGTTTCGGAGCGAAGCGGCGTGAGGGCTTCATGGCGGGAGAGAACTAGCGCAGCGCACGCCCGCGGCAACAGCACACGGGTGGTCCGGAGGTGCCTGTCCGCGTCGAAGCGCCGTCGAGCGCTAGCGCACTCGTGTGCGAGGATCCGCACGCGACGCCTGACCCCAGGCGTGCACCTCGCCTACGCTTCCGGCATGACGCCGCAGCTCCGGCTCCGCCTCGTCGTCGTGGCTGCCGAGGCGACGACGATCGCCGTCACGTGGCCGCTCTGGCAAGTGCGCGAGACGCCGCCGCTGTTGCCTCTCTGCGAGCTGCCGCCGCTCGACTTCGCTGCGCCGCTGCTCGCGTGCCTCGCGCTCGCGCTGCGCTGGCCGACCCTCGGTGCGCTGCTGCACACGGTCGTGCTCGCGCTCGCGATGCTCGCGGACCAGACGCGCGAGCAGGCGCCGTTCGTGTCGTTCGCGATCCTGCTCTGGGCCGCGGCGCCGCACCGCGGCGCTGTTGCCGTCGGTGCACTGCATCTCATCGCACTGTGGTTCTGGTCGGGGCTCGGCAAGTTGACGAGCCCCGGCTTCCTCGGCCACGGCGGCGCCTGGCTGCTCGGCAGCGACGCCGGTGAACCCACGGCGGCAGGCATCGCCGTCGCGGTCGCGCTGGGCCTCGCCGAGCTGCTGCTCGCGGTCGCGGCGTGCACGAGTCGCTGGCGAACGCGCGCCGCGTTGGCCGCGGCACTGCTGCACCTCGGCATCCTCGCGTTCCTCGTCGCGCGCGGTGCGAACGCCGCCGTCTGGGCGTGGAACGCAGCGCTCGCGGTCGCAGCCCCGCTGCTGCTGCGCGCGGCACCCGTGCCGGCGTGGCCGGTGCCCGGCACTCGCGTCCCACGGATCGCGGCGGTTGCGTTCGTGCTGCTGCCGCTCGGCTTCCACGCCGGCGCCGTCGACGCGCCGTTCGCGATGCAGGTCTACACGCGGAACGAGCCGCGCGCGGTGCTGCTCGGCGCCGGCGGCCGCAGCGAGCGCGTGCTCTACCTGTCCGAACTCCGCGTGCCGCTGCCGCCCGTGCCGCGCATCCAGCGGCAGTGGTTTCTGCGCAGCGGGCGCCGCGGCGAACGGCTCGCGCTGCTCGAGCCGCGGCCGCTCGCGCGCTGGCTCGGCGCGCGCGACGAACTGCTGGCGGTGTCACCGTGAAGCTTGCGCACCCGAGAGCGGCCGCCGTCGCCTGCACGCTCGCCGCGTTCGCTGCGGGTCAGGTCCCGCCCGAGCCTCCGCCGAGCCCCGTGCCGCAGCTGCTCGAGCTGCTCGCGAGCGACAACGCCTCGGTCCGCCGCGAAGGCGCCGACGGGCTCGGCGCTGCCGCGGAACAGTGGTTCGGCGGCAAGCAGCTCGACAGCGCCGTCGAACCGCTGCTGCAGCTCGTGCTGCACGACCATGATGCCGGCGTCGTCGCCACGGCACTCGCGGCGTTGTGGCGCATCGACCCCGTGCCGACTCGCATCACGCGGGCTCTCGAGCTCGAACTGCCGGCGCTGCGCGAAGCGGGCGCCGACGCGGACGTCGTCGCCGAGCTCGGTGCCCTGCTGCGCAAGCCGGGCAAGGCGTGGGCCGAAGGTGCGCTGCTCGATCCGTTGCTGCGCCTCGCCGAGGCCGGTCCCGCTCGCTGGCCAGCGCTCGCGACGATCGCAGCGTTCGGCGCCGACGCTGGCGCCGCGGCACCTCGCCTCGCCAAGCTGCTCACGGACGTGCAGCCAGCCGAACGCTGGCGCGTCGGATTCGCGCTCGCCGCGGCCGGCGAACCCGACCCGCTGAACGCGTTCCTCGCCGACGACGACCCGCATCTTCGGCTCGCGGCGTCGCTCGCGTGGCAGCGCAGCGGCCGTGCGAAGCTGCCGGCCGCCGCGGTCGCGCCGTGGGTCGGCGACCCGCGCGCGACGATCCAGCTCGGTGCGATCGCGGCGCTGCCGGCCGCGGCCGAGATCCCGGCATCCGCCGCGCGCGCGGTCGCCGAATGCGTGCAGGACCCACGCTTCATGAAGTCCGTGCTGCAGTGCCTCGAGAAGCTCGGCTCACGCGCGGCCGCTGCGAGCGAATCGCTTCTGCAGCAACTGCGCGAAGCCGATGCGAACCGCGTCCACGCCGCGATCGCGGCCCTCGCGGCGCTCGGCCCCGGGGCGGCGGACGCTGCAGACGACCTCGCCGTGCTCGCGCTGCACGGGGATGAAGGCCTGGTGTGGCAGTGCGGCAGAGCCCTGGCGCGCATTCCGCCCGCGAAGGCCCTGCCGGCGCTGCTCGAGGCATGGCGCGAGGATTGGCCCCGCGAGGGCGACGCGCAGCCCCGCGCGGTGATGGTGCTGCGCGGCATGGGCAGCGCAACCGCGGGCGAGCTCGGGTTCGTGATGAACCTGCTGACCCATGGACCGCGCGTGCGCCGCGAGGCGTTGAGCGTGCTGGCCGCGATGGGGCCTGCCGCGCTGCCGGCGCTGCCGCACGTGCTGCCCCTCCTCGACGACCCGGACCGGGACTGCATCGTCTGGGCGTGCTACGCGATCCAGGCCCTCGGCCCGCCGGCCGCGCGGACCGCGTTGCCGCAGATCGAGCGATGCCTTGCAGCGGCGACCGACGACTACGTGCGAACGCACCTGCGCCTCGCGGCAACGAGAATGGGGCCGCCCGCCGAACCGCTGCTGCTGGCCGTGTTCGACCAGGCCACGTTCGATCCTCTAGACGACACGGCGAAGGCGCTCGTGACGTCGCCGGAGATGAGCGCGAAGGCCGCCGCGCGCATCCGCGAGCAGATCGCAGCGGAAGGAAAGCCGCCCGCTCCGTGGCGGAGGTTCGAGCGGCCGCTGCGGGACGCGTTCGCGCAGGACACTCCGCTGCCACCCACGCTGGTGCGTGAGCTGCAGGCGCTCGCCGCGCACCCGGACTTCCAGGCCCGCTTCCTCGGAGTCGCGGCGCGCATCCGCGAGCTGGTTCCCCCGCTCTGCGCCTACCATCCGCTGCCCGAGCTCGTCGCCGCGACGCCGCGCGAGCCGATGCTGGCCGCGCTGCCCGAGACCGCGAAGCTGGCGCAATGGCTGCGCGGCCTCGTCCGCAGCGACAACGGCGAGCTCGCCGGCCAGGCGCTCCGTGCGCTGCCGCGGTTCCCGGAAGCCGAGGATTCTGCCAGCGTCGCGCTCGCGATCGAAGTGCTGGCCGCGGCGGACGGCCGGCGAGGCGCGGCGGTCGAAGCGCTCGCCGAGTTCGGCCCGCGCGCCAGTGCGGCTCTGCCGCACCTGATCGCACAGCTCGATACATCCGAGCCCTTCGGCTGGTCGACCATCCGGATCGTCGCCGCGATCCGCGCCGTGCGCGGCAAGCGCTGAGCGTCCGGTCAGGTGCCGCGGCGGCACGTGTTCTGACCTCGCGCGGAGCCGGCGAAAAAAGTGCCTGATCGGCCTCTGCCCTGCGTAGCGACTCTCTCGACTCGAACTGGCCCGGCGCACCGGGCCACCGCGTCCAACATCCTCACAGCCTGCGCGAGCAGCGGCGCAGGTTGTGCCTCTGCACGCCGTCACTCCCCCTGCCGGCGATCGCAACCCGCCATTCGAAAAGGAGACTCATCGATGCGCGCTTCCCATCTGCTTTCGTTCGCACTGCTCCCCGCCGCCGCCGCGGCGCAGATTCCATGGCCGACGTTCCAGGGGAACGCGCGCCACGATGGCTCGTACGCAGCGACGCTGCATCCGGCGACGTTCGTTCCAAGATGGGAGGTCACCGTCGGCCCGGGCATGCTGAACCAGGTCGCCGTCGCGGACGGCAAGGTGTTTGCTTCGGGTCCGAACCGCACGTTGTTCGTGCTCGATGCGTCGACGGGCTCGCAGCTGTGGAGCATCGCGTTCCCGACCGCCTTCTCGGTCAACCCGCCGGCCTACGACGGCGGCCGCGTCTACGTGCAGACCGGCAACCACGGGAACGACACGTTCCTGCGCTGCTACAACGCGAACACCGGTGCGCTCGTGTTCCAGGCGCCGCATTCCGCGCAGTGGGAGAACTATCTCGCGCCGACGATCGTGAACGGCGTCGCGTACGTGAACGGCGGCTACTACGGCGGCATGTACGCGTTCAACGCGGTCAGCGGCCAGCAGCTGTGGTTCCAGCAGGGCCTGCCGCAGTACGACGAGTGGACGCCGGCGGTCGAGGGCAACGTCGCCTACGCGTACGTCGGCGGCGACCTGTACGCGTGCAACACGGCGACCGGCGCCGTGCTCTACAGCATCGACGATCCCGGCTTCAGCTGGGCCGGCTGGTCGATGGACCTCGCACCGGTGCTCGGCGGCCACAACGACGCGTTCATCGTGCACAGCGGTCGGCTCGTGCGGTTCGACCTGCTGACGCACACGGTCGCGTGGACGCTCGGCCCGGGCTACTCGGGGCAACCGGCCGTGCACGACGACGTCGTCTACGCGATCGCCGGCGGCGCGCTGGTCGCGCGCGATCAGGACAGCGGCGCGAGCCTGTGGGCCTGGAGCGATCCGGCGAGCCAGCTCACGGGCGCCATCGTCGTCACGCAGCAGCACGCGATCGTGCGCTCGTCGACGAGGACCTACGTGATCGACCTGGACACGCACCAATCGGTGTGGAACATCCAACGCTCCGGCCAGATCTCGCTCGGCGCAGGCGCGCTCTACATCGCGTCGAACAGCGGCGTGCTGACAGCGATCGGCTTCGATGCGTTGCCGACGCCGACGCAACTCGCGCCCGTGAGCACGCACTACACGGCGCCGCCGGTGACCGTGACGGTCAACGGCTCCGGCTTCACGCTCGGCACCGGCCTGCAGGTGCTCTTCGGCGGCACGCCGGCGAGCAACGTCACGATCGTCGACGACCAGACGCTGACCTGCGTCGTGCCGGTGCGAGGCCCCGGCCTCGTCGACGTCGCCGTGTCCAACTCGCTGGGCCAGGTCACGCTGCCGCTCGCCTTCGCGTACACGCCCGCGCTGCACACGAGCGGCACCCACCTGCCAGGCGGCAACATCGTGCTGTCGAGTCATCAGAGCCCGACCGACATGCTGCTCGGGGCGTGGGGCATCGACCAGGTCGCGGTCGCGCTGCCGCCGTTCGGTGGGCAGCTCGAGATCTGGCCGCCGGCGTTGATGTTCGTGGTTCTCGCCTGGCCCACGACCTTCGAGGTGACGCTGCCGATCCCCGCGATCCCGGCGCTGTCGGGCGCGACGATCCGGTTCCAGAACCTCGTGGGACCGAACGTCCCCGTGGGCCTCGGACACTTCAGCAACTCGCGCACCGTCGTCGTGCAGTGACGCGGGTCGAGCCGCAGCCCGGCTCAATGGGCGGGCTGCGCGGCCGGCGGCGTCGCAAGCGCGGGCGCCTGCTCGGGCGCCGGCTCGGGCGCAGCGCGGCGACGCCCGAGCTGCTGCAACACGGCGAAGAACACCGGCGTCAGGAACAGGCCGAAGAGCGTCACGCCGATCATGCCCGCGAACACGGCGATGCCCATCGCGCGCCGCATCTCGGCGCCAGCACCGGTGCTGACGACCAACGGGAACACGCCGGCGATGAACGCGATGCTCGTCATCAGGATCGGGCGCAGCCGCAGCCGCGCGGCCTCGACCGCGGCCGCGCGCGGCGAGAGGCCCTGCTCGACCTTCACCTTCGCGAACTCGACGATCAGGATCGCATTCTTCGCGGCCAGCCCGATCAGCACGATCAGGCCGATCTGCGTGAACACGTTGTTGTCGCTGCCCACGAGCCACACGCCCGCGAGCGCCGACAGCAGCGTCAGCGGCACGATCAGGATCACGGCCAACGGCAGCCGGAAGCTCTCGTACTGCGCGGCCAGCACGAGGAACACGAGCAGGATGCAGAGCGGGAACACGTAGACCGAGGTGTCGCCGGCGAGGATCCGCTGGAAGGTCAACTCGGTCCACTCGAAGTCCATGCCCTTCGGCAGCTCGGCCCGCGCGAGTTCGTGCATCGCGGCCTCCGCCTGGCCCGTGCTGAACCCGGCGCCCGGCGCGCCGTGGATCTCCGCCGCGGGATGACCGTTGTAGCGCGTCACGCGATCGGGACCGAAGCCGTCCTTCAGCGTCACGAAAGACGCGAGCGGCACCATCTCGCCCTGCGCGTTGCGCGTCTGCAGGCGCAGGATGTCGTCAGGCCGGTCGCGGAACGGCGCGTCGGCCTGGGCCACGACCTGGTAGGTGCGGCCGAAGCGATTGAAGTCGTTGACGTAGAGCGAACCGAGGAACACCTGCATCGACTCGAACACGCCGGTCAGCGGCACACCCTGCTGCTTGGCCTTGAGCCGGTCGACCTCGACCTGCAGCTGCGGCACGTTGACCTGGAAGCCCGAGAACATGCCGCGCTGTGCGAACGTCGGCTGCTGCGCGGCCTTCCCGATCAGGTTCCAGGTCGCGCGGTAGAGCGCGTCGTAGCCCTGATCGGCGCGGTCCTCGACGTAGAGCTTGAAGCCGCCGATCGTGCCGAGCCCCTGCACGGCCGGCGGCGGGAACACGAGCACGAGGCCGTCCTGGATCGTCGCGAACTGCTGCTGCAGCGCGCCGGCGATCGCGAGCCCGCCGAGCTCCGGCGTCGTGCGCTGCTCGAACGGCTTCAAGCCGATGAAGATCACGCCCGCGTTCGCGGCGTTCACGAAGCCGTTGATCGAGAGGCCCGGGAACGCCACGCTCGAGACGACGCCGGGGTGTTGCAGCGCGATGTCGGTCATCTTGCGGATGACGGCGTCGGTGCGGTCGAGCGACGACGCGTCGGGCAGCTGCGCGATCGCGACCAGGTACTGCTTGTCCTGCGTCGGCACGAAGCCGGTCGGAGTCTGCTGGAAGCCGACCCACGTGAGGCCCGCGAGCCCGACGTAGACCAGCAGCGCGATCGCGCTGCGCCGGATCGTGCGTTCGACGCCGCCCGCGTACTTGCGCGACGACCACTCGAAGAACCGGTTGAACGGCCGGAAGAACCACCCGCCCAGCCGGTTCATCACCCGTGTCAGCAGGTCGGGGCGCGCATCGTGGCCGCGCAGCAGCACCGCAGACAGCGCCGGCGACAGCGTCAGCGAGTTGAACGCGCTGATCACGGTCGAGATCGCGATCGTGATCGCGAACTGCTTGTAGAACTGGCCGGTCAGGCCGCTGATGAACGCGGTCGGCACGAACACGGCGCACAAGACGAGCGCGGTCGCGACGATCGGCCCGGTGACCTCCGTCATCGCCTTCTTCGTGGCTTCGATCGGCGACAGCCCGGCGCGCAGGTTCCGTTCGACGTTCTCGACCACGACGATCGCGTCGTCGACGACGATGCCGATCGCGAGCACGAGGCCGAACAACGACAGCGCGTTGATGCCGAAGCCGAACGCGTGCATGACCGCGAACGTGCCGACCAACGACACCGGCACCGCGGCCAGCGGGATGATGCCGGCGCGCCAGGTCTGCAGGAACAACAGCACGACCAGCACGACGAGACCGATCGCCTCGAACAGCGTGATCACGACGGCGCGGATCGAGTGCTCGACGAACACCGTGGGGTCGTAGACGACCGCGTACTCGAGGCCCTGCGGGAACGACTGCGCGAGCTCCTCCATCTTCGCGCGCACGCGCTGCGACACCTGCAGCGCGTTGCTGCCGGGCAGCTGGAAGATCGGCAGCGCGACCGCATCCTTGTTGTTCAGCAGCGAGCGCAACGCGTAGCTGCCGGCACCGAGCTCGATGCGGGCCAGGTCGCGCAGGAACACCGTGTCCGCGGCGCTGCCTGCGCGCACGACGATGTCGCCGAACTCCTGCTCGCTGACGAGGCGGCCCTTGGTCTGGATCAGCAGCTCCGTGTCGACGCGGTCCGGCAGCGGCTGCTGGCCGACCGCGCCCGCAGCGACCTGCACGTTCTGCTCGCGGATCGCCGCGACGACGTCGCCGGCGGTCAGGTTGCGGGCAGCGACCTTCTCGGGGTCGAGCCAGACGCGCATCGCGTAGTCGCCGCTGCCGAAGACCTGTACCTGGCCGACCCCGTCGATGCGGGCCAGCACATCCCTGACCTGCAGCGTCGCGTAGTTGCGCACGTAGACGTCGTCGTAGCGGCCGTCCGGAGAGACCAGGTGCACGACCATCGTGAGGTCGGGCGACTGCTTCGTCGTCGTGACGCCGATGCGCCGCACCTCTTCGGGCAGCATCGGCAGCGCCTGCGACACGCGGTTCTGCACGAGAATCTGCGCCTGGTCGACGTCGGTGCCGAGCTTGAAGGTCACCGTCAGCGTCATCACGCCGTCCGCAGTCGACTGCGACTGCATGTAGAGGGAGCTCTCGACTCCGTTGATCTGCTGCTCGAGCGGCGCCGCGACGGTCGCGGCGATCGTCTGCGGGTTCGCGCCCGGGTAGACGGCGCGCACGACGACAGTCGGCGGCACGACTTCGGGGTACTCGCTGATCGGCAGCTTGAACATCGCGATGAGTCCGATCAGGAACATCACGATCGAGAGGACGCCGGCGAAGATCGGCCGCGTGATGAAGAAGTGCGAGAAGCTCATGGTCGTGGCTCTTGTGCGAGAGGTTGCATCGGTGCGAATCAGTTGGTCGGTGCCCCAGCGACCTGCGGTGTGACGCGCATGCCGGGGCGCACGAAGTGCAGGCTGTCGACGACGACGCGTTCTCCAGCCTGCAGACCCTTGGTGACGACGCGCTGGCCGTCGTCCGTCGTGAAGCCAGGCTTCACGGCTCGGTACTGGACGACGCCGGCGTCGTCGACGACCAGCACGAACCGCTGGCCCTGGTCCGTGCCCAGCGCCCGCTCCGGCACCAGCACCGACGGCTGCGCCTCGCCCGTCGCGATCCGCACGCGCCCGAACAGCCCCGGCACCAGCTCGCCGTCCGGGTTCGGGAGGATCGCGCGCAGCAGCAGGTTGCCCGACGAGCCGTCGACGCGGTTGTCGAACGACTCGAGCGTGCCTCGCCGCGGGAAGCCGGTCTCGCCGCCCAGCGCGAAGGCAAGCGGCAGGGGAGCTCCAGGTGCGGCCTGCTGCAGCCTGCGCAACGCGAGGAACGCCGCTTCGTCGACGTGCACGTAGGCGTGCACCTCCGTGCTCAGGATCGTGGCGAGCACCGTGTTGGTCCCGGGCGCGCCAGACACGTAGTTGCCGACGGTCACGAGAGCCCGGCTGATGTGGCCCGCGATAGGTGCTTTGACCTCGGTCTCCGCGAGCTCGAGGCGGGCCACCTGCACCGCCGCTTCGCCGACCGAGACCGCGGCCCTGGCTTCGAGCATCGCAGCGTGCCGCCGCTCGGCCTCCTCTCTCGAGATCGCGAGCTTGCTCAGCAGCGCCTCGGCACGTTCGTGCTCACGGGTCGCGGTCACGACGCGCGCGTTCGCCTGCTCGAGCTCGGCCGTCGTGCGCGCCACTTCTGCTCGTTGCCAGCGCGGGTCGACGACGAACAGCACGTCACCCTGCGCGACACGCTGGCCGGCCCGGAACCGGACCTCGACGAGGTGGCCACTGACGCGCGGCCGCACCTCGACGCTCTCGGCCGCCTCGAGGCGGGCCGTGAAGTCGGCCGTCGGGGCGACCAGCCGCTGCTCCGCGGGCATCACGCGGACGCCAGACAGCGCCGGCGCAGAGCCGGTCGTCGCCGGGCGAGACTTCGACTCGTGACCCGGGAGAAGGGTGGACGTGCCGACTGCGCCGGCAGCGGCCGCGATGGCGGAAAGGACGAACAGGACGGTGCGGGCAACCATGTTGGAGACTGGGTTGAAGCTCGGGTCGATGCCGGGCCGGGATCCGGTCTGGCAAGCCTGCGGACGCAGCGATCCCGCGCGCCTTACAGAAGGCCCCGAGACCGCCCTGCGTCCCTGCGTTCGCCGGGCTTGGCACCGGTCCGTCGCCCGTGTATGCCAGCCCGCGCTGAGATCGCGCGATGAGCTGCCACGACCACCACGACGATTCCGGCTCGACCGGGCTGCCCGAAGCGGTGATGCACGAGCTCGTCGCCAGCCACCGCGAGTTCATCAACTTCGTCGAGCGCCGCGTCGGCAACCGCGCGCTGGCCGAGGACCTCGTGCAGGACGCGTTCGTCAAGGGCCTCGAGCGCGGCGGTGAGCTGCGCGCGGACGAGTCGGCGCGCGCGTGGTTCTACCGCGTGCTGCGCAACGCGATCGTCGACCGTCACCGGCACACCACGTTCGCGGGCGCGCGGCTCACAGCACTGGCCGACGAGCTGCAGCGCGCCGAGAGCGAACGCTCCGAGGCCGCCGACCGCGAGCTGTGCGGCTGCATCGCGCGCCTGATCGACACGCTGCCGCCCGAGCAGGCGAGCGCGCTGCGCCGCATCGAGCTCGAGGGTGTCGCGGTCAAGGACTTCGCGGCCGAGGCCGGGCTCGGCGAGAGCAACGCCGGCGTGCGCGTCTTCCGGGCCCGGCGCGCGCTGCGCGACCGCGTGACGCGCGCCTGCGGCACCTGCGCCGAGCACGGCTGCTTCGACTGCTCGTGCGGCCGCCCCGCCGGCGAGCCGTAAAGCCGCGCAGCGCCGGCCCGGCGGGCCCGCCGCAGAATCTCAGGGCCGCGGTGTAAGCCAGCCGACAGCCGCGCGTCAGCCCGACGTGCGCGAGCGCGGAGCCGTTCGTGCATACGCCGGCGTGGTGCCGGCGGCTCCCGCTTCCGACTGCCAAGAGGTGCCATCGTGACCCGCCTGCTGCCCGTCCTGTTCGCCGTCCTGTCCGCCACCATGTTGCTGCTCTCGGCGCAGATGCCGCCCGCCCCCGCCGGGCCCGCCGTGAGCGTCCCGACGTTCGCCAACTCGACCTGCCCGATCATGGGCAAGAAGGTGTCGATGCCGCTGTTCGTCGACACCGAGCTGGGGCGCATCTACCTGTGCTGCAAGCCGTGCGTGCGCAAGGTGCAGGCCGACGTGCCGGCGGCGCACAAGACCGCCTATCCCGTCGTGCAGGACGTCGCGAACCAGGTCTGCCCGGTGTCGGGCAACCCGATCGGCGAGCACCGCACCTCCCTCGTGCTGCAGGGCTTCAAGCTCGATCTGTGCTGCGAAGGCTGCATCGACGCCGCGCGCAAGGACGCGCAGGTCGTGCTCGCGCGCGTGAACGCGCCGGGCCTGACCAACGTCGGCAACCAGACGAGCCCCGTCGACGGCAAGCCTGTCGCACCGAATGCGTTCGCCGTGGTCGGCGACGCGATCGTGCGCCTCTCGTCGCCGCAGCAGGTGACGGAGGTCGAGAAGGCGCCGCAGGCGATGCTCGACAAGGCGCGCGCGATCCGCGCCAAGCAGCCGCAGCCGGAGCCGCACCGCCACGCGCCGAAGGCCGCAGGCAAGGCGGAACGATGAGCCGGTGCGCACGGTGGTTGTCGCTGGCCGCCCGATCCTCGACTCCCGCGATCGGGGCCGGTACGAGCACTGCCGGGCACGGCCACCATCAGCGAAGGATCCAACGATGCACCACCGACACCGCGCCACGAGCCACCTGGTTCTCGCAGTCCTGAGCTGCCTGGCTGCCTGCACCGGCGCGCCCGAGGTCGCGACCGAACGGCTGCAGGCCGAGCTCGTGCGCGACGGGCTCATCTTCGTGCGCGGCACGATCGCCGGCCACGAGGCATCGATGCTGCTCGACACCGGCGCCGGCGCGACGCTCGTGTCCGCGGCGTTCGCCGAACGGATCGGCCTGCGCCTCGAGGGCGGCACCACGGGGACCGCCGTCGGAGTCGGCGGCAAGGTCGCAGCGACGCGGATCCCGGACGTTGTGCTGACGCTCGGCCAGACCCACACGAAGGCACCGGTCGTCGTCGTGCCGCTCGACGTAGCACCGTTCCTCGGCCGCGACCTCGAAGTCGTGCTCGGCCGCGACGTGTTCACGAGCTTCGTCGTGGAGATGGACGCGGGCACGTCCACCGTGGCCCTGCACGACCGCGAGACGTTCCACTACGCGGGCCCGGGCGTCACGCTGCCGCTGCAGCGCGGCGAGCTCGATGCCTGGTACGTCGAAGCTCGCATCGAGGGCCTCGAGCCGGCCTGGTTCGAGCTCGACACCGGCGACCTCGGCACGCTGACCGTGCACGAACCGTTCGTCGCCAGGCACTCGTTGCTCGCAGGCCGCCCACGCGGCACCGCGCTGCGCGGCGGCGTCGGCGGCGTCATCGAAACCGTCTCGACGCGGATCGCCGAGTTCACGCTCGGCAACCTCGTGTTCCGCGACGTGCCGATCGAGACCGATCGCAGCGACGTCGGCATCTTCGAGCGCACGCGAGCTGCCGGCAACCTCGGCACGCTGCTGCTGACGCGCTGCAAGATCTTCGTCGACGGCGCACGGAGCCAGATCCACCTCGAGCCGATCGCGGAACGCATGACCGCACCGTTCGCGCGCAACCGCAGCGGCCTCGCGCTGGCGCACCGCGGCATCCACCTCGAGGTCCTGCACGTCGCCGCCGGCAGCCCGGCTGCGGCGGCGAAACTGCGGATCGGCGACTGCATCCGCGCGATCAACGGCGTCGAGATCACGAAGGGCTACTGGGAGCGCGCTTGGTCGTGGACGGCCGAGCCCGCAGGCACGCGCGTCACGCTCGAGCTGGTCGGCGGCGAACGCCGCAGCTACACGCTCGGCGAAGTGCCCTGAGCGCGGCGCGCGTGCATCCGCGAGCCCCGAAGGCCAGCGGATGCGCGGGTGAAGGACCGCGCTTGCGGGCACCCGGACTACCGGGCACTCTCGCGGGTCACACTCCCCAACGAAGGCACCCCATGGCGGCGAAGAAACCGCGTACGCAGAAGAAGAAGCCCGAACCGGAGGCGCGCGGCCTGACGGCCGCCGAGGCCGGCGGCGGCAAGCCACCTCCGGCGGTCGCGAAGCTCGCGGAGCAGGTCGCGGCCGACGCAGGCACCGTGGTCGGCACCTACCGCGACCCGCTCGGCGGCAACTGGCAGCTGATCGCCGTGCTGCCGATCGACAAGGTCGAGCCGACGCCTTTCCAGCGCGACCTGTCGGCGACGCACGTGAAGCGGCTGGCGCAGCGCATCGACGAGCTCGGCCGCTTCCTCGACCCGGTCGTCGTCGTGCGCCGCGACGACGGCACCTACTGGACGCCGAACGGCAACCACCGCCTGCACGCGCTTCGCGAGCTCGGTGCGCGCGCGATCACGGCGCTGCTCGTGCCCGAGCAGTCGCTCGCCTACCAGATCCTCTCGCTGAACACCGAGAAGGCGCACAACCTGCGCGAGAAGGCGCTCGAGGTGATCCGCATGGCGCGCGACCTCGCGGGCACAGCACCCGGCGACGAGCAGGACCACGCGCTCGTGTTCGAGGACCCCGAGCTGCTGACGCTCGGCGTCTGCTACGAGAAGAACGGCCGCTTCTCGGGCGGCGTCTACCGGCCCGTGCTGCGCCGGCTCGAGTCGTTCCTCGACCAGAAGCTCGGCAAGGCGCTTGCCGAGCGCGAACGGCGCGCCGAGCTGCTGCTCGCGCTCGACGCCGCGGTCGTCGAGGCCGTGCAGCGGCTGCAGAAACAGGGACTCACGAGCCCGTACCTGAAGAACTTCGTCGTCTCACGGCTCGATCCGGACCGCTTCAAGCGAGCCGCCGCGGCGAAGGGCAAGAGCAAGGGCAAGGGGGCCGCGAAGGCCGAGGCCAGCCCGCCAAAGGCGGACTTCGCCGCGACGCTCGGCAAGCTGACGCAGGCGGCCGCGCAGTTCGACGCGAGCAAGGTCAAGGCAGCACAGCTCGCGGCCGCGGGCGGCGCGTCGTCGTCCGAGGAGTAGGCTGGGCCGCGTTCCCCCGTGATCCGCTGCCGTGATTCTCTGAAAGGCCGGTGACGCGTCATCGCGCCCGGGACAAGGAACCGCGCATGGATCCGCTGGCCGCGTCGTTCGAGCGCTTCCGCCGTCACGGCGATCTGCAGGCGCTCGGCCACGTGTTCGACGCGCTGGCACCTCGGCTGCTCTCGGTAGCACTGCACCTGTGCGGCAACACGGCGGACGCCGAGGACGTGCTGCAGCAGACGTTCCTGCTCGCGATGGAGCGCGACGTCGGATTCGATCCGGCGCGGCGGCTCGAGCCGTTCCTCGCGGGCCTCCTGCACAACGTCGCGCGCAACGCGCGGCGGAGCACCGCGCGGCGGCGCACCGAACCGCTGCCCGAGCTCGCGTGCGCCGACGCGGGGCCGATCGCCACAGCCGAACGCGAGGAGCTGCTCACGCTGCTGCGCACGAACGTCGACGCGCTGCCGGTCGAGCAGCGCCAGGTCCTCCGGCTGCAGCTGCAGCACGGCCTGTCGCCCGCCGAGATCGCCATGGCACTCGAGGTGCCGCCCGGCACCGTGCGCATGCGCATCCACCGCGGCATCGAGGCGCTGCGCAAGCTGCTGCCCGCGGGCCTCGCGGTGTCGGTCTTCGCGGCGTTCGCAGAGCGCGGCCTCGCCGCCGTGAAGCAACAGGTCATGTCGGCCGGACGCGCGCACGCCGCTGCAGTGGCAGCGGGCAGCGCGTCGGCCGCCGTGTTCGGAGGAGTCCTGCTGATGAAGAAGCTCGCAATCACCTTGATGCTCGCGATCGCGATCGCATTCGTCGCGTGGATCTCGTGGGACGGCGAGCCGGCGGCAGCGCACCCAGGCGTGCAGGCGAACGCCGACCCGAGAATGATCGTCGCTGCCGTGCCGCACACCGCGGCGCCTTCTGCCGGAAACGAAGCGACGGGCGAACGCAGCGCGCCAGCGGCATCGACGGGCGCGCTGCGTGTGCGTGTCACGGTCAGAACGAACAGTGGCAGCAATGACGAGGTCGTTCCGGTCGCCGGCACCTGGCTCGCAGTCTGGGCCGGCGGGTCGCCGCTCGTGCCGTACGACGCCGACGTGCTGCGGGCAGCGACCGATGCGGCCGGCGAAGCCGTGTTCACGTCGCTCACGCCGGGGCCGTGGCACGCGCAGCTCGTCGCGGAGACCGACGCAGAGCCGCAGCGCGTCGCCGTCACGGCCGGCGAGGAGACACTGCTGCCGTTCGAGCGCACGGTGAAGCGCGTCGTGCGCGGCGTCGTCGTGAGCGCCGACGGTGCGCCGGTGTCCGGCGCCGAGGTGTGGGTCCACCGCGGCACGGCCATGGGGCGCTACTCGACGCCCGAACGCGCGGAGCTCGAGTCGCGCCGCGCCGCGGTCACCGGCGACGACGGCCGCTTCGCGGTGCCGCTGCTGCGACGCGAGGACCGCATCGCGGCGTGCCGCGAGGGCCACGGCGAGTCGTTCGCCGCGAACGCGAGCCAGGAACAAGACGTGCGTCTCGTGCTCGGGCGCACGTTCGCGACGCTCGGCGGCGTCGTGCGCGACAGCAAGGGCGCACCGGTCGCGAACGCGCTCGTGCGCTTCACGCCGGCGGGGCGCGACACACGCCGCGCCGCGGACGGCACGCTGCTCTCACCGCGAGTCGACCGTCTCACGCGGACAGACGCCGACGGCCGCTTCCGGTTCGACGGCATAGCACCGGGACGCGTGCGCGCGTGGGCAACGGCCTGGCCGCTGAATCCCGCGTGGAAGGAGCTCGATGTCGCTCCTTTCGGGATGGCCGAGGTCGCACTCCAGCTGAAGGACGGCGTGTCCGTCGTCGGCACGGTGCGCTACGCCGACGGCACGCCGGCGCGCGTCGGGGTCCATTCGACGCCGAGCCTCGACAACGACGGGCACTACTGCCACTGCGAAACGCGCGAGGACGGCAGCTACGAGCTCTACTACCAGCCGAGGCGGCGCTTCTTCGTCGTCGTCGGCCGGCAGAAGCGCGTTGCGAGCCGCGAGTTCGCGGACCCCGAGTGCGGGATCGTGCGTTGCGACTTCGTGCTCGAAGGCAATGCGCCGGCACCGGTCGCGGCCCCCGTGCGCACCGCGAAGGTGCGCGGCAGGCTCGTCGACGTCGACGGGGCGCCGATCGCCGCGAAGGAAGTCGCGTTGCGCCTGCAGGAGCGCGGTGAGGAAGGTGAGCGGATCGCCGCGACGGCGAGCGACGGCACGTTCTCCTTCGGCGATCTCGAGCCGGACGCGTTCACGCTGGTCGCCGACCGCGGCAGCGCCGCGATGCGCGAGCTCGCGCAGTTCGAGGCCCTGGAGGGGCGGCATTACGACCTTGGTGACCTCGTGCTCGCGCCGACGGCCTCGCTGCGGGTGCACGTCGTGCGCGCCGACGGCTCGCCGTGGCGCGGGCCGATGCCGTACGTGCGGCTCACCGACGCGAAGGGGTCCCGGCTCGACCGCACGAACGAACCGGTTCCCGGCGGCCTCCGCCTGCAGGTGTGGCCAGGCCAGTTCACGGTGCACACCGAGGGCACCGACCTGATCGCCGCGCCGCAGCAGGTCGAGCTGACACCCGGCGTCGAGACCGAGGTGCGCGTGCCGGTCGCGATCGGCCGCAGCCGCCAGCTCGTGTGGAACGGCGACGGCGCGCACAAGCCGCAGCGCAACGAGGTGTTGCACGTCACGGTGCGCGAAGCCGGCGGTGCCGTCGTCGTGCAGCGGGACGTGAAGGACCTGCTTCCCGACCTGCGCGGCTTCCGCTACTGGTACCTGAGCCACGTGTTCGCGTTCGGCCGCTACGAGGTCGAAGCGCACAGCGATTCCGGGCTGCGTTACCGCGGCGTCCTCGACGTGCGCGACGACGTCGACGATCCGACGCGCGTCGACGTGCCGCGCATGGCACGGTAGTTCGAGCTCCGCACGGCGCCCGACTCCGGGCATCGGTTACGATCCCGGCCTGTCGAGCGGCCCATGCCTCCCCTCGCCTTCGCCCTTCTCGTTGCGGTGGTCCTCGCGGCCGTCGTCGCCGGCGCATGGCGCTGGCCGCACGCGCGTGTGCTGGCCACTTGCGGGCCGCTCGCGATGCTCGCGGTCGTCGCCGCAACCACGGCGCTGCGTTCGTGGAACCGTGGAGTCGCCGAGACCGATGTCGTCGGGCGACCGATCGAGGTCGCTGCCGACCAGTACGTCTCGTCGTCGACGTGCCGCGCGTGCCATCCGCGCGAGCACGCGACGTGGCACGACTCGTACCACCGCAGCATGACGCAGCGCGCGACGCCATCCGCCGTGCTCGCGGACTGGCACGGCGTGCAGCTCTCGACGCAGGGCAAGACCTGGAACCTCGAGCGCAAGGGCGACGAGTTCTGGATCGAGATGGTCGATCCCGTCGTGGTGCCCGGGATCTCTCCGGGCCGCGTGCGTCGCAAGGTCGCGCTGACCACGGGCTCGCACCACATGCAGGTGTACTGGTACGAGACGACCCACGGGCGCGTGCTCGGCATGCTGCCGTTCTCGTGGCAGGTCGAAGAGCGGCGCTGGATCACGCGCCTCGACTCGTTCGTGCAACCGACCGACGATCCGGTGCTCGACGGTCTCGGCGCCTGGAACATCATCTGCACGAAGTGCCACGTGACGCACGCGCGGCCGCGCCTCGACCTCGACCAGACCGGGCTGCACGGCGCCGACACCGCGGTCGCCGAGTTCGGCATCGCGTGCGAAGCGTGTCACGGCCCGGGCGAACGGCACGTCGCAGCGCACAAGAACCCGGCGCATCGCTACGCGCAGCGGCTCGGCGGCGGACCCGACCCGACGATCGTCGATCCGCGCGACCTGCCGCACGATCGCGCGACGATGATCTGCGGGCAGTGCCACGGCCAGTTCGACTACCTCCACACTCCCGCGAAGAGCCGCGAGTGGTCGCAGCGCGGCTTCCTGTACCGGCCGGGCGGCGACGTGCTGCAGGATCGCAAGCTGAAGACCGGCGGCGACGACCAGTTCTGGTCCGACGGCGAGATCCGCGTCGCGGGGCGCGAGTTCAACGCGCTGGTCGGTTCGAGCTGCTACGAGCGCGGCAAGATGACGTGCTCGTCGTGCCACGCGCTGCACCAGGCGAGCGGCGACGCGCGGCCGCGTGCTCTGTGGGCCGCCGACCAGCTGCAGGCAGACTGCGGCGACCGTTCGTGCCTGCAGTGCCACGCCGAGTACGGCTCGGACGTCAGCGAGCACACGCACCACCGGCCCGACTCCGAGGGCAGCCGCTGCATGAACTGCCACATGCCGCACACGACCTACGGGCTCATGAAGGGCGTGCGCACGCACCGGATCAGGAGCCCGAGCGTGCAGGCGACGCTGGCCACGGGCCGGCCGAACGCGTGCAACCAGTGCCACCTCGGCGAGACGCTCGCGTGGACCGCGTCGTTCCTCGCGAAGTGGTACGGCAACGAAACGCCCCCGCTGAGCGGCGACAACACGACGATCGCCGCCGGCGTGTTGTGGGCGCTGAAGGGCAACGCCGCGCAGCGTGCGCTGGTCGCGTGGAACCTCGGCTGGGCGCCCGCGCGCGCGACCGGCGGCGCGGACTGGATGGTGCCGATGCTGGCCGAGCTGCTCGACGATCCGTACGGCTCGGTGCGGATCATCGCGGGGCGGTCGCTGACGACGTTCGGCGGCTTCACCGACGTGCGCTACGAGCCGCGCGCGAGCGCTGCCGAACGCACGCAGCTCGCGCAGAACGTGCTGGCGCGCTGGCGGGCCTCGAGCAAGGGCACCGGTGCGGCGCGACCCGCCGTGCTGGTCTCTGCCGACGGTTCGTTGCAGGTCGAAGAGGTCCGGCGGTTGCTCACGCAGCGCGACCTCCGTGTAATCCGCCTCGTCGAGTAGGCCCCCGCTTTCGAGTCGCCCAATGGATCCACTGCAGCGCGCGCGCCGGTTCGGTTGGTGGTCCCTGCTGGTCTGGCTGTCGCTCGGCCTCGTGCTCGAGACGATGCACGGGTTCAAGGTCGGCTGGTATCTCGACGTGGTCAACGACGCGCGGCGCCTGATGCTTCGGCTCGCGCACGCGCACGGCACGCTGATCGCGCTCGTGAACCTCGCGTTCGCCGCGACGATCCGCGCGAGCGACGCGAGTCCGGCGCTCGCGCGCGGCGCCACCTGCCTGCGCTGGGCCGGTGTCTTGATGCCGGTCGGTTTCCTCGGCGGCGGCATCCAGATCTTCGGCGCCGATCCGGGCTTCGCGATCGTGCTGGTGCCGGTCGGCGCCGTGTGCCTGTTCGTCGGCGTGCTCGCGGCAGCGCGCGCGACGCGCGACGGCGGTGCGCACAGCGCGGCCCCGAAGCCGCAGGTCCAGTCGAAGCCGCCGGCCGCGAAGCGCTGAGCGAACGCGGCGCGGCGCTTCGAAGCGCGTCACATCGATCGGACCGTCGCGAGGTCGGTCAGCCAGGGCTGGCCCACGGCGGGCAGCATCAGGGCCTGCATGCCGAGCTCGACGCCGAGCTTCGCGGGCATGATCACGGCCGGCCACGTGATCATGACCCCTTCGCCGGCTGGCGACGGTGGCACGGCCTGCAGCGTCAGCGCGGCCGGTTGCAGCCACAGGTCGCCGAGGGAAGGCAGCGTGATCGGCGCGGGAGCGACCGGTGCGAGCACGGCGACGCCGAAGCCGCCTGGCGGCACGAGCAGCCAGGCGCGCAGCGGCGTCGTGAACGTCTGCACGCGGCGGAACTCCGGGTACTGACCCAACCACGCGCTCTCGCTCATCGCTGACCACGCGAACACCTCGTTCGCCGTGTGCAGCCGCACGCTCTCGCTGTTCGCGCGGAAGCCCTGCATCGGGCCCGGCAGCGGCTGGCTCGACCACGACCCCGACTGCGCGCCGAACGCGAACGCCGTGTTGCCGTCGATCGCGGCCACCGACGTGCGCCAGATCAGCAGCTGCACGGGACCGGCCGCGGCGCGTGCGATGCCACGCCAGTGCTCGACGCGCGCGTCGAACGCGTAGAGCTGCGAAGCACCGACGGCGATCAGCGGGGCACTGCTCGTGTTGCCGTTCGGCAGCACGGTCGGATCGTTCAGCGGCGCGAAGCTGCCCGTCCGGCCCGAGAACGCGACGCAACCCGCGTTCGTGAGCGCGCAAGCACAGGTCGTCGTCAACGTCGGGTCGACCGCGAGTGCGGTGGCCGGGGCCTCGTGCCACGCTCCCGTCAGTGCGCTGAAGAAGCTCGGGCGGCCGTGGCCGATGTCGCGCGTCCAGCCGACGAGGTTCGCGACGCCGGCACCGGTGCTGTTCGGCCGCAGTGCTGTGCTGCCGAGCACGGCGCTGTAGGCGTGCAGGCCCGCGGCGTCGCCGAGCAGTGCGACCGAGCCCGCGCTCGTGACGACGGCTCCGGTCGGCACGAGCGGATGGCTGAACGTCGCCGTGAACGCCGAGAAGGCGACGAGACCGAGCGGCGTCTCGAGCAGCGCGTAGCTCGTGTCCGGGCCGTGGACGCTCAGCGTCGCGCCGTGCGGCGCCCACGCGAACGCGCTGCGGAGCGCGCTGTAGCCGAGCGTTCGCGCCGCCGAGTACCAGACGCCGAAGTCGTCGCCGCGCACGAGCGTCGCGCCATCTGGCAGCACCGAGGTGCGCCACGTGCGTTCACTGGCCGAGAACCCGAACGCGAGCCCGCCGCCGGTCGCGAGGCCGGCCGTGCCGTCCGTGCTCAGGCTCGTGACCTGGGCGCTGACCGCGAGGTCGAGCCACTGGCCCGTGTAGGCGTCGTAGCCGCCGAGCACGCCGGCACCGTCCGCGAACAACGCGACGTGCCGTTGCACCGATGCCGTCGCCGTCGCGGGGAACGGCCGCTGCGTCCAGACGCCGACGAACGCGCTGAAGGCGTGCAGCTGGCCGTTGTCGACCACGAGCACCGCAGAGTCGTTTGCCGAGCTCGCGAAGTTGACGACCGTGGCCGCCGGCGACACGACGATCGGCGCGAACCGGCCGAACCAGGACGAGAACGCGGTCCACGTCGAACCGTCCTGCACGAACAGCAGGTCGTTGTAGACGCGCATCGTCGCGGAGCTGCTGGCCGACATCGAGTACCAGCGGCGCGTGACCGCCGACCAGACGTTCAGCGTGCCGTTGTCGTGGTAGGTGACGAGCTTGCCGAGGTTGCCGATGCTCTGCGCAACGACGCCGCCCGGGACCGTCAGCGAGGACCACGGCGCCGGGGCCTGCGCGCCCGCGAACGAAGTGACCAGCGGCAACAGCAGCGAGGCGAGCGAGAGGCGGCGGGAGGACATCGGCCGCGCACGATAGCGTGCGGCCGCGGTCCGTGCCGGGGTCGCGGTCACAAGAGTGTCGCGCGGTCACCCGTCCTTGGCAGCGAACGCGCGGACACGCGCCACGAACTGGAGCTTCGGGTCGGGGTGCCCGCTCGTCAGCAGCAATGTCGCGAGGTCCGGAGTCGCCTTGCCGCGGAACACTTCCTCGCCGTTCACGAGAACGGCGACGTCCTTCTGCAGGTCGAGCACACGCGCATCGAGCAGCACCCAGAGCCCGACAGTCGGCTTGTCGCACGTGATCGACACTGCGTTCGACTTGCGATCGAGGTCCGCGACCACGACGGCCTTGCTGACGGGCGTTTCCCACCAGAGCCAGTAGAACTGCCGTTTCCACGCGAGCACGGGCTGCCAGACGATGCGTTCGGGCACCGGATTGCGCGTGTGCGTCACGACCTTCTGCAGCTGCGCTTCGTAACCGCCCGGTGGCCCCGCGTGCCCGCGGCCGTCGACTTCCCAGTAGGTGTGCTCGAAGCCGCCCCACTTCTTCGCGGACTCGGCAAGCAGCTTGACCGCGAACTGGTTCGGCGCCGGCGGGACCTGCACGTCGTCGAGGCTCTGGTAGACCGAAACGAACACGTTGCGCAGCGACGGGATCACGCCCTCCTCGATGTCGATGATCGGCCCGTCGACGCTGCCGCGCACCGGCGTCGGCGCGCCGGCGCTCGGTGCGATCGCTGCGATGCGGTCCGCGTGGTGCGCACCGAGCATCCAGCTGCCGAAGCCTCCCATCGAGTGGCCGACGAAGAACACGCGGTCCGGATCGATCTTCCACGTGCGCAGCGCAGCATCGACGAGATCGAGCACGAACTCTTCGCTGCCGGAGTCCGTCCATCCGTGCTCGGTCGCCTGCAGCACCTGAGGGGCGACCATGCAGAGGCCGAGTCCCGCGAGCGAAGGCTCGTACGCGGCGGCCGCGGGACCCGCGTCGCCAGAGCCCGCGCCGCCGCCGTGCATCGCGATCGCGAGTCCCTTCGGCTTCTTCGTCTCGCCGCCGACGATGTAGCGGCCGCGGTTCTCGGTCCGCTTCTTCTTGTCCCCGGGCCAAAACCAGTTGTCGCCCGCCTTCTCGAGCTCGCGGCCCCTCGACTGCAGCTTCTGGATCTTGCCCTGCCACGCGGTGAGCTGGGTCTTGTCGAGCGGTGGCAGGCTCGCGAGCCGCACGAGTGCGGCCGTTCGCTCCGCGTGACCGCTCGCGGTCCTGCCGTCGGCCGCGAGGCAGGTCACGACGAGCTGGTCGAGCTCCTTGCCCGTCGGAGGTTTCTGCTGCGCCGCTGCGTGGACGGGAACGAGCAGGGTCAGCGTGGCCGCGAGGAGGTGACTGTGCATGCGAACACGGGGCTGGACGACACCCGTTTCGCAGAGCCGCCTGCAGGCGTCAAGCCGGTCGCGCGGGAGCTACAGCGACGTGACGCGCACGCGCACGGGCTCCGAGACCGCGTCGACGGGCGACAGCGTCACGTAGGCCCAGTCGAGGTCGAGCCCGAGCAGCCACGGCGGCACGGCGATCACGGTGTCGAACGACGCTTGCGAGCTGCCGTCCTGGTTGAACGGCGCGAGGAATCCCGGCAGCGCCGCGAGGTTGTCGAGGATCAGGCCGCAGAAGCCGTCGAAGTTCAGCGGCAGCACGACCGCGCCGAGCGGCGTGCCGGGCGACGTGCCGCTGATCGAACCGAGCAGCGCGTAGACGCGGTTGCCGAGCAGGGCACCGCCCGCGAGCCGGAACTCCATCACGGACCGCCGGTTGATCGGCAACCGCCGCAGGTCGACGCTGAGGCCGTGCGGTGCCACGCGTTCGCGCACCGTGAAGTTGTCGAGGTAGAACGCGTCGTTGCCCGCGACGAGCACGTTGATCTGCGAGAAGCCGTGGTCCGGGATCGCGAACGACGAGATCGGCTGGCCCGACGCGACGAGCACGCCGTCGATGTAGACCGACGTCGCGTTACCGAACGGGTCGACGACGGTGCGCGCGTGGTGCCATGCGTCCTTCGCCACGAAGTGGTTCGTCTGCACGATCACGAAGCCCGGCGTCGTCGCGAACTCGACGCGCCCGTTCGCGGCGATCCACCAGCGGAACTGGCAGGACTGCGGCATCGGGTAGGCCTGCGTGTAGAACTCCCACGCGTCCGACGGATTGCTGCTCGACGTGATCAGGAAGTCCATCTCGCTCTCGATCACGCCCGTCGTCAGGCTGAACTGCGCGTTGCGGCGCAGCTCGCCGAAACAACCGGGCGACATCAGCGCCGCGTCGAACTTCACGGCCTGCAGCCCTGAGCGCACGAGCGCCGTCTGCACGGTCGCCGCCGAGAGGTTCGGGTTGCCGAGGGCGATGCTGTCGAACAGGATCCAGCCGTCCTGGCCGTTCCAGAGACTCGTGCCGGCGACGGCGCCGAGCGTGTAGCGATGCGCTTCGAACGACTCCGCGGTGAACGGGCCGAAGCTGCCGCTCTGGGCTCGAGCGAGCGCGGCGACGAGCGCGAGGGTGCAGGCGGGGACGACGGCGCGCAGGCTGTGCGCGCGCGCGAGGAGGGAGGAGCAGGACTTCATGGCTTCCGGAGTCGGGAGGGAAAGGGGGCCGCCCCCTGTTCCCCCGCCAGCCCCGAGCTGTTTCGCCGACCTGGGGATTGCCGCACGTTCGCAGCGGCCGGTTCGCGCCGGCCGGTCGCAGCGGCCGGTCGCGCCGGCGGTTTCGCGGCAGGAGGGGCAAGAATCCTGGAACAGTGCTGCGAGCGCGGGGGAACGGGACCAGGCGCGGTGACCGGAACTCACGCGCAGGACTAGGAGCCTCGCCTGATGCCGAACCGGACGCTCGAACAGCTCTACAGCGCCTTCCTCGCGACCGGTGACGAGGGCGCGTTGGAACAGCTCATGCGGCGCAGCGCGCCGGCGCTGCGGCGCCTCGCACGGAGGCTCGGCGCCAGCAGCGAAGACGCCGACGACCTCGTGCAGGAGACGATCGTCGCGGCGATCGCGGGCGCCGACCGCTACGACGCGAGCCGGCCGCTGCTGCCGTGGCTCAAGGGCATCCTGACGTTCCGCGCCGCGAAGTTCGCGCGCGACGAGGTCCGGCGCCGCCGCCACTACGCGTCCGGTGTCGACGACGTGGCCACCGCGCCGGCCGGCGGGCCCGCGCTCGCCGACGACGCCGCGGGCAGGGAACTCGATGCCGACGTGCGCGCCGCGATCGCGCACCTGCCAAAGCACTACCACGAGCCGCTGCAGCAATACCTGCTCGCCGGGCGCTCGCCCGTCGAGATCGCGCAGGGGCTCGACCTGCCGCGCGCGACCGTGCGCGTGCGGCTGCACCGCGGCCTGCGTGCGCTGCGTGAACGGCTGCTTCGTTGGACCAGCCTGCTCGCAGCACTCCTGCTCGGACGGCCGGCTTCGGCGCAGTCGGCGCTTCGCGCCGGCGCGCGCGCCGCGGGTGGCCTCGCGCTCGCGACCGCCGTCGCCGTGTTCGCCGCGTGGTTCGCGCAGAGCTGGTCCGCCGCGCGCGCAGCGGGTCCTGGCGTCGAGGCCCGCGCAGGCTCGCTCGCGGACGCGCAAGAACCGTCGCTGGCGCCGGAACAGCCGCCGCGGCTCGAGCGCGCGCCTGCGCTCGCGGACGCGACAGCCGCCACCGAGTTGACCGTGCACGTGCTCGACGAATCCGGCTCGGGGGTCCCCTGCGTCGGGCTCGTGCTCGGGCCGAACCACGGCCGCGATCCCGTGCTGCATCGCCGGCGCGCCGTCACGGACGTCCTCGGCCGTGCACACTGGTCGGGGCTCGAGCCCGCCGAGTTCCTCGTCACTGCGGACCGCGGCGCGAACGCCTTCGTCGCGCTGCGCGCGGGTCACAACGAGCAGCGGCTGACGGTCACCGGCGGCACGACCGTCACGGGGCGTGTGCTCGATCCCGCGGGCCACGCGGTCTGCGGCGCCTCGATCTGGCTCAGCGACGACGCCGCGGGGCCCTGGCGCGGTAACGACGTCGCGATCACCGACGCAGCGGGCGCATTCACGCTGCGCCACGTGCCGGCCGGTGCGTTCCTCGCGGCGCGGCACGCGACGTTCGCGCGCGGCGACGTGCAGCGAGTGGGCACCGCCAGCGCGAGCGCGGCCATCGAGCTACGGCTCGCGGAGCCCGGCGGCGCGCTGCGTGTCGTCGTGCGCGACGAACGCGGTGCGCCGGTCGACAGGGCACTCGTGTTCGCGGGCGACGCGATGGATGCAGCACCGCTGTGGCTCGCGCAGGGCGCCGCACCGTGGCGGCCGCCGCCGTTCGAGCAGCGCACGTCGGCCGATGGCACTGCCGTGACGGCAGCGCTCGCGGCGGGCCGCCACCCGGTCGGTGTGCGGGCCGCGGGCCATGCAACGAGCACCGGCTTCGCCGTCATCGAACGCGGCGTCGTGCACGAACACGTCGTCCTGCTGCGCACCGGCGCATCGCTGCGCGGCCGCGTCGTCGATCCGGACGGCCATCCCGTCGCGGGCGCTCTCGCGGTGTTCCGCGGCGCCGACCCGGCAGCTTCGGTCGACCTCGCGTGCGATCCGCGCGGGGGATTCGTGCTCGAGTGCCTGCCACCGGGCGGCGGCGACGTCGCCGTGCGCGCGCCTGGTTTCGTGCCGCAGGTCACAGCCGTCGCCGGCACGCAGACCACCGAGCCGCTGAGGCTCGTGCTCGCGCGCGCGCGGCACCTGCGCGGCACGCTGTTCCGCGCCGATGCCGGCCAGCTCGACGGCTGCCGGCTGCGCGCCACCTGGCCCGCGAGTGCATTGCACGCCGAGCACGACGTCGTACCCGCAGCGGCGGACGGCGCGTTCGTGTTCGCTGCCGCTGCCGCCGCGACACCGTCTCTCGAAGTGCAGCTCGCGGGCGAGCCCTTGTGGCGGAGCGTCGACGCGTTCACGACGTGGTCCGGCGACGAAGCGACCGTGCAGCTGCCGGCCACGTTCGCCGCGACGGCCTGGCTCGCTGGCGCGCTGCGTTGCCACGGCGGCCGGCCCCTCGCCCACGCGCGGTTGTTCGTGTGCCGCGACGGCGACGAGTGGGCGGAGATCGGGCGAACGGGCGCCGACGGCACGTTCCGCCTCGGCCCGCTGCCGCCCGCGAGCTGGGGCCTGTTCGCCGAGACGACGTCTCCCGAACTGCCGACGGTGCCGGTTGGCACGTTTCCGCTCGCCGCCGGAGAACGGCGCGAGCTCGAGCACACCGCGGCCGCGACGGGCACGCTGGACCTCGAGCTCGCGCGCGACGACGGCGAGCCGATCGGCGACGTCGCGATCACGCTCGTCGGCGCGCAGCTCGAGCGCCGTTTCCTCGCGCGCACCGAGCCTCGGCTGCGCCAGGCGCTGCTGCCGGGCGACTACCTGCTCTACGTGATGGGCAGCCGCGTGCGCTGGCTGGAAGCCGAGCCTGTGCACATCGAGGCCGGCGCCGAAGCGAAGCTGCGGCTCGACCTCGCCGCGGGCACACGCTGCACGCTGTCGCTGCAAGGGCTGCCGCGTGCGGAGCCCGGCCGCGCGCTCGAGCTGCGGCTCGTCGAGCGGTGGCAACGCAAGTGGTCGGCGACGTTCACGCTCGCGCCCGACGCGCCGTTCCGCCTCGGCGCCGTGCTCGCCGCGGGCGACTACGAGCTCGAGCACGTCGACCCAGCCGGGGTGTCGTGGCGTGGCGAGCTCTCGGTCGCGCACGACGGCGATGGCGCACCGATCCTCGTGCAGATGGCGCCGCGCTAGATCGATCGGCCGCGCGCGGGCCGCTGCCCCATCGCGCTCTCACTGCCGCGCACCGCGCGGTCAGCGCCCGCGCCGGCGGCACCCGCCCTGGTCTGGCGCTGCAGACCGGGCACGTGTCACGTGGTCGACTGGCGGATCGCCGGACGGTCACCCCTCCTTGCCGGGCAGCGACATCGACCAGCCTGGGCCGTGGCCGAGCACGTAACCGCGCTTCAGCAGCCCGGCCCGCAGCGCCTTTCGTCCCACCGCCCGCGCCACGTAGATCGTGTTGCGCGTCGTCTGCATTCGCTGCGCAAGGTCCGTCGCGGACGCCGTTCCCCCTGCGGCGAGATCCGCCAGCAGCACGTTGCGCTGCTGCCGACTCAAGTCGTGAAGACACGCCAGCACGTCGGCGAGGAACGCGTCATGCGGCACAGGCTGAGCCATCACCTCCCCATTGGCGGGGTGAGGCACTATCAGGTGGTTGGCACTGCTTCGCGCCACGATGTAGTGCCAGGTGCGGGCCAGGCCGATCTCGGGATCACCTGACGCGCCTGACACGTCGCCGCTGACTGGTCGGTCGGTTCCTTCACGGGTCACCATCGTCTCGCGCCTCCTTGTGAGCCCGAGATCCCGTGGGCCCAGAACGCGCGTTCCACGCCGCGCCGTGGGCCGAGGCCTCGGTCACAGGGGAATACCGCGGCTACTTAACCATCTTAGCAGACGCATGGAGACGCCGTCGCCGCAAGACATTGCCTGCTAGCAACTTCTGCGACCCCATCCACATCGGAATTCCGGCCGTTGGCACGGCGAGGCAGCCAGTTGTCGGTCGACCGCTCGGGATCACTGGCCGCCCCCTAGATCGGCAAGCGCAGCCGACTCGGCAGCGGCCGCTGAACCACTACCCGTTCGAAGGAGCACTAGAACCCTGCATTAAGATTCTTAGTTTATTCGTGCCACGCAGGGCTCGGAGGGTCATAACCCCGGCATGGCAAACGCTATCAAGAAACGCCGCCGTAGAACTGACGGCACCTCGAAGTCCGGCCAGGTCCGCGCGCTGCTCGCGACGGGCATGAGTGCGGCCGAGATTGCGAAGAAAGTCGGCTGCACGCCCGGCCTGGTTTACGTGATCAAGTCCACGATGAAGAAGAAGGGCGCGCGTGGCCCCGGTAGACCCGCGAAGGCATCCGCGACGAACATCGACGGCCTGGCCGGCATCCTCGACGCGGTAAGGAATGCCGAAAGGGAGCGAACTCAGCTGCGCGCGGTATTGGAGAAGATCCAGTCAGTGCTCGCCGACGCCTTGGCGTAGGTCGGCACCCCATAACGATTCCGCCACGCCGCTCAGCTGCGCTGCTCAATCTCGCGCAGCGACCGAGCCGAAGAGCAGGCATGAGCGACGACTGGCGCCAAGTGCTTGCTGCGAGGTGGACGAACGACGTCGATCGGCCAGCAAGCCACAGTGGTGTCGTGCCGCCTAGGTCGGCGCCGCAGACGAATCGATCGCGGCGCATCGCAGTGGGCGCGGTGGTCGCTGCGACGCTGCCCATGCTGCTGCTCGCTGGCGTGCCGTTCATCTTCCCCTCGGTCGACACGCGCGTGTTGCGGCTCGTCGAGGTGATGACCTGGGACCTGATCAAGACGCCGACCACCGCGCGCATCGTCCCGTCGATCGTCTATCGCAACCGCTCGGCCAGCTACTTCGTCTGCGTCGTCGAGCTCGACGCGCAGAACGGCTTCGGGGCTATGCTGCGTTCCTACCTCGCGTTCATCGTTCGCTCCGACGTGCCACAACCCGCGAACGAAGGCTACCGGACGCCAGATCGGGTGCGTGACGAATGCAGCACCGCCAACGGCACGCTGTGGATCCAGTGCATCGAGAAGTTCGATTCCCTCCCCGACCGCCGCACGCTCTGCGCGTCGCGTCAGCTTGCCAATCTGGGGCCCCTGTTCGGTGACGACGATCGTGGTTGGTCGATCGACTAGGTCCGTGAGCAAGCCACATCAGGACTTCGCAGTCGCGGACCTGACGAAGCAGAGAAGGGCCGGGGGCAGCTTCGGGAAAAGGGGAAGAAGGAGAATCAAGCTTTACGTCCCTGCTTGCGGACAACCCCGGCCGTGAGTACCGAAGACCTGGGAGAGGGAAGCCCTTCCAGGAAAGAGCTGGCTCGGGGATTGGAAGCGGGCTCCGTCCCTTGTCAACCAGCGCGAATCCGTGGGACAACTGAGTGCAGGCATCGTGACACGAATCTCGGCGCTCACGCCGCTCATTTCACCCCGCGCCATCCTGCCAGCGCCGTCATTAAGTTACTTAGAGTCGAGGCACTGTTCAGTGACGACTAAGGAACTTCGACTTGCTTGCTGGCCATCGTTGAAGGGAACAAGTTGAGCGTAGAGATCCTCGGGGACTTGGACAATGATCGCCGAGGAGAGCATGAGTGTGAGGGAGCGACACGAACGACGTTGCGTGACCGGTCCCCGTCACTCTGGCAACTGGACATCGATCGTTGCAGTCGGCCGCGCGGGGCCGATGCCCCACGCTGCGAAGGCAAGCTGCAGCTCGCGGAACTCACCTTCTGCCAAGGCTCGCCCATCGCATGCCACCGCCGATGCCGAGTAGTGCGCCAAGAAGGAACGGACGGAGTCTGGACCGACGCGAAGCTGGTTCGAGGATCATAGTCGGCGGTCCCTTCCAAGGCGCCTCGCGCCTTCAGCTACAACGGCCGCGTCTGTCTCGACGACGGCCTCCGAACAGGGACGTGCGCGAAACGCTCGCGGCCCGGACTGCCGCGCTGCCACGCAGACTCCGCGCCGACATCGCGCGGTTGCTGGTCGAAGGAGGATGACGTGGCGACGCTCTCGATTCTCGATCATCGGTCGCTTCCTTCACTGGCTGCGCCAGAGAGAAGGAAGGCCGCGGTTGCCTGGTCAGCTCCACGAAGACCATCAGTTCCTGGCCGGACCTCGGCTGGCACCAACCTTGGTATGATCGTGCCGTCAGTGCCTTCGTCCGGGTTGTTCCGGAACGGTTGTTCATCGCTCC
>DASVAL010000025.1:0-2760 GCA_036376355.1 Planctomycetota bacterium
TCTCGATTCCCTACCCCCCGCGCACGGAGGGCGATCAGTTGCCGGTCAGCACGTTCAGGTAGTTGCTCGTCGTGAAGCCGAACGGGTTCGCGGGCAGGTCGAGCACCGCGTACTGGCCGAAGAACCGGTAGCCGATGAGTCGTAAGCGTCCGACGGCCGCGACCGCCGATCGTGGACCTCGCGCGTGAGATCGCGATGTTGGCGGCATGCGCAGGATCGATGTTGGACCGCGGCCGACGAGCCGCGATGGGTTGGCAGCTTGGTACGCAGAAGCTTTGGAGGCACAGGCGGCGAGCGGCCTGAGCGTCTCGGACTACGCCAAGCAGATCGGGGTGACGGGCTGGACTCTCTACGACTGGCGCCGGCGCCTGGGCAGCGGCAGAACTCGGCATCGGGCGAAGTTGGTGGAAGTGACGGTCGCACGAAGCACGGGAGCCGAGGGCGGCGGCACCATGGTCGTGCGCGTCGGGGATGGCCGCCACAGCATCGAGGTGCCGCGCGGATTCGACGGAGACGATCTGCGGCGCCTGGTCGCCGTGCTCGAGTCATGCTGACCTTCGGCGGCGGTCGCATCTACCTCGTCGCGGGTGTGACCGACATGCGGAAGTCGTTCAACGGTCTCGCGGGCATCGTACGCGAGCGCCTGAGTGCAGACCCGATGTCGCGACACCTGTTCTTCTTCTGCAACCGCGACCGCAACCGCATGAAGGTGCTCGTCGCCGACGAGTCCGGCATGTGGGTGCTGAGCAAGCGACTCGATCGTGGTACGTTCGCGTGGCCCGCAGCCGACGCCGACGTCGTGCGCATCGAGTATCGCGCCGAGCAACTCGCGCTGCTGCTCAACGGTTTCGACGCCGAGCGGCTGCACGCGCGGCGATGGCGGCGCAGAAGTTTGTCGGCGAGCTGAATTTCGCGAGCGATGTTGCCGTTGAGTTGTCAGTGTCGCTGAGCGAACTGCAACTCGAAACCGAAGCGCTCAAACAGCGACTGGCAGAGCGGGAAGCCACTGTCCGTGATCGCGACAAGACGATCGCGAAGCTCGCGCAGGATGTCGCGACGTTGCAGGAAGCGGTCAAGCGATTGCTCGCACAGCGTGGCGGTGGCCACCGTGTTCCCGAGGGCCAAGGCTTGCTGTTCCCCGAGACGATCACGTTGGTCGAACCGACGGCACCGACCCAGCCCGTCGATGCCGAGCCGGACGACGGCGGCAACGACGACGCCAACCAAACCAAGCCCACGACCACGAAGAGGAAGGGCACGCCGCGCAAGCCGTGCAAGATCGACACCACCGGGCTGCCGAGCGAGGACCGCCTGCACGACGTCCCCGAAGCCCAGCGCATCGATTCGTCGACTGGCAAGCCGCTCGTCCAGCTCGGCGAGAAGGTGTTCGAAGAGCTCGACTATCAGCGCGCGCAGCTGCGCGTGATCCGCCACCGGCAGCTGATCTACGGCCTGCCGCCGGAGGAAGCCAAACAGCGAGACATGGCGCCGGTGATGGCAGACTTGCCGCCGCGCCCGCTCGAGAGGTGCGCCGCGAGCGCCAACCTGCTCGCGTGGCTCCTGGTCCAGAAGTTCGCCAACCACCTGCCGCTCCATCGGCAGCAACAGATCTTCGGCCGCGACGGCCTGCGCTTGCCCAAGCAGACACTGTGCGACTGGACGCTGGCGTCGGCGGAGACACTGCGGCCGATCGCCGATCGCTTGCTGCAACTGATCTGCAGCGGCGTCGTGATGCAGCTCGACGACACGCCAGTGATGTGCCAGGCGGGCCGCGGCGAGCCCAACTTCCAGGCCTACCTGTGGACCTTCGTGAATCCGCAAGTGAGCGCGGTCGTCTATCGCTTCACCGCCGGTCGGGCGAGCCAGCTGCTCGCAGCCGAGATCGGCGGCTTCCGCGGCATGCTGATCGGCGACGGCTACAGCGGCAACACCGCCGCCGCGAACAAAGTCGATGACCAGATCGTGATCGGCGGCTGCTGGGCACACGTGGCGAGAAAACTGCGCGACGCTGAGGCCGAAGCGCCGGGCACGGCAAAGCTCCTGCGCGACGACATCGACAAGCTCTACGAGGTCGAACGCGAAGCCGACGAGCAGAAGCTCGATCGCGAGGGGCGCATAGCGCTCCGCCGCGAAAAGTCACGACCGATCCTCGCGACGATCTTCTCGCGAGTGCGACGATTGCGGAGTCAGTTCAGCGATGCCGGCCTCATGGCCAAAGCACTCGGATACGTGCGCAACCAACGGAAGGCGCTGCGACAGTTTCTTCGCGAGGGGCTCGCACCGATAGACAACAACGCGTGCGAACGCGCGATCCGACCCATCGCGATCGGAAGGCGGAACTGGTTGTTCGCCGGCAGCATGCGCGGCGGGCGCGCCGCCGCCGTCATCTACACGCTCATCGAGTGCTGCCGCCTGGCCAAAGTCGACATGCTCGCCTACCTCGGTGACGTCCTCGTGCGTGTCGCCACGCACCCCGCGAGCAGGATCGACGAGTTGCTTCCCGCCAACTGGGCCGCGAACTTCGCTTCGCCGGCCGCCGCGCCAGTGCTCGCGTAGCGCGCCGCCAAGTTGCTCTCGTCAGGCAGCCCGGGAGCCCGCGACACACCGTCGGACGCTTACACAGTTTCGGTGGCGGTCATTCGTGGTTCTCAGGATCGGGGTCATGCACCGTAGCCCGCGCTGGGAGGTCCAGCACGCGTTCTACGGGGCAGCCGACATGAGTCCTCGCGGCGCCGAGAACATCAAGGCGAACCGCGGCTG
>DASVAL010000044.1:0-12357 GCA_036376355.1 Planctomycetota bacterium
TCGAAGACGTCGTGCCCGCCGATCACCCGCTCGTGTTGAACCTCCAGCAGAATCTCGCTGTCCAGTACGAGGGCCTTGGCAACCACCGCCGCGCCCAGGAGCTCCTCGAGCGCGTACTCGCCGGGACTGCCGCGACCTTGCCTCAGGACAGTCACTTGGCAGCCCTTGCACGGCTGAACCTCGTCAGCATCCTGCTCGAGTCGGGTGATCTGGCGCGGGCGCGGACTCTGGCCGAGCAGGGGCTCGAGGCGCTGGCTACGCTGCCCGAGCGGAATCCCGAGCTCCAAACCGCCCGCGAGAGCCTGTCGGCCGTGGTGTCACAGCAGGGCGACATCGATGGTGCGCTCGCGCTCCACGAACAGGTGCTCGCAGCGCGCCTACGCATCCTCGCCGACGAGCACGAGGAGGTGCAGACGACGCGGGGCAACCTCGCGCGCACGATTGCCGCAAAGGCCAGGGTCCTGCTCGACCAGGGGCAAGGCCGGACCGCGATCGCCGAGCTGGAGCGGCGCCATGGCGAGCTCGTCGCGGCGATGGCGCGCGGGCTCCAGCGCCAGGTGCAGCTGGCCATCCTGTCCAACTCGAGCCGCGGCGCCGAGGAGATCTGCGCCAACCTCGGTGAACCGTTCGATCGCCTGCTGTCGCTCGTCGCCGGCTACGACGTGTTCGCGAGCGATCCGGCACTCGAGCGCGCGGCATTCGCGACGCTCGAGACCTCGCGCGGAGCGGCACTGACCAGCAAGTGGTCCCAGTACGTGGCGCAGCACGACGCGCGCTACGCCGCGTGCCGGCAGCGGATCGCGGCCGCGAACCTCGAGCTCGCCCGCATCGCCCAGGGCAGCGGCGACCCCGAGCAGGTCGGCGCCACGGTCGCGCGCCGCGACCAGGCCGAGCAGGAGCTCACCGAGCTGGCGAGCACCGCCGGCGCAAGCAACAGCACGATGGATCTCGACGCCCTCGCGGCCAGGCTGGCGCCGGGCGAGGCCGTGGTTGCCTGGCGGAGCTACCAGCGCCGCACGCTGCCGCCCGGCGCGATTCACGACACGATGACCGAGAGCCTGTGTGCTTTCGTGCTGCGCGCTGGCGGCAAGCTGCAGCGCTTCGAGCTCGGCAGTCTCGCGGCAATCGAGAAGGCGGCGCACGATTGGCGCACGCTGCTGGGCGCACCAGCGCCCGCCAACGGTGGCCATGCAGGGCTGGACCGCGGCCGGCCGGGCGCGTCCGCGGCCGACCGGTCGCAGCTGCTGCAGTCCGCGGGCGACCAGCTGCGCCAGCTGATCCTCGACCCGTTGATGCCGGCGATCCGCGAGGCCGGGCAGCTCGTGCTGCTGCCGGACGCGGTGTTGCATGCGGTGCCGATCGACGCGCTGCCACTCGCCCGGCCCGCTACCGCAGCGGGCGCCACCGCGCCCACCGCCACCCCGCGCCTGTGCGGCGAACAGTGGACCATGCGTGTACAGCTGTCGCTGCGCGCGCCCGCGCAGTCCGTGCCGCGCACCGCTACTCCGCTGCTGCTCGCGCTCGGTAGCGCCGCGTTCGACTCCGAGCCGCTCGCGCACGACGCCGACGAAGACAAGGCCGCCGATCCGCAACCGACCGCGGGGGCCGCGATCCTGCGCGGCAGTCCGTGGGAACACGGCTTCGGGCCGCTACCGGGCAGCGCCATCGAGGCGCACGAACTCGCCGCGCTGGCGCAGGAAGCCTTCAGCGGATCGGTCCACCCGCTCGTCCTCGACGAGCGCAAGGCCAGCCGCGAATCGGTCGTGCACTGGGCGCCGCAGGCGCGCTGGCTGCACCTCGCGACGCACGGCTGGTTCGCGCCGGAGTCGATCCGTTCGTGGGAATCGAGCAGACCTGCCAAGCTGCTCTGCGGCGCCGTCGACAGCGCGCAGCGCATCCGCGGCATGAGCCCGATGCTGCTGTGTGGCCTCGCGTTCGCCGGCGCCAACCTGCCCGCTGACGCAACCGGCCGTTACAGAGGCCTCATCACCGCCGAGGAGATCGCCGGTTGGGACTTGTCCGGCTGCGAGCTGGCGGTCTTGTCCGCGTGCGACACCAACGTCGGCGACCGCCGCGCGGGACAGGGCGTGGCCAGCTTGCAGAAGGCGCTGCACATGGCCGGCGCCCGCACTGTGGTCACGAGCCTCTGGAAGGTGCCCGACCAGGCGACCAAGGACCTGATGCTCGACTTCTACCGGCGCCTGTGGGTCGAGAAGAAGCCGACGCACCAGGCGCTGTGGGAAGCGAAGATGCGCCTGCGCAACGCAGTGGACGCACAGGGCAAACCGCTCTACGCGCCGCGCGACTGGGCGGGCTGGGTGCTCACAGGAGCGAAGTGATGGGGCATTGTCCGCTGCCCGGTTCCGCGACGCGGTTGCAGCCGGCGAGCGCACAATGGCCGGCCGCCGCGCGAGCGGCGGCTGCCGTCGTTGGCGTCAGTAGTTGATCATCGGTGGAAGCCACCGTCCCCGAGAGATGAAGCAGGACATCGCGGTTGAGCCGCGTCCGCTGCGGGCGTCGGCTCCAACTCGAGCGGCCCAGCCCCGCTGATTCGCCTCAGTAGTAGTTCGAGAACGTGATCATCCAGAGGAAGCCGTCGGCGTCGAGGTCGCCGAGGCGCCCGCCGAGGTCGATCTCGGTATCCGACCAGCGCACGCCGAAGCCCATCAGCGTGTTGCGGCCGAGGTTGAACTCGAAGCCGGTGCGCGCGTAGTAGCCGAACCCGAAGCCGCTGCCGTCGCTGTCGAGCGTCTCCTCGTACACGGCCCACTGCATCATGGGCCCCGCGCTGACATAGATGCGCGCGCCGTCGCCGAGGCTCAGGTTCGCGAACGGACCGCCATAGAGATCGAACACGAAGGCGTCGACGTCGATCGCCACCGCGGCACCGCTGCCGCCGGCGACGAACGCCGTCGAGCCCGAGCGCCAGTTGAAGCCGAGCAGGGCTTCGAAACCGAAGTCGATCTTGTCGCCGGCCATCTTCCACTGGCCACCACCACCGAGCGACGGCATCTCGACGTCGTCGGCCGTGACCGTGACGCCGCTGCTGTTGGACCGCTCGAGGTCGAAGATCGCGGCGCCGAAGTAGCCGGACAGGATCGCCGAGCCCTGGCGCCACCGCGACGGGCTGCTGCGCGAGGGAGCACCCTGGGGCGGGGGTCCCTGGGTCTCGAGGTCCGCCAGGTCGAAGCCGAGCGGCTCGAAGTGCGAGAGCTCGGTCGAACCGAAAATCGGGGAAGTGAGGATCGGCGAGGAGCCGATCTGCGCGCGCGCAATGGCGCAGGTCGCAATGAGCACGGAGGTCGCGAGCGTGAGAGTGTTCGGGAGTTTCATGAAGGCCTCTGAGGAGGGCGCGAACAGTGCAATGCGGGCTCTGTCCGCAAGCAAGCGGGGGCGAACGGTAGCACGACGCGGACGCAACTAGAACCGCAGACCGGCCGAGAAGACCAGCATGCGCACGTCTTCGAGCATGTGGTACTCGAGCACGAGCCCGTAGGCCTTGTCCCACTCGACCGTGCCGCCGACCTGTATCGAGTACGGCGTGACCGGCCCCTGCTCGACCTCGAACTGCAGCGTGCCCTCGGGAGTCGCGGCGCTGCCTTCGATCGTCGTCGCCGTGCCCCAGTAGGTGAAGCCGCCCCAGCAACGCACGGGCACGCCGTCGATCTTGCCGTTCCAGCCCGTGCGGATCGAACCGAGGAAGATCTCGATGACCGAGAAGTCGCTCATGTCGGCTTTGATCCACTGCCCGTCGCCGCTGATGAACCACTCGCGATAGCCCGCCGACAGGTTCGTGCCGAATCCCCACGTCGCCCCTTCCTGGTTCGTCGGCACGTCGAACGTCACGGTGCGCGGGTTAGGGCCCGGCAGGTTCACGGTGACCTGCGACGCCGAGTCGTTCCAGGTCCAGCCGCCGAGCACCGACACGTTCCAGAACGGGAAGATCCACGCGTCGACCCTGCTCATCACGTTGTCGACGACGCTGTCGGCCTCGACGTCGAGGAACGTGACTTCGTCCGGCGGCGCGCCGTTCAACCCGACGCGCACTTCGTTCACCTCGATGTCGCGCCGCAGCCGCGTGTAGGCGACGCCGAAACCGAACGCGCGCGGCAGCTCGTAGCCGGCGGCGATCACTGCTTCGCGGCCGAGCGGCAGGAAGTCGGACCACCGCGCTTCGCCGGGATCCTGGCGCCCGGGCTCCTGGCGTGCAGTTCCCGGTTGCGGGTCCTGCCCCGACCAGAAGAGCCCAGGGTCGGCGAACAGGTTCAGCCGGCCCGCATGCTGCGACGTGATCCACGTCGACGAGAGCTCCGCGCTGCCTAGCTCGTGCACTGCGTCCAGCTCGTCGGACGAGCGGCCAACGGCGAACGACGGCGCGCTCGTGGGGCCCCCCGCCTGCACCGTGCCGGCCGCAGCCGACACCGCAGCGGGCAACACGGGGCTCCCGAACGCCCCGGGCCGATCCGCGACGGAGAGCACGCGGGCGGGAACGTGGCAGCTGGCAAGCACGACGAGACATAGGGAGGTCGTTGCCCTGCGCAGCGCCATCGCGGCAGTCGGCTGCACCCGGTTCATTGCGCGCGCATCGAACCCGGCGGCGCGTGCCCAGACAACTGATCCTTCGGGGCTGAGCGCCTCGCGACCGGGGTCTTCGCCTGATCCCGGCGCTCTACACGCCTGCCCTCGACCCGACGTTGGTGGACTTCCTCGGCCCCTCCGGCAGCGCGCCGCCGACCTCGGTCGCCGTGCCGAACCAGGCTTCGCTGAACGGCCAGTTCTTCACTGCCCAGTGGATCAGCGTGCTGCCGGCCACGATCGAGTTCAATCCCGCCGCAGTGATCCAGATCGGCCGGTAGCAAGGGCGATCGGCTCGGCCGATGGCGCCATCGTGTCGCGAAGCCGGCGCGAACGATCCTCCGTCACGGGACAATGGATCGTTCGGCGCCGGGTGCCTCGTGGCACGAGGGTCCTCGTCCGATCCGCCGTTTCCAAGGTGCGGTATAACGGCTCGACGTGGGGCTTGCCGTGATGACGCCACGACCATTGTCTGGCGAGCCCGCAGGCCATCCGCATCCGACGAGGTCCTCGATGAACATCCGCTTGCTTGCCGTTGCCCTACTCGTTGCCTTGCCCGCCGCGGCGCAGCTATCCCCGGTGGTCGGGCTCTGGCCGCTCGACGCGACGGGCGGCACCGTCGCCACCGATGTCGGCCCGTATGCGAGTCACGGCACGCTCACCAACTTCGGCGCTGCACCATGGGTCGCAGGCCAGTTCGGGAACGCGCTGCAGTTCGACGGCACCGACGACTACGTCGCCGTCACGGCGAGCCTCGATCTGCCGGTCTACCGGCGCCGCGTGGCTCCGTTCAGCATCGCCTTCTGGGTGAAGGCACCGGCTCAGTCCGACCGGCGCGTGTACTCGGAACAGGCAACGGCGCCGACGGGAGTCGGCCCGCTGTTCTCGCTCGGTTCCGGCAGCACCGCAGCGGGGGCCACGAACCGGTTGCGCGTGTTCATTCGCAACGATGCCGCGCAGGTCGCCGTCGACGCCCTGAGCGTCGGCACGGTGTTCGACGACACGTGGCATCACGTCGTCTACGTCGACGACGTCGGGCGGGTGCGGATCTACCGCGACGGTCTGCTCGACTCCTCGTTCGACTACTCGCGCTGGTCCTGGGGACCCGCGGGCACGCTCGCGGGCAGCTACCAGGGCATCGACAGCCTGACGATCGGCGCCGTGGTGCGCAATGGCGTGGTCTCGGCGCCGCTGGCCGGCGTCATCGACGACGTGCAGGTCTATCGCGCGGCCCTCGATGCGAGCGACGCACTCGCGATCCACGCCGGCGGGACGCCGAATCTCGTCGTCGGTTCGCTCGGCGCCTTCGGCCAGGGCTGTGGGCCCGGCCCGCTCGACATGATCGCCACGGGCAGTGCCAGCTTCGGCAGCGCGATCTACCTGCAGGCTGCGCGCGGCACGCCGCTCGGGATCCTGCTGCTCGGCTTCAGCGGCGGGCTCGCGGCGCCAGTGGACCTCGCCGGCCTTGGCTATCCCGGATGCACGCTCTACACGCCAGGCCTCGACCTGACGTTGGTGGACATCATCGGCCCCTCCGGCAGCGCGCCGCCGACCACCGTGGTCGTGCCGAACCAGGCGTCCTTGAACAGCCAGTTCTTCACTGCCCAGTGGATCAGCGTGCTGCCGGCCACGATCGAGTTCAGTCCCGCCGCGGTGATCCAGATCGGCCGATAGCAAGGGACGATCGGACCAGCCGATGGCGCCATCGTGTCGCGATGCCTGCACGAACGGTCCTCCGTCCTGAGACACGGAGCACGCTGTCGGTCTAGTATCGCGCCGATGTCGCGCGCCGGCCGGCCAATCCTCCTCCTCGCCACGCTCGCCAGCGCCGCCTGTGCGCTGCCGCAGCGTCACGGACAGCTGCCGCCCTGGCGACCGCAGGAGCCTGGACAGCAGCCGGACGTGGCGCAGCCGATGGGCCAGCAGTTCGTGTTCGAGGCGATGGCGATGCCGGCCGCGTGGTTGACGCGCGACGGCGACAGCGGCGTGCGCGACGTCGAGGCCGACGACGGCTACGGCTACGGCGTGCGTTGCGCCATCGGCAGCAAGACGCAGAGCGCAGGGCTGCTCTACCAGGGCTTCGAGACCGACGGCAACGTCATCGACTCGCAGCTGCTCGGCTTCGATTTCGACGTGCGCACCACGATCGAGGACGGCGGCGACGCGTTCTTCCTGCGCGCGGGCGCGGGCGTCGGCGCTGCCTGGGTCGAGGATCCCATCGACGGTTCGCGCGACACCGAAGCCACCGTGCAGCTGCGTTTCGGCTTCGACTACGAACCGATCCCGACCTTCCTGATCGGCGCGAGCATCGGCGGGCTCATGATCGGACACGCCGGCGATCTGGTCGCGTACGGGACGTTCCTCGCGTTCGAAGCGACGTTGGTCTTCTGAGCCGGACGCTGCGGCGCGAGCACCAGGGCTCCGAGTGCACGTGCGTGCCACGATCGCCGGTCCCCCACCGCGTTCAACGGACCGCGCTGTAGCGAACCTCGCACTGGCGCGTCCACCGTGCGGCCGCGCAGGCAGCGCTGGTGTCGCATGGAGCCTCCAAGAGCGTCAGGCTTCGCATTCCAGTCAAGATGCGCGGACGACGGACCGTACATGATTACGGGCCCGCGCGCTTCAGGTTTGCCTGTTGGCATCGGCGGTGTGTGCCAGCGACCACGCGAAGTGGTGGCACGCTCGACCGCGGCTTGGTGCGCGCGAGCCCGGGTAGGGGCAGGGACCCTGCTGCTCAGGCCAGCGCGGGCTCCCTTCTGTCCGGTGGGGTCAAGGTGATGCTCTTACCTCCATCGTCAGGTGCCGCAGGATCGATCGGAAGGTCGCCAACGCATGCTGTCGGCGACCACGACAACCCATGCTACTTCGGCGGCCCGTCCCGGATACCAGGCCCGTATGCGTAGTGTGCAGGGGCTCTGTCCGTGCAGCCGACGCCCCGCAGGTCGCAGCTCGAAGCGCAGCGCACCGGCGCCGACCGCTTCCCGGCCAGGCAGTGGTTCGACGTGCGCGAGCAGGACGACGAGCTCGAGTTGCGGCTGACGCTCTGCCCGCCGCCTGTGCGGCTGAAGGCGCGTCTCGGCGTCCAGGTTGCGGTGACGAGCTGCCTGCGCGCGGCTTCAACGCCCGATGACCGCGCCCGCGCTGCTCCTGGCCAGGACCTCCGCCACGTAGCGGCGGACCTTCATCGAGTCGTCGCCTTCGGACAGCTGCCGCAGCACCGCTTCGTTCTCGGAATGTGCGGCGAGGTGTGTCAGCCTGCGGCAAGCAGCACGACGGCCAGCACGAGGAAGAGAAGGAGCCAAAGCGCCCGGCCGACGGCACCACCTTCGAAGAGCGATGGGCCCGAATGATCCAGAACCACGAACACGACTGGACCTCCTTGGTGAATCGTTGCACGGATTCTCCATGCCCCCGAGGAATCCGGCGATGCGCACTGCTGCTGCATCGCACACCGCGAACGGCGTACGCCGCCGACCGACGCCTGTCTCCGCAGGGCTTTCGTTCCGCGAAGGTTCCGCGTCGCGCGAGCGACGGCCACATGCCGCCGTCCCGGGCCGGGCAGCCGAGCAGCCGAGCGCGGCCGGCTTTCCTCTGCGACGGGCGATTGCGACAATGCGAACCATGACCCGCATCGCCCTCCTCGGTCTCGCAGCGGCCACTCTCGTGACGGAGTCGCGGGCCCAGTGCTCTTTGCAGGCGGCGGCGCTGACCGGCCTCGACGGCGCCGTGTACACATCGGCCGCGTGGGATCCGGACGGTGCAGGCCCGCTGCCCCCGCGACTCCTCGTCGGTGGCTCGTTCACCACTGCCGGCGGCCTGACCGCCAACGGCGTCGCGGCGTACGATCTGCAAACGGGGAGCTGGTCCGTGTTCGGCACCGGCGTCTCCGGTGCGGTCTATTGCGTGGTCGCGCTGCCCGGCGGCTCGTTCGCCGTTGGAGGGACGTTCGCCAGCGCCGGCGGAGTGCCTGCGAACAATGTCGCGCTCTGGACCGGCACGGGGTGGGCGGCGCTGGGTGCGGGCTGGCCCTCCCCGATGACAGTCATGCTCGGCGCGCCGAACGGCGAGCTCTTGGCGGCCCACGCCGGGGCGTCGTTCGTGGTGAGCCGATGGGACGGCGTTGGCTGGACGACTCTGGGTTCGTCTGCGCCGGGTGTTCACCTGGCCGTCACCGACACCGGCGACATCCTGGTCGGTGGCTGGAGCGGAATCTGGCGTTGGACGGGAACGGCGTGGGTGCCGCACGCGAGTGGCGTCACCCACGCGTGGTCGCTGGCCACGCTGCCCGGCGGGCGCCTCTTCGCTGCCGTCTCGTACCTGGCACCACACTTCGCGATCTTCGACGGAACCACGTGGACGCAGCTCGGGGGCACGATCACGCGTGGCTACTCCGGCCCCATCGTCTCCGACGTCGAAGTCCTGCCGAGCGGCGACCTCGCCGTATCCGGCTTCTTCACCTTCGGCTTGCCCGGGCCTGGGCACTTCATGCGATGGAACGGCTCGACGTGGACGCCGCTCGGCGGCAACCCGGCCGGCAACGGTAGCATCACGACGCTGACCTTCATGCCCGAAGGCCAGCTGTTTGCCGGCAGCGCCCTGTCGAACTACCTGGGCCGCCTTGCGTCCACGTGTGCGGCGCAATCGGCACCGAGTGGCGCGGGCTGCGCGAGCACGGGGGGCGCCAATGCGCTCGCGGTCGAAAAGCTGCCGTGGATCGGGAGCACGTACCGCGCTCGCGCCACGGGCCTGCCGGCAGTCGCACTCGTGACCGAGGTCTACGGCTTCTCGCCGCTTGCCCTGCCGCTGGCGAGCGTGCTGCCGCAGGGCCAGCCGGGTTGTCTCTTGCACGTGTGGCCGGACTTCATCGACCTGACCATCGCGGTGGCTGGCACCGCGACCACGGAGCTCGTGGTCCCCGCCGCTTCCTCGCTCGTCGGCATCGGGTTCCACAACCAGATGAACGTGTTCGAGCTCGATGCCACAGGCACGATCGCTGCGGTCACGGCGAGCAACGCTCTGTCGCTGACCGTCGGCGCCTTCTGATCGTCGGCCGCACCGAGCTCGAGCTCGCAGCTGTGCTTTCGCTGCCCGCGGACGCCGAAGCGGCGGGAGCGCTCCCCAGGTTGGCAGATTGGCGAACCCACCGACGCGGGTAGATTGCCGGCCGATCGATGACGCCCGACTTCACCAAGCTGCCGTACGGCTTCTCCGAGTTCCCGCAGGCCTCGCTCGCGGCCTGGACGCGCGTCGCGGGCCAGACCCAGCCGTGGATCTCGCCCGAAGGGCTCGCGCACAACGTCGTGCACACGGCCGCCGATGGGCAGGTCGCGCACGAGGGCGGGCTGCCGGGCCTCGCACCGTTCCTCGGCGGGCCCTACGCGACGATGTTCTCCCAGAAGCCGTGGACGATCCGCCAGTACGCGGGCTTCTCGACGGCCGAGGCGACGAACGACTTCTACCGCAAGGCGCTCGCGGCCGGGCAACAGGGCCTCAGCGTCGCGTTCGATCTGCCGACGCACCGCGGCTACGACAGCGACCACCCTAGAGTCAGCGGCGACGTCGGCATGGCCGGCGTCGCGATCGACTCGATCGCCGACATGCGCATCCTGTTCTCGAGCATCCCGCTCGACAAGGTCTCGGTGTCGATGACCATGAACGGCGCCGTGATCCCGATCCTGGCGCTCTACATCGCGGCCGCGGCCGAGCAGGGTGTGCCAGCACAGAAGCTCTCGGGGACCATCCAGAACGACATCCTGAAGGAGTTCATGGTCCGCAACACCTACATCTACCCGCCGGCGCCGAGCATGCGCATCGTGCGCGACGTCTTCGCGTACTGCGGCGAGAAGATGCCGAGGTTCAACTCGATCTCGGTCAGCGGCTACCACATCCACGAAGCCGGCGCGTCGGCCGACCTCGAGCTCGCCTACACGCTCGCCGACGGGCTCGAGTACCTGCGCACGGGCATCGCGGCGGGGCTCGACGTCGACAAGCTCGCGGGCCGCATGTCTTTCTTCTTCGCGGTCGGCATGAACTTCTTCACCGAGATCGCGAAGCTGCGCGCGGCGCGGTTGTTGTGGAGCAAGATCGTGCGAGCGTTCGGCGCCAAAGACGAGAAGTCGATGGCGCTGCGCATGCACTGCCAGACCTCGGGCTGGTCGCTGCAGGCGCAGGATCCGCAGAACAACGTCGTGCGCACGTGCCTCGAGGCGCTCGCCGCCGTGCTCGGCGGCACGCAGTCGCTGCACACGAACGCACTCGACGAAGCGATCGCGCTGCCGACCGAGGTCACGGCGCGCGTCGCGCGCAACACGCAGCTGATCCTGCAGGAGGAGAGCCACGTGATCCACGCGGCCGATCCGCTCGCGGGGTCCTTCTACGTCGAGTGGCTCACGGACCAGCTCGCGCGCAAGGCCTGGACGCTGCTGCAGGAGGTCGAAGCGCTCGGCGGCATGACGAAGGCGATCGAGGCGGGCCTGCCGAAGCTGCGCATCGAGGAGGCGGCCGCGCGCCGCCAGGCTGCGATCGACTCGGGTGCGGAGACGATCGTCGGCGTCAACAAGTACCAGCCGCCGCAGGACGAGCCGATCGAGATCCTCTCCATCGACAACAGCGTGGTGCGCGACGCGCAGGTCGCCCGCCTGCGCGAACTGAAGCGAACGCGCGACGCGGGCAAGGTCCAGCAGGCTCTCGCCGCGATCACGGCCGGCGCCCGCGGCTCGGCGAACCTGCTCGAGCTCGCGGTCGCGGCCGTGCAGCTCGGTGCGACCGTCGGCGAGGTCAGCACCGCGATGGAGATCGTGTTCGGGCGCCACACGAGCAATCCTCGCACGGTGGCCGGCGTGTATGCTGCGGCCGGCAAGTCGATGCAACAACTCCAGGAAGCCCAGCGCCGCACGCAGCGGTTCCTGGAGCAGCACGGCCGGCGGCCGCGGTTCCTGATCGCGAAGATGGGTCAGGACGGCCACGATCGCGGCGCACGCGTGATCGCGAGCGCGTTCGCGGACATGGGCTTCGACGTCGACATCGGCCCGCTGTTCCAGACGCCCGAAGAGGTCTGCAAGCAGGCGATCGAGAACGACGTCCACGTGTGCGGCATCAGCACGCTGGCCGGAGCGCACAAGACGCTCGTGCCCGAGCTGATCGCGTTGCTGCAGAAGCAGGGCCGCAAGGACATCCTCGTCGTGGTCGGCGGCGTCGTTCCCGCGCAGGACTGGCCGGCGCTTCGCGCCGCCGGCGTCGCCGAGGTGTTCGGGCCCGGCACCGTGATCCCGCAGGCAGCGATCCGGTTGTTGGACCTGCTCGAACGATCCTGAGCGCGTGTCCAGGCCCCTGCGGGTGCATGCATGGGAATCAGAGGATTCCCTGCAACCGTTGCCGGAATCGGTGCACTCAGCACGTGGAGAGTTCACGTGCCCGACAAGCCGATCCACAATCCTCACGACGCGCTGTTCCGCGCCGTCTTCGCCGATCCGCAGCGCGCCGCCGAGCTGCTGCGCAGCGTGCTGCGCGAGGATGTCATCGCGGCTACCGACTGGTCGTCGCTCGAACGCATCGACGCGAGCTTCGTCGACGAAGAGCTGCGCGACCAGCAGGCCGACCTGCTGTTCCGCGCCAAGGTCAATGGACGCACCTGCTACTTCCACATCCTGTTCGAGCACAAGTCGGGCCGGTACCGCTTCGCGGTGTTCCAGCTGCTGCGCTACGTGGTCCGCATCTGGGAGCAGTGTCGCGCCGACGACCCCGCGGCGGAGCACCTGCCGCTCGTGCTGCCGATCCTCGTGC
>DASVAL010000054.1:0-34895 GCA_036376355.1 Planctomycetota bacterium
TGCAGCACAGCGATTGCCTTTCGGATGCCCTCGCGCAGCCGCTCCGCTTCGGCATTCCCTTGGCCCCGGAGCTTCGCGCGAAGCCGCGGATGATCACCTCGGCGTTGGAGCAGCATGCGACGTGGCACCGGACGCGCTGCAAGGCAGCCACGGCCCCGATCAGCGCCACGAAGCGATTGCCCAACCCCGGCGCGACGCCCCCCCACGCGGCGCACGTGGGCGTCCACACCGCCCGCAGCGCCCCGAAAGGTAGACCCTCCAGGGCGCGGCCCGCAGAGCCTACTCCGGCCTCGATTCCGCCCCAGGAAGGGCCGCCCGCGGCTGTGCCAGGTTGTGCCAGGTCGTGCCACGTTGTGACCAAGGCGATTGCACACTGCATTGCACACTCGCCGATCCGCGAAACACGAACACGCGAGAAACGCCACTTTCGTGGCCGAACTCGCACGAAGATGGTGGTAGGCCCTGCAGGACTCGAACCTGCAACCGAGCGGGTATGAGCCGCCAGCTCTGACCATTGAGCTAAGGGCCCTCGAGCACGGTATACCATGCGCGCCACGATCTGCGCATGGCCAACCTCGACCACCACGATCTCGTCGTGCGGCTGCGCACTCTCCAGGCCGAGATCCGCGCCACACTGCGCGATCACATGCGCAGCCAGGAACAGGCGATCTGGTCGCGCACGGTCCGCGACGACACCGGCGACACGATCTTCGGTATCGACGCGGCAGTCGAGGAGCTCCTGATCCGGCGCTGCGCGGAATGGGGCAGGACCCAGCACTTCACGCTGCTCGCCGAAGGCCTCGCCCCCGCCGGCGTGCCGTTCGGCCGGCCAGGGCTCGGCGGGCCGCCGTTCCGCCTGATCGCCGATCCGATCGACGGCACGCGCGGCCTCATGTTCGACAAACGCTCCGCGTGGTGCCTGATGGGCATTGCCCCCGACCGCGGCGAACGCACGCGCCTGCAGGACGTCGAAGTCGCGGTCATGACCGAGCTGCCGACGACGCGCCAGGCGTCGAGCGATGTGTTACAGGCAATCGCCGGCCACGGCGCGCGCGGCGAACGCCAGGACCTCGCGACCGGCGAATCGCGTCCACTGCCCATCGTGCCGAGCCAGGCGACCGGCTTGCTGCACAGCTTCGCGACCGTGGCCAACTTCTTCCCGGGCGGCAAGGAACTGACCTCGCGCCTCGAGGAGGCGATCCTCGTGCGCGCGCTCGGACGGTGGAATCCCGAGAAGGCCGAGGTCTACAGCGACCAGTACATCAGCTCGGGCGGTCAGCTCGCCGAAGTGGCGCTCGGGCGCGACCGCTTCGTGCTCGACGTGCGGCCGCTCGTGCACCGGAAGCTCGGCATCACTTCGTCGCTGTGCAGCCGTCCCTACGACGTCGCGACGATGCGCATCGCACAGGAAACGGGCTGCGTCGTCTGCGATCCGCTCGGGGAGCCGCTCGACGTGCCGCTCGACACGACGACGAACGTCGCGTTCGCGGCCTACGCGAACGGGAACCTCGCCGCGAAGCTGATCCCGATCGTGCGCGAGGAGGTGCGCCGTCACCTCGGCTGAGGTCACTCGGGCCGATGCCAGCCGTCGACTTGCACGATGCGGTCCTCTTCCGCGATCCAAGCCGACAGCGGGCCGCCGTAGACGCAGCCGGTGTCGAGCCCGATGCACTGCGGGCGCACTACGAGCCCGCGCCGCGCCCAGTGCCCGAAGACGACGCGCTTCTGGCCGCGATAGAAGTCGTCCCAGGGGCGGAACGGCGGACCCGGCGGTGGCCAATCGTCAACGGGCTGCCGGCCCTCGGCGTCGCAGTAACGCACGTTGACCGCGTAGTGCTGTTCGGTCGCGTCGAGGCGCTGCAGCTTCGCCTCGTCCCACGCGGGGTGCAGTCCGGCGTGCACCATGATCACGTCGTCGAAAGTGCGCACGAACGGCTGCGCGCGCAGCCAGGCGCGCAGCGGCTCGGCGCCCTTCTTCTTCTCGAGCCAGTGCAGGTCGTGGTTGCCGAGCACCGGCTCGGCAGAGAGCTCGATCAGCAGCTCGAGCGTGCCCGGCGAGTCGGGGCCCTTGTTGACGAGGTCACCGACCGGCAGCAGGCGGTCGCGCCCGCGCACGAACGCGACGGCGTCGAGCAGCCGTTCGAGCGGCTCGCGACAACCCTGAATGTCGCCGACGAAGATCCGGCGCATCAACGACTCGCTGCGATCATGAGATTGGTGGCCGCTGCCTTGCGGGGCGGAGAGCCGCGTGCATTGTTCCGTCTGCTCGCTGCGGCTCAACGCCCAACTCCGCGCCGCCCGGACTCGCCCGCCACTCCATGACCCGACTGCTCCGCGCCGCCGGCTCGATCTCGGCCCTGACGCTGCTGTCGCGCATCCTCGGGCTCCTTCGCGACCGTCTGATGGCGCAGACGCTCGGTGCAGGCTGGGTGCAGGGCTCGTTCCTGCTCGCGTGGATGCTGCCGAACCTGATGCGGCGCCTGCTCGGGGAAGGTGCGCTGTCGGCGTCGTTCGTGCCCGCCTACCTGAAGGCGAAGAAGAGCGGCGACCACCAGGCTGCCAGGGAGCTGCTGGCCGACGTCGCGGGCGCGGTCATCACGATCCTGACGCCGCTCTGCATCGCGATCGCGGTGCTGAGCCTCGTCTGGCCGGCGGAATGGCTGCCGGCGCCCGAGCAGGGCGGCGTGCCGGCGATGCGGCTACTGCTCGCGCTGAACGCGATCCTGTTCGTCTACGCACTGCCGGTCTGCGTCACGGCAGTGCTCTCGGGTGCGTTGAACTCGCTCGGTTCGTTCGCGCTGCCGGCGTCGGTGCCGATCGCGCTGAACCTGTTCTGGATCGCGGGCCTCATGATCGCGAAGCCGCTCGGCATCACGGTCGACGTCGAGATCGCGAACTTCGCCGCGTGGTGCCTGCTGGTCGGCGGCTTCGCGCAGACGCTGCTCGTGATCGCGCCGCTGTGGCGGCGCGGAGAGCTGATGCGGCCTCGGCTCGGACTGCCGAAGCGCGGGACCGCCTGCTTCGGCGTGTTCGCCGCGATGGGGCCCATGGTGCTCGGCATGTCGCTGAACCAGGTCAGCAGCCTGCTCGACCAGCTGATGGCGTGGTTCCTCGTCGCGCCGAGCGCAGTCACGTACATCTATCTCGCGAACCGCCTGCTGCTGTTCCCGCACGCGCTGACCGCGATGTCGGTCGCGGTGGCCGTGTTCCCGCGGCTCGCGAGCGAAGCGGTCGACGTCGACCGCCGCTGGATGCGCCAGACGCTCGACCTCGCGGCGGCCGCGACGATCCTCGTGACGCTGCCGGCCGCGTGCGGCCTGATCGTGCTCGGCGACGACGTCGTGCGCGTGCTGTTCCAGGGCGGCGAGTTCAAGGAAGCCGACGTGTGGCCGACCGTGCTGACGTCGTCGTGCCTCGTCGCGGGGCTGCCGTTCATCGGTCTCGCGCAGCTCTATGCGCGCGCGTTCTACGCAGTCGGTGACGCCAGCACGCCGGCGCGCCTCGCTGCGCGTCTCGTGCTCGTGAACGCGGGGCTCAACCTGCTGCTGGTGCTGACGACCGGGCTGCAGGCAGCCGCACTGACGCTGGCGAGCAGCCTGTCCTCGCTCGCGAACGCGCTGCTGCTCGCGCGCAGCTTCCGCCGCCACGCGGAGTGCGGCCGCAATCTGGCCGGCGCGTGGTTCCGCTCGGCGCTCGCGACGGCGGTCATGTGCGCGGTGCTGCCGTTCGTCAGAATCGCGCCGGCCGACGCGACGCTGCTGGCCAGAGCACTCGGCAACGTCGCGCTGCCGATCGGCATCGGCGTGCTCGTCTACGTGCTCGCGCACGTGCTGCTGCGTTCGCCGGAGCTGCACGCGCTGCGGCGGCGGCGCGGCACAGCGGGCTGAGCTACTCGATGCGTTCGAACTCGAGATAGCTGCGGGCGTCCTGGAAGACGCGCAGGCGGCCACCGGCGAGCTCGACGCGGCGCACTTCGAGCGTGCCCGGGCGCTCGACGTGGATGTCGCCCCTGCTGTCCGTGTAGTAACCGAGCTTGAGCTCGCAGCGCATCAGGTCGTCGTCGGGCTTCCAGGCGCGCACGCCGGAGCGCACGAGCGGCTCGTCGGGATCGTCGCCGGGGCCGGCGATGCAGAGGAACATGTGCCGGTTCGTGATCGCGAGGTAGCCGCGAATCTGCTGCGCGTCGCTCTGCCCGTTGGCCATGCGCTTCCTGAGCTCGTAGACGCCCTCGAGCTGGTGCGCCGGTGGTTTGCCGGCAATGGCCGGCGCCGGGGCCGGGGCAGCAGCCGGGGCCGGCGGCGTGGGCTTCGGTTCCTGGCCCTGCGGCCACGCGGAAACGAGGCCGGCAGTCGCGAGGAGCCACGGCAGGAGCGAAGAGCGTGAGAGCATCTGGACCTCGACTCGGGAGCTGCGGAGAGACGGGACGATACCGCGGCTCGATCCGAACGCGGCACGGCGCCCGCGAGTTCGCGGCTGTGTCGGCCGATTGCAGGCCGCGGGGTTGCGGCGGACGCCGCCGCAGGCGAGCCTGTCGCGAGCGATGCACATCTACCTGCTGCGGCACGGCATTGCCGAGGACGGCAGTCCCACGGTCGACGACCGCGACCGCGCGCTGACCGAAGAAGGGCGCAAGCGGCTGCAGCGCGCGGCGCCGGCGTGGCGGCAGCTCGTGGAAACGCCCGAGGTCGTGTTGGTGAGCCCGCTGCGCCGCGCGATCGAGACCGCGGCCGTGTTCCGCGAGGCCGTGCGCTTTCCCGGCGAACCGCGCATCGAGGACGCGCTGGTGCCGCCAGCGCCGTCGAACCTCTGCATGAACCTGCTCGAGGCCGAAGCCTACTCGGGTGTGAACAGCGTCGCCGTGATCGGCCACGAACCACACCTCGGCTACCTGCTCGGGCACCTGCTGACCGGGCACCCGAGACAACCGATCCCGCTCAAGAAGGGCATGCTGGTCGGCGTCGAGACCGCGTCCTCCGCGAGCCTGATCGCCGCGCTGCGCTTCGCGCTGACGCAGAAGACCGCCGCGCAGCTCGCGTGAGGCTCAGCGCGCGCGCACCGTCGGGTGCAGCACCACGCCTTCGAGTCCCGTCGCCGGCACCGTGATTTCCTCGCAGGTGTACTCGGCGCCCGGTGAGCCCTCGAACCCGGCGTGGAGCCGGACGCGGTAGGTTCCGGGCGTGAGCTCGTCCGACGAGAACTCGCCGGACGTTTCGTCGAGGCCGACACCGTCGACGTAGTCACCCTGTGCATCGGCCGGCGTCTTGTCGGTGACGCGGTAGAAGCCGACCCAGCACCAGCGCGGCTTCTTCTGCGCGAAGACCTGCATGTCGACGCGTCCCTTGACGACGAGCGACTTCTGCAGCTCGATGCGCAGGCCCTCGACCGGCACGCCGCCGTTGACTTCGATCCCCTCGAGGCGACCGCGCGCAGACTCCTTGCCGCGCGCGCTGACCGACAGCGTCCACGTGCCCGCGGCGACCTGCTTGAACGCGAACGCACCTTCCGCGTCGGTGCTCGTGTTGAGCCACAACCCGCCGCTCCTGTCGGAGCCCTTCAAAGTGCCCTGCGCCTGCACGTGCACCCCCGCCGCCGGTTGGCCGTCGGGCAGGTAGCAGACGCCCGACATCGCGGACGTCGCGATGTCGATCGAGACTTCCTTCGCTTCGCCTTCCGCGAGCTTCACGTTGGCCGAGTACAGGTTGCCACCCGGCCCCATGAAGACACCCGACTCACTCGAGTTGTTGACGCTGAGCCACAGGTCGCCGGCCGGAACGGTGCCGAGCTCGAAACGCCCGCGGCCATCGACCTTGGCCGAGAAGCGGCGCTGATTCGCGTAGGCGGTCACGAACGCGCCGGCCGCGAGCCGGCCGTCGATCATCACCGAGCCCGACACGGTGCCGGTCGGCCCTTCGATCGGCTTCTCGCCGGCCTCGAGCTGCACCTCCGTCGTCTGCCCCGCGGTGATCTCGAATCTCTGGTCGGGCACGTCCCGCATCAGGTACATGTCCTGCGCGAGCATGAACACACCGCCGGGCGATTGCAGCGCGTCGAGCGACTTGATCGCGCTGACCTGGTACGAACCCGGCTGCAGCGCCGCGACCGCGAACGAGCCGTCGATGCCCGGCGTCAGCAGTCCCGGCACCTGCTCGAGCGGTCCGCGCGCCTCGTTGCCGCGCCTGCGCATCAGAGCGACCGTGAACTTGCCCGGCGACGGCGGCTTGCCGTTCTCGGTCAGCGTGCCGCGCAGCGATCCCGGCTGCAGCATGCGCAGCACGAGCTCTTCGTTGACCTTGACCTCGCCGTTGACCACACCCCAGCGCGGATGGTCGGCGCTGACGCGCAACGACTCTGCCTGCAGCCTGTCGATGACCAGCATGCCATCCGTGTCCGTGCGGCCGCACCTGGTCGGCATCTCGACCACGCGCACGCCGCGCGCTTCGGCATAGATCGTCGCGTTGCGGATCGGCTTGTCCTCGTGGTTCAGCACGCGCACCGTGAAGACGTTCGGCGGCGTCAACTGCAGCGCGGCCCCGACGTCGGTCGTCGTGATCTCGAAGGACGTGAACGCCACCGCACAACCCGGCGCATCGGCGACGAGCGTGTAGGGGCCGGGATTCAGGTTCTCGATCCGCCACTTGCCCTCGGCCACGGGCTTCAACCGGTCGGCCAGGTCGACGGGCGGCGAGAACCCCATCAGGTACATCTCGGCAGCGCCGTCTCCGGCCGTGCCGCAGAGCAGCCGCAGGCGCGGCGCCGCGACCGGCGTGCCGTCCGCGAGCGTCACGGTCGCGTTGATCGCGAACGTCGCGGGCAGCCTGACGACGACGTCGCCGAACACGGGCTGCGGTTCGGCCAGGATCCACGGATGACCCGCCCCGCGGCGCGCGGCCACCGTGACGTTGCCCGGCGCATATCCCTGGCCCTCGAAGCGGCCGTCGGCGTCCGTCGCGCCGAGCTTCTGCGCGAGGTCGAAGGGCACCATGGCCAACGTCGATCCCGCGAGGACCTCCGCGCCCGCGATCGGCTTGCCGGCCGTGTCGAGCACCCTGCCGGTCAGCTCCTCGCCGCGCTTCATCCTGATGCTGCCGGCGTCCTTCTCCTGCCCCGCGCGCACCTGGATGCTCGGCTTCATGTCCGACAGATAACCTCGCATCGTCGTGGCCAGCAGGTTGCTGCCCGGCCTGACGCCGACGAGCCGGAATCGGCCCGAGCCGTCCGTGAGACCGCTCGGGATCGGCAGGTTCTCGAACGCGCGCTTGACCCACTTCGGCATCTCGACGACGCGCACCGGTGCCTGCCGCTCGCGGATCAGCACCGCACCCTCGGGATCGAACCGTTCGAGCGGGAAGAACGCGGCGATCGTGCCCGGCAGGTCCGCGGCGCGCACGAGCGCGCCGGGAAGCGGATCGCCGTTCTCGTCGAGCACGGTGCCCGTGATCACGCCGGCCTCCGACAGCACGACGTCGCCGAGGTCGACGATCTCGCCCGGCGACGGCAGGCGCGTCACGATCTGGTACGTCGGCGCATCGGTGCCGATGCCGGCGTGCAGCAGGTAGAAGGCGCGCGGCCAGACGCCCGTGATCAAGAACGTGCCGTCGGTTCCGGTCTTGGTCTCACCGGCGATGTACTGCGGCTCGTAGTCCGGCACCTCGGCGAGGAGGTCGAAGCCGTCGGGCAACACCGAGTCGAGCGCGCCGCGAAAGAGCCGCACGCCGCAGTCGGCGACCGGCGCGTTCGCGCGGTGGACCACGCGGCCCTTGAAGCCCGTCAGGCCCGCGCGGATCTCGGGGTCTTCGAGCAGCGGGGAGACCTTCGCGGCGACGCCTTCGCGCTGCATCGCGGCCGCATTCGCATTGCGCGCCGTCGCGGCCACGCCGCTGGCCTGCGAGTCGACCGTGCTCGCAGCGGGGATCGCCCCCGACGTCGGGGGTGGTGGCGGCGGCGAATCGCCCCGTGTGAGCATCCAGACGGCCCCGACGACCACGGCCAGGACGAGAATCAGGGCCAACACGAGCGAGCGCTGCATCAGGGTCACCTCTGGCGGGAAGCTGCGGGCAGGAAGCTCCGGTCCGAGAGCTGCGGTCAGGCGGCGGTTGTAGCCGGAGGGGTTTCCGGACTGCTGTCAGATTCCGCGGGACTTGCGAGCTTGCCTGGCGCGCCAGAACGCAATCGTGGCCAGCACGATGGCGTGATCGATTTCGCCGCGCCCGAGCACGTCGTCGAGCTCGGCCAGGGGCACCGTGACGACCTCGATGTCCTCGCCGGGGTCCATCTCGAGGCCGCCGACGAGCCGGCACCCGGTCGCCAGGTAGGAGAAGCAACGGTTCGTCATCATCGACGGGTTCGGGTTCATGACGCCGAGCGGCTCGAGCTGGCCCGCTTCGTAGCCGGTCTCCTCGCGCAACTCGCGCGCGGCCGCCGCGGCCGGATCGGTCTCGTGGGCGTCGATCAGGCCGCCCGGGATCTCGAGCGAGACCCGGCCGCTGCCGTGGCGGTATTGCCGGACCATGACGACCTGCTGATCTGCCGTGATCGGCAGCACGTTGACCCAGTCCATCGTGTCGAGCAGGAAGAAGCCGATGTCAGCGCCGGTTCGCGGCGAGCGGCGCCTCGACTTGCGCACGCGGAACACCTTGTATTGCAGCAGCGTCTCGTCGCCGAGCCGTTCCCAGTCGTGGATCACGCCCGCATGGTAGCAAGCGGGGCAGGTCGTTCCGGTGCCCGGAAGGCGCCGATTGTGCGATTCGACTTCAGTGCCCAAGGCCCGATGCCGACGTAATTGGCGGCCCCTGCCTACACCTGGAGGGCCACAGGAACTCCATGGCACCCACGAACCGCCGCAAAAGCTCCATTGTCGACGCGCCTGCCCAGGCGCGCATCGTAATGGGGATCTCCTTGCTGCCGATGACTGTGATCCTGATCGCCGCGATCGCGATGTGGTTCTTCGGCGACCGCCTGTTCGCAGAGGCGCGGGAGAGCAACGCCGAGCTGCCTTCGCTGAGCGCACTGACGCTCATCCAGTACCTGTTCGTCGTCGCGACCGGCGTCCTGATCGTGCTCGAAGCGCTGCGCTACAGCAATCGCGTCGTCGGGCCCGTGATGCGGATCACGCGCGTCCTGCGGCAGATCCGCGAGGGCAACCTCGGCGAGACCGTCACGCTGCGCAAGGGCGACGTGCTGACCGACGTCGCGGACCAGCTGAACGCGCTGATCGAGCACATGCGCAAGGGCGCTCCGGCGGGCTCCGGCTCGCCGCCTCCCGGCAGCGGCGTCAACCCGGACACGAAGTACGAACTCGAGGTCGCCGAATATGCCGAATGATGCAGCAGCTAGCCGGTCGCCGGCGACCGACCGCAGCGGCGAGCGCGGCTTGTCGCTCGTCGAACTGGTGATCGCCACCGTCCTGATGGTGGTCGGCCTGGTCGGCATCATGAACTCCAGCGTGCAGCTGCACGCGCTGCAGCGCCTCGACGCCGAGGTGGCAATGGCCTACCGCGCTTGCCTCAAGAGCCTCGAGGATCTGCGCACGCTGCCCATGGCTTCGCTGATGGCGATGAACGGCTCCGGCTTCGTCATCCCCGGGCCGGACCCCACGAAGCCGGCTCTCGCGGCACAGGCCGGGGACACCGACGGCCTGCCCGGCGCAATCACCGTGCGGCTCGAAGCGTCGAACCCGAGGCGCGTGATCTACCGGATCACCGCGACCGCGAAGTGGCACGGCGCCAGCGGCAATTCGTCTGTCGAACTGATGACCCTCTGGGGAGGTGTGCCATGACCGCAGCCCAAAACCGCTCGGCCGGCATGACGCTGGTCGAAGTCACCGTCGTGCTCGCCATCATGCTGCCGATCCTGCTCGTTATCACGAGCGCGACGAAGGCGGTCATGGGGTCGTTCAAGGCCACCGAGTCCTCGTCGGGGGAAATGGAGACCGCCCAGCGGTGCGTCGCCGACCTCGACACCGTGTTCCGCGCCGGGCGGCGCAGGACCGTGGAGGTCAAGGCGACGCAGGCCGACGTCACGGCTCTCCGTGCGACGGCCATTGGTGAGTGGTGCTCGATGGTGACGGCCGATCCGCGAACCTGCCTGCGCCTCGAGAGCACGACTGGCGAAGACGGCCCGGAGCTGATCGTGCCGGTGCGCATGAACGAGCTCGCGTTCGTGCGCGACGCTGCCGAGCTCGCCGACGGCCTCGACAACGACGGCGACGGCCTCTTCGACGAGGGTTCGCTGAAGTGGACGCGCGGCGGCTTCACGAGCGATATCGCCCGCGACCTCGAGATCTGCACCTTCCAGCTCGACCGCGATTCGGTCCGCGTCACGCTGCAGTTCGCCGTCGCAGGTCACGGCGGCACGCTGAGGCGCACGAAACTGCAACACACCGTCCGGTTGAACAACCCATGACCCATCGCCCTTTCGCCCGGCGCGACGCGACGTCGCCGACACAGAACGGCTCGGTGCTCGTGACCGTGCTGGTCGTCATGATTCCACTGCTGCTCGTGGTGTCAGCGACGATCACGATGTTCACGAGCCGCAACGGCAAGTTGCTGCAGTCCGTCCAGCTACAGAAGGCCCTGCTCGCGGCGTCCTCGGGCATCGAGTTGGCTGCCCAGAGCGCGGTGGACGGCACGCTGGTCTCGGGGGCAGTCGTGCCGAATGACCTCGGCAAGGGCCTGCGCTGCTCGTACGTTGCCACGTTCCTGGGCACCGACGCGAAAGACAACGACGTCGACGGCCTGACCGACGAAGCCGACGAGCGCGCGTTCGAGGTCGTTTCCGAGGGCAGCCACGGCCGCATCCGGAGGTGCGTCTCGGCGATCGTGGTCGAGCAGGGCCTGCTGACGCCGTTCTCCGCCGCGATCCTGACCCTGGGCACGCCGGACATCAGGACCGTCGGCAACTCGCGCGTGACTGGCGTCGACACCCTGATCAGCGGCCTGCCCGGATTGCCAACCAACAACGTCTACGGCATCGCGACCGAGGCACCGCACACTGCCGCGGACTTGCTGGGCAATTACACGCAAGCCGGCACGAGCACGGTCGCCGGCGTCACAGCGACGCCGAGCTTCGGTCTCGCGCCAGCGCCGTTCAACCTGCCCGGCCTCGCTGCCGTCGCGCGCGTCATGGCCACCAACGTGCTCGACCCGGGCACGTACAGCATCAATCTCGGCAGTCCGCTCACGAACAGCTGGCAGGTCACCTACTGCCCCGGGGACCTGACCCTCTCGGGCAGCCGCCGCGGCGCCGGCGTGCTGCTCGTGACCGGCAACTTGCAGTTCACCGGCGGGTACCGCTGGGACGGCCTCATCCTCGTCCTCGGCGAATTGACCGTCTCCGGCTCGTCGGTCGTGAACGGCGCCGTGGTCCAGGGCGCAGATGGCGGCGCGATCAAGCTCTCCGGCGGCGGTGTCGTGCGCTACTCGTCGGAAGCCGTGGATCGCATCCGCAGCCTGCTGCCGCCGAACTACGTCATCGAGAGCTGGCGGGAGATCGCGCGATGACGGCCGAACGCGAATCCGCATCGGGGCAGCTCGCACGGCGCGCGGCGCGTACGGAACGCATCACACGCCTGTACCAGCAGCGGCATCGGCTGCTGCTCGCCGCGGGTCTGTTCGTCTGCGTCGCGGTCTCACTCGCTGCTTGGGTCTGGGCCAGCCCGGGCAGCAGCCCTGCTCGGACAGCAGGGAGCAAGCTCGTCAGCTCCGAGCTCGACGCGGTGCTCCAACAGCTGCGCAGCCGACTCTCCCAGACGTCGGTTGCGCACGTGGTGCCGAAGTCCCTGACGGCTGAGCGCTGCGAACGCGAGCTGCCGGCGGTGCTCGCGGATCGTGCCAGCCCGGTGTTCCGATCGGCGGTGCTGCTCGCGGAGCACTTCGAGATCGCGTCACTCGCGCCGCTGCTGCGCGCGGCCATGCCGGCGTTCGACGCCGAGACCAATCACCTGCTGGTGCGCGCCCTCGAGCGCCTGCAACCGTGGTCCGGCGAGGACCTCAAGGACCTGCTGAAGTCCGAAGCTCCCGGCGTCGCCGAGGCGGCGCTCTGGGTGTGCAGGCTCCGCACCGACGCGCCGCAGCCGCAAGAGATCGCGTCTCCCCTCAGCGCCAGCGAACCCGAAGTGCGGGCCGCGGCACTCGAGACACTGCCAGCAGAGCTGACTGCCGAGTGGGGCAACTTCCTCGCCGCCCAGCTGCAGTGGATACCGACGAATCAAGCCGGCGAGACCCTGCAAGCTCTTGCCCGCTGCCCGCAGAGCCCCGCCATCGAGCGCCTCCTGTACGAACGCCTCGTCGACCACAGTGCGCCGTGCGACCAGGTGCTCACGGCTCTGGCGCAGAGCGGCCGACCGCTGACACGAGCCAGCGCGGTGCTGGCGATCGTCACGGATGCTTCGCGATCGGTGGCGACGCGGGCGCGCGCTTTGTACTGCCTCGAACGGACCGGTGCCGCGGTCGACCCCGCGACGCTGTCGTCGATCTGGCCCGAGCATCCGGCGCTCGACTACTTCGCTGCGCGCCAGCTGCTGCTCGCGGGAAAGCCGGCCGGCGTGCAGCTGCTCGTGCGCATCCTCGACTCCTCGGCAGAGGACGAGCCAGGGCAGCGCCTCGTCGCGGAAGCACGGATCGGCGCGCGCCAGCTGCTCGCCCATCTGACGGACACAAGCCCGTTCGGAGACCCTGGCGTCTGGAGGGAGTGGGCCAACTCGATGCCGGCACCGACGATCCAATCGCTGCCGGCGCCGCGAGTCGACCTCAACGCCGCACACCCGGCGCGTTGAGCGCGATCCGCGCATTCAACGCATTCAGCGCATTCAGCGCATTCAGCGCATTTTGCGCGCTCGCCGCGTTCAGCGCCCGCGCAGCGAGAAGAGCAGCGCCTGGCCGCTCGGGACCGATTCCCGCAGGTCCACGGGCCACGTGTGGCGGACGCCGTCGAGCATCGCCTCGAGCGTGAACTGGCCGAACGGGAGCGGGCCCTTCCATGGGTAGGAGAACGGGCCGATCGCCTCCGACGAGAACTCGGCGACCGTCGCGGCCATCTCGCCACTCGCGTCGCGCAGCAGCACGTCGCACTGCTTCCACTTGTCGGGCAGTGGGAACTCGAGCGTGAGCGTGCGCTCGATCGCGGGCACGACTTCGATCGCGAGCAGCGCCTCCTGGCCGGCCCTGACGTCGACGTCCTGTGGCCGCGCGCACCAGTCCTTGCCGCGCAGCCGCACGCTGTAGCGACCCGCCGTGACGTTCGCCGCGACGAGGTGCTCACCGTCCCAGCGCATCGCGCGCCCTTCGTAGCTCCTGCCGAGCCACGCGCGCGGAGCGCCTACCTCCGTTCCAGCCGGCGCCCGCACTGCGATGCGGACCGAGCCGCCCGGCTCCGTCACGAGGTCGCCGACGTCGAGGTGCTGCCCCGGTTGCAGGTCGAACCATGGACCTCTGCCGACGGGTCCTTCGTCCGTCGTCGCCTGCACGAAGTAGCGCCCCGGCGCGAGGCCTTCGATGCGGAACCGACCGTCCTCGACCGTCAGGTCGTGCCGCGCCGAACGCGAGTGCAGCTGCAATTGCACGGGACGGCCATCGAACCGGTGTCCTGCGTCCACGATGCCGCCCGAGACCGAGCCCGGTGGCTGCGGCTTCGGGCGCGGTGGCACGACGAGACGCACGTCGGGATCACCGGGCCGCACGCCCGTCTGGTAGATCCACGTCCTCGAGCCCTCCGCAACCTTCGCACTGACCGCGATCGTGTACGGCACGTCATCGCAGTCCTCGAACACGAAGGTGTTCGACTTGCGGTCCCGAATCCCGCTGAGCTGCCTGGCGAGATCCGTCGCGCGTTCGGGAATGGCCTGGACGACACTCGTGAACGGGTTGTCGCCTTCGCCGACGAGCACGACGCGGATCGTCTTGCCCGCGACCAGCACCGGGTTCCACTCGACCTCCTCGCCGGCGCGCGCCGACATCGTCTCGCGGCACGTCCCCTGGAACGCGGCCGCCGTCCCGGGCGCCGTCGCGAGCAGGTGCACGGTCCCCGGCGACACGAACTGCAGCCGGTAGCACCCCGCGGCATCGCTGCGCGTCTCCGGCCGCTTCAGCATCCCGGCACCCGGCGTCCTCGAGGCGTGGATGGACGGGTCATCGGTGGCATCGGCGAGCGAACGGATCACGGCGCCGGCCACGATCTCGCCGCGTTCGTCGCGCACACGACCCTGCACCGTGACGCCGTGCTCGAGCACGATCGTCACGCGTTCCGTGGCTCCGACCGCGCAGGTCACCTCGCGCGCGACACAGGCGTAGCCGTCCGCGCGCGCCGCGATCGGCAGCCGGCCCGGTGCGAGACCATCGCACGTGAACGCGCCGTTGTCGTCCGTGACGCGCACAGCGGCACTCCAGGACTCGCGCGTGACCTTGCCGCCGTGCGTCGTGCCCTCCTTGCCGATCGCGACCACGGCACCCGCGATGCCGCGCCCGAGCTCGTCCTGGACCACGCCAGCGACGCTGCCGCCGCGGTGCAGCAGGCACAGCTCGACGCGCCTGCTGCCGTCGGCAGCGGGCTCGACCTGCTCGAGGTCGACGAGACTCGACGGCGCGTAGCCGGCCGCTTCGGCGCACAAGGACCAGCGGGGTTCGACCGCGCGCACGGCGAACGAGCCGTTCACGGAGGCCTTCGCGATCACGCAACCGCCGGACAGACCGCTGCGGCCCGAGACCAGCACGACGCGCGCGCCGGGCACGGGACGGCGCGCTTCGTCGATCACGATGCCGGTCACGTCGACACCGCGCGGCAGCACGAACTCGACCTCACGCAGAGTGCCGGCAACGACCTCGGCGCGCAGCTCGCCGCCGCGATCGGACGTCAGCAGCACGCTTCCCGCATGCAGCTTCTCGGCGCGCGCGACGCCCTCGGCGTCGGACACGGCGCGGGTCTCGTTGCGGTCGAGCTGCGGCTCCTGCTCGGCGCGGAACGTCAGCCCGACGCCGGGCGCAGCCGCGGCATCGTGCCACCGCACGCGCACGGCCAGAGCACCGTACGGCGGCGTCGCGGCGGCTTCGGTGGCGACCTGCACACGCTGGCCACCGTGCTCCTCTGCAGCGTGAACCTCCGCGCGCGCCTGCTCGAGTGGTGCGCTGGCGACAGGCGGCGCCGCGGGCTCGACGGGACCGGCATCGGCGCTCGAGTGCCAGAGCAGCGGGGCCGCCACCACGAGCAGCACGGCCGCCGCGACAACGAGTTTCTTTCCCTGCATGAGCCCTGCTCCTGCCGCACTCGCGGCGTCGAGTACCGGCGGACCGATCGGAAGGCGCGCGAGCGGCGCGAGCGCCGGGACCCACGCACGCCGCCCGCCCGGACGTGCATCGAGTCGCGTTCGCAGCTGCTGCAGCGCGCGCCAGAGCCGCGTCTTGATCGTCTTCTTGGGTTCGCCGAGGCGCTGCGCGATCTCGCCCGGCGCGTGGCCTTCGTAGTAGCGCAGCCAGACGGTCGTCCGGTACGGCTCGTCGAGAGCGCGCACGGCCGCGACGACGGCCTCCTGCCAGTCGAGCCGGTCGTCGGTGGCCTGCACGATCGGCGCACGCCTGCGCACCAGCTCCTCTCGGCGGCGCCGCCGGCCCTCCGAGCGCAACAGGTCGAGCGCGCAGCTGCGCACGACGGCGCGCAACCAGGCGGCCACGGCCACGCGTGCCGCCGGCGGTCGGGTCAGCGCCGTGACCCAGGCCTGCTGCACGGCGTCGTCGGCCAGCGAGGCGTCCGCGAGCAGATCGCGCGCGAGCCGCCGCATCGCGTCGGCGTGCTGGGTCAGGTCATCGGCCGAGAACTGCGTCATGACGGTGCAGCAACGTCACCGGCCCGCACAGAGACCTCGGCATTCTCCGATTCCATGAGCGTGAGGGCACGCGCAGGTCACTTCCGCAGGCGCAGGCCGTCGACGGTCTTGCCAGCGGTCGCTTCGACGTCGACGGCACCGGCTGGCGTCTCGGCGCCCACCATGGTCAGCCTGCCGGCGCCGAAGTGGTTCGTCTCGACCGCGAACGAGCCATCGGCGCCCGAGATCGCCACGGGCAGCAACTTCAGCGTTCCGCCCTCGAGCACACGCCGGCCCGGGACGCCCCCCGCCGCGGTCTCCTGGGCCGGATGCCAGCGCACGATCGCGCCGTTCACGGGGCGCCCTTCGCCGTCGACCACGATGCCGCGCAGCATGGCACTGAGCCCCTTCGCGAGGCGGACGGCCGGCGTGCCGGGCCAGAGGTCGTACTCGGCGAACGGCGAGCCCGGCTCGACGAGCTCCGACAACGGCTGATGGTCCGGCGCCTGCACGAGCAGCTTCGCGGCGGCGGTGCCCGTCGCCGGCAGCACGAACGTTCCGTCCGCGTTGCTCGTCGCGCTCACGGGCGCTCCGGCCGCGGGCGCCCACACGATCGTGGCTCCCGCCAGCGGACGCAGCTCGGGGCGGCTGCGCACGCGGCCGCGCAGGCTCGTGCGCGGCAACGGCTGCAGCGTGATGCGCACGCCGTCGGTCGGAGCGTTCAGCTCTCCCGAGGCCAACGGCTCGTGATCGCCGTGGCGCACGTTCAGCACGACGCGGCCCGGCAGCAGCGGGCCGATCGCGAACGCGCCGTCGTCCGCCGTCGTCGCGACGAGGCCCAGCGGCTCGCCGCCCTGCACGGTCAGCTCGGCCCGCGGCAACGGCGCCGAGGTCACGGCATCGACCACGAGACCGCTCACGACGACACCGCGCACGAGCGCGATGCGCACGGCCTCGCCGGCCGAGCCGGCAGCACCCTCGACGCGCAGCTCGCGGCTGCCGACGAGACCACCGGGCGTCGCGATCTCGAGCGTGAACACGCCGGCAGCCACGAAGCGGACCTCGCTCCCATCGGCAATCCTGTGCACGCGGTTCTCGGCGAACGAGCCGAGCTGCACCGGCACCGAGTCGCACACGGGCAGGCCGGCCAGCATCGTGTGCTCGTTCCACGCACGCTGCACGAGTGCGTCGCCGGGCGGCACCGGCGACGGGGCAGCTTTGACGTCGCGTGGCCGGAAGCGCACGAACGCCTCGGCGACGGTCTTGCCGTCCGGATCGGTGAAGTGGAAGGTGCGGCGCCGCGACCAGTCGTCGCGCACGAGCAGGACCTCCTGCGGCTCGCCTTCCGTCGACCCGGGCCGCGTCGGCGCGAGGCGCAGCAGGTAACCGTCGGCCACGACGGCGAGTTGCTCGCGGTCCACGAGCGGCAGCGCCGCGAGCCCTCGCTCGTCCGTGAACGCGATCTCGGCGCCGCCCTGCACGCGCCGCACCGCAGCACCCGCGACGGGCTTCTTCGTCGCGTGATCGACGACCTGCAGACAAGCCGTCGGCGCCTCGGCGAGCCCTTCGGTGCTCGGCTGTGGTGGCGCCGTGCGCGTCGCGACCGTGCCGCGCGCGAGTGCCTGGTTCGCGGACGAGCCAGAGTCGGTCTGCGCTGCCGCGGGCTCGGGCGCACCCGGTGGCGCGTCCTCGGAGCCCATCAACCAGGTCCAGCCACCACTCGTCGCCAGCACGACGGCAGCCAGCGCCAACACCAGGCAGGACACGACCAATGCACGCATCGAAGGTGCTTCAGCATATCGCCCCCTATGCTCTGCGCCGAACCGCATGCTGCCTCCGCCCGCCGCCAGCCCGCCGAACCCGATCTCCGACGTCGGGTGGCGGTTGCTGCTCGGCTGTGCGGCCGCTGCCGCGGTCGTGTTCCTGTTCGGCGCCGGCCAGCGTCTCCTCTACCCGCACGAGCTCGAGTGGATGGAAGGTGCGATGGCCGACCACGCCTGGCGCGTCGCGAACGGGCTGCCGCTCCATTGCGCGCCAGGACCCGAGCACGTGCCGTTCCTCTATGCGCCGCTCTCGTTCTGGCTCGGCGGCGCATTGGTCTGGCTCGGGCTGCCGGGCCTGCAGGCACTGCGCCTCGTCGCGACGCTCGCGACGATCGGTTGTGCGATGCTCGTCGGCCACTGGGTGCGCCGTGAGACCGGCAGGCTGGCGCCGGGCCTCGTCGCGACCGGAGTCTTCCTCGGCGGCTACGGCTGGCTCGCGTGGTGGTACGACCTCGCGCGCAACGACGAGCTGTTCGTGCTGCTGTGCCTCGCCACCGCGTACGTGCTGCAACACGGCGGCCCGCGGCGCTGGCTGCCCGCGGCTGCTCTCGCGACGGCGGCCGTGCTCGCGAAGCAGTCCGCATTGATGTGGCTGCCCGCGATCCTCGTCGGTGCCCTGTGCCACGACTGGCGCGCCGCGCTGCGATTCGGCGTCGCGGCGCTCGCGGGCATCGCGGCGTCGACCGCGTGCATGCACCTCGCCAGCGACGGCTGGTCGACGTTCTTCCTGTTCGAGATGCCGCGGCACCACGGCTGGAACGGCGAACGCAAGCTCGCCTTCTGGATCGAGGACCTGCAGCCGATGCTGCCGCTCCTAGCACTCGGGCTGACCGGCTTCGCGGTGCAGTGGCGCGAGGGCAGGCGCAAGGAAGCGCTGTTCCTCGCGGCGTTCGGCAGCGGCGGCCTGCTGACGTCGTGGTTCTCGCGCCTGCACGTCGGCGGCTTCGACAACGTGATCATGTACGGCTTCGCGGCCGCGTGTGTGCTCGGGCCCGCGGTCGCCGCGACCACACGCCGGCTCCGCATCGCGGTGCCGCTCTTGCTGCTCGTGCAGTTCGGCTGGCTAGCTCTCGCGGCGACACGACCGACGGGCGACGAGGGCTGGTCGCGCACGACGCGCCACACGATGCTGCCTTCGCCCGCACACCGCCGCGCGCACGAGGAGCTGCTCGAGTTCGTGCGGCACCAACCGGGCCCCGTATGGATCCCGGGCCACGGCGGCATCAGTGCTCGGGCCGGCAAGGGCACCGGCGCGCACGGCCAGGCGATCTTCGACCTGCTGCAGCTGCTGCCGCGGCAACCGGGCGGCATGTTCGATCTCTCGGCGCTCGACGACCGCAGCAAGCTCGCGCACCTGTCCGAACGCGCCCAGCGCGCGCTGGCCAGCCTGCTCGATGGCGCCACGCAGGCCCTGCGCGAGCAGCGCTTCGCCGCGATCGTCGTCGACTCGATCGGGGCGCATGCCTTCGAGAACGTGTTCCGCGCCGGGCTCGCGGGCCCCGACGGCAAGCGTGGGACCGACGACGATCCCTACGTGCGCCTGCCGGGACCGCTGTTGACGGAGCCGCGCGCGATCCGGCCGCTGTTCGGCTACGAAGTGCACTCGCCGTACGCGCTCGTGCCGCGCCGCTGAGATCCGGCTGGCGCCCCATTCGCAGGGCACGCGCGCGCAGCGGCCGCAGGCTCAATTGAAGATCGTGACCTGGCCGCGCAACAGCTGCATCGGCACACGCTTCTCGCTGCCGTCGCCGAACTGCAGGGACAGCCAGGCCGCGGCATCGCTGACCATCAGGTCCGGCGAGCGCCCGCTGGCGATCTCGTACCAGGTCCTGCTCTCGGTGCTGTTCTCGCCGATCTGCCGCGTGATGCGCAGCCCCTTCTCGTTCGCGTCGAGCACGCGCAACGACCTCGCCGCCGCGGCGCCGGGCAGCGCCTCGTAGCGGAAGCGGCAGAGGCACGCGAGCTGGATGCGCAGGTCCGCACCGGGATCCTCGGCGAGCAGATCGTGGTAGTAGCTGTCGATGTCCCTGTGATCGAAACGCAACAGCAGGTTCTCGCGCGGCACGTCCTTGAACTCGAAGGTCCCGTCGCCGCCGGTCCGGACGTGTGCGCCCGTCTGGTACGAAGTCCTGCCGGGGACCTCGTGCACGCGCATCGTCAACCGCACGCGCACATCGGCAATCGGCGCGCCCGAGCGATCGACCGCGCGGCCCCAGACGCGCTCGCGATTGTCCGCGGCGCCGACGCGGAAGACGTACCGCGCCGCACCGGCCGGGATGGGGTCGCTGAACACGGTTCGCAGCGTGCGCTCGTTCCAGGCGCGCAGCACGTACTGGCGCCCGCGCCGCAGACCCCCGATGTGGAACGCGCCGTCGGTGCCGATCGTCTGCATGTTCGGATTGACCGCCTGCGCCGCACCGGCCGGAGCCGCCCTCGGATCCACGGCCTGCACCCGGGCGCCGGCGGCGAGGTCCTCCGCGAGCACGTTCGGGAAGCTGATCTGCCCGCAGTCGGTGCCGCGGTGGAGCTCGAGCTTCCAGCCCTCACAGGGCGCGCCGTTCATGTCGAGCAGGAACCCGTCGATGCTCCAGGCCATGCCCGGCAGCACGACTTCGAGTACGCGGTCGGACCGGAAGGCCTCGCTCTGCGCGACGCTCTCGATCACCGCGGGCTCGTAGCCCGTGAGCGTCGCCACGAGATCGTCGGCCGACCCGACCTTGTCGCGCGGCAGCGCGAACGAGCCGTCGGGACCCGCCTTCGTCTCGGTGGCGCCGATGCGCACGCTGGCGCCGGCGGCCGGCGAACGCGTCTCGAACAACACGCGGCCCTTCAGTTCACCGGCGGCGGCGACACGCTCCGCGTGCGGGGCAGCCGGCAACCTCGATGGCTCGGCAAGCTCGGACTCCGGCGCCACTTCGCGGATCACGACTTCCGCGACCTCGCGGACCGGCTCGGCCTCCAGGGGCGCGGCCACCGGCGCCTCCTCGGCGACGGTCGGCTGCGGCTCGCCGCCCGACCACGGCGCGAGCAGCAGGCCCACGAGCAGCGCTGCCGCGAGCGCGGCGAGGATCCATCGATGCGTTGCGGAGTCCATGCGTTCCTACTGCCCCCTCATCGGCAGGCGCAGAGCCCGAGCGAGATCCCGAGGCGCTCCATCCCTCCCCACTCTAGCGCCCGGCACCGGCCGGGCGGTAAGAGGGCTCTCCCGTGACTGCCCTGCCGCCTTCCGATGCTGCGCCGCCGCCGGCCCGGCGCGCCTCGAGCATTGCCGCCCACCTCGGCTGGGGCGGCTACGCGCTGGCGCTCGCGCTGGCGCTGGTCGTGCCCGTGATCGCGGTGCCGATCGTCAGCCTCGACCGCTCGTGGTACGCGCTGCTGTGCCACGCGTGGCGCAACGGGCTCCAAGCCGGGCGCGACTTCGTCTTCACCTACGGGCCGCTCGGCGGGCCGTTGACGCTCTCGCAGGGCTTCGACCCCGACAGCTGCACCATGCAACTGGTCTGCTCGTACGCGGCCTCGTGCGCGATCGCCGTCACCTGGACGTCGCTGCTGCGGCAGATCCCCGGGTGGACCGGCAGGGTCGCCGGCGCGCTGCTGCTGCTGTACCTGACGCCGATGCTGCCCGAGATGTACCTGTCGACGATTGTGGCCGGCACGGCGATCGTGCTCTACCGCGGCGACGGCTCGCGGCTCCGTACGCTGGCCGTCGTGACGCTGCTCGCGGCGTTCGGCATGGTGAAGTTCACGGGCTTCGTGCTCGCGGCCCTGTGCGTCGCCGTCATGACCGTCGTCGCCTGGCGCCGAACCTCGCGGCGCGCCGCCGCCGTGGTCGCCGGCGGCTACGCGGGCGCGTTCGTGCTGCTCTGGCTCGGCGCCGGCCAGGAGCTCGGCGGCCTCCCCGGCTGGCTGCGCGCGTCCTCGGAGGTGTCGAGCGGCTACAACGACGTGATGGGCTGCCCCGGCCCCGACTCGGAGCTCGGCCTGGCCGTCGCCGCGATGCTGCTGCTCGGCAGCCTCGCGGCCTGGCTCGCAATCGGCGGCCCGCGCCGCCCCGTCCACGTCGGCATCGCGATCGCCACGCTGGCCACCGGCTTCGTGGCCTGGAAGGGCGGCCTGGTCCAACACGACTCGGGCCACGTGCGGTTGTTCTTCCAGGTGATCGCGTGCCTGCAGCTCGCACTGCTGCCGGCCCTGGCCGAGAAGGTCCGCGGCCGCCGCCTCGCGTCGGGCCTGGCGCTCGCAGTGATCGCACTCGCCGTGTTCGCTCTCGAGCACGCTCGCGACGAAGACATCATGCCGAGCACGCCGGCCGTGCTGCGGTGGCGCTGGTCCACGAACCTCGAGAACCTCTTCTCGCTGCGCGAGTTCGTCGACACGCAGCTGGCCGAGTGGGAACGGCTCGCGGCCGAGACGCCGATGCCCGAGACGCGCCGCGAGCTCGGCAGCGGCAGCATCGACGCGTTCGGACACACACAGGGCATCCTGTTCACGAACCGGCTGCGCATCCGGCATCGGCCCGTGTTCCAGAGCTACCAGACGTGCACGCCGTTCCTGCAGGAGATGAACGCTGCCTGCTACGAGTCGCCCGACGGGCCCGACCACGTGCTGTTCCAGCTGCATCCGATCAACGACTACTACCCGACGGTGGCCGACAGCCAGGCGCTGCTCGCACTGCTCGCGGGTTACCGGCCCGTGATCATGGAGCGCGACTTCCTGCTGCTGCGGCGGCAGGCCGTGCCGAGGCGTCGCGCGGACGTGCCGTCGCAGCTCGTGCTCGACCGCAAGGTGCAGATCGGCGAATGGGTCGAGCTTGCGGCCTTGCCCGGCGACGTGCGCCTGCTCGGCCTCGACCTCGGCTACTCGTTGATCGGGCGCATGCAGAGCTTCCTGCTGCGGCCGCCGCGGCTGCACCTGGAGGTCCGGCTCGGCGACGGGCAGGTCGCGCACTACCGCGTTGCGCCGGCCATCGCGCAGGCGCCGTTCCTGCTGGATCCGCTCGTGCGCAGCCACGAGGAGTTCCTGTCCATGTACGGCGGCGACAGCCTGCCTCGCGTCCAGGCGTTCCGCGTCGTGCCCAGCGAGGGCAAGGCCTCGCGCGTGGCGGCCGAGGTCGGCGTCCGCGTGTTCGCGTGCGACGGACTGCGGCGCGCGCCCGCGCAGGTGACCGACGAGGAACGCGCCGTGGTGGACCGGTGCCGGTATCCGATGTTCGCGACGGCCCCGTTCCACGTCAGCACCGGCACTCGCGCCCAGGTCATGGTCGTCGAAGGGCGACAGGTGCTGTTCGCGCACGCACCGAGCGAGCTGCGCTTCCGCCTGCCGGCCGGGCGGCACGCCGTGTCCGGCCGGTTCGGCATGCTGCCTGATGCGACCAAGGGCGACAACCAGTCCGACGGCGTCGCCTTCTGCATCGTGCGAGAGTCGGGCGCGGAGCGGATTCGGGTCCACGAGCGGCTGCTGCAACCGGGCACGGTCGCGGGGGACCGGGGCATGCAGCACTTCCGCATCGAGGTGGAGTCGGCGGCGGACTCGGTGCTGGTGTTCCTGGCCGAAGCCGGACCGCGACAGGACAACCGCTGGGACTGGTCCTACTGGAGCGACATCCGCATCGAACGGAACTGACGGCGGCCTCGCGATCCGTCCGGACGGGATGCCGGGCTCGAAGCTTGCCTGATGCGCGCGCGGTCGCTACCCTCCGCGCCCCCGTGTTCCGCCGGAACGCGGGACTGGTGCGGGCAGATAGCTCAGCTGGTAGAGCACAGCACTGAAAATGCTGGGGTCGCCAGTTCAACCCTGGCTCTGCCCACCATTGACTCTCGAGAAGCTTGCGATGACGGGTGCGCGCCTCGCGGCGCGCCCCGTTCGTCCTCCCGAGCCGGCGCGCGCCTGACAGCCAGCGCCGTTTTCGCCGTTTTCGACACGTCGCAGGGCACCTGGGTGTCTCTCCGCGTCCACTCGCAGCCGGCCGCGCGATACGTTGCTGCCACCATGCTCGCCTCCGACTCGCCCGTTCCCGACTCCGGCCCCGCGTCCTGGTCGCTGCTCCGACGCCTGCTGTTCCGTTTCGTCTTCGTCTACCTGGTCGTCTACTGCCTGCCGTTCCCGCTCGGCCTGATCCCCGAAGCCGACGTCGTTGCCAAACACTTCGAGGACGCCTCGAACGTCGCGGTCACGTGGTTCGGCAGCAACGTGCTCGGCCTCGAGAAGAACCTCGCGCCCTTCGAGACGGGCAGCGGAGACACGACACGCGACTACGTGACGCTCGCGATGTACGTCTCTATCGCCCTGGTCATCGCCGGATTCTGGTCGCTGCTGTCGGTGAAGGCGAGCTACCCGCGGCTCGCCGACCTGCTGCGGACCTACGTGAGGTTCGTGCTCGCGTTCGCGATGCTGCGCTATGGCACGGGCAAGTTCTTCGGCGGCCAGTTCCCGAGCACCGACAGCATCTGGTTGGTGTCGTCGTGGGGCGAGTCGTCGCCGATGGGAGTCGTGTGGAAGTTCATGTACGCGTCACCGACCTACACGGCGTTCACGGGCGTCGTCGAGTGCCTCGGCGGCCTGCTGCTGCTCTCGCGCTACACGACGACTCTCGGCGCGATGGTGTCCGCGGGCGCAATGCTCAACGTCGTGATGCTGAACTTCTGCTACGACGTGCCCGTCAAGCTCTACTCGGCACACCTGCTGTTGATGGCGATCGGCCTCTTGCTGCGCGACGTGCCGCGCCTCACGGCCGCGCTCGTGCTGCACCGCAGCTCGGTGCCGCCGCCGCTGCGATTGCCGTTGCCGATGTGGATCTTCGTGCCCGAGCGCGTGGTCAAGTTCGCACTCGTCGGCTGGCTCCTGTTCGTGATCGGCCAATCCACCTACCAGAGCTGGGAACGCCGAACCGCGCCGCCCGGGCCGCTCGAGGGACTCTACGAGGTCGCCGAGTTCGCACGCGACGGAGCCGTCGTCCCGCCGCTGCTGACGGAGGCGTCGCGCTGGTGGCACGTGTACGTGGGCAAGAAGCGCGCGCAGGTCGCGATGACCGACGCCAAGACGATCGCCTACTACGAAGCAGCGGTCGACGAGGCGCAGTCGACCGTGACGCTGACGAGACGTCCCCGGCCGGACAGCGAAGAGCAGGCGCCGGCACCCATCGTGCTCCGCTACCGCAGCGAGGCTCCCGAGGCCAGCAAGCCGGAAGTGACCGAAGCAGCCGCTCCGCAGTCCAAGCCGGAAGCCGTCGAAACGCCTGCCAAGCCCGACCAGGCTCCGGCAGCGCCGACGCCGGCGGTCATCGTGCCCGAGGCCGCTCCGGCGGTCACGCCCGTGCCCACTCCGGCAGCTGCGACGCCGTCGACCGAACGGCTGCTCGTGCTCGAGGGCACCTTCGACGGTGCCGCGATCACGGTCCGCCTTCGCAAGCGGCCCGGCGACTCGTTCCGGCTGCGAAACCACGGCTTCCACTGGATCAACGAGTACCCGTTCAACCGTTGACCGGGGCGCGGCGCGTAGCCAGCAGCACCGTCGCGGTACGCGATTCTCCGTCGCGTCTCGGAACGCCCCCTGCGAGGGCGCGTTGGGCCGCCGCCCTTCTCAGCCAACCGGCCAACCAACCGACCATGAACTTGCTTCGCACTCTGTGCCTCGTCCTCTTCCCGCTGATCACCGTGCAGCCCGCGACCGCCCAGAAACGAACGGACGCACAGCGCCTCGCGGCCGCGTGCAACGAGTTCGCTGCGGACCTGCACACGAAGCTGTCGGCGAACGGATCGCCGACGAGCTCACCGGGCAGCATCTCGATCGCGCTGCTGATGCTGCTGCCTGCGGCGCGCAACGAGACGGCGCGCGAGATGGTGAAGCTGCTGCACCTGCCCGAAGATCTCACCGGCGAGCGGCTGCACACGGCCGCGCGGCAGCTGCTCGAGGAGGTCGGCTTCCTCGGCGCCGCGAAGAGGGACAAGGACCGCGCGGCGCTGGAGCTGACGAACGACCTCTGGGTGCAGGACGGGCTCGACCTCGTGAAGTCCTACACCGAGTTGCTGCGGACCTCGTTCGCGGCCGCGCAGAACACGGTCGACTTCCACGGCGACGTGGAGGCTGCGCGCGTCCGCATCAATGAGCACATCGCGAAGGCGACGAACCAGCGCATCAAGGACCTCCTGGCCCCCGGCGTCCTGGACCCGTCGACGCGCGTCGTGCTGACGAACGCGCTGTGGTTCCGCGGCGCATGGCACGATCCCTTCCAGCCCGAGGCCACCGCTCCCGCCCCGTTCCTGCTCGCCGACGGCAAGAGCGTCGACGTGCCGACGATGCGCCACACCGATCACCACGCCTATGCCGAGGGAGACGACTGGCAGGTCCTGTCGATGGCGTTCCGCGGCACCCGCATCGTCTGCGAGATCGTGCTGCCGAAGAAGAACGGCTCGCTGGCCTCGGCCGAGGCCACGCTGCGTCGCGGCGATTACGTGCAGTCGCTCGCGATGGCGAACGTCGAGGTGATGCTGCCGCGCTTCAAGGTCGCGGCGAAGCACTCGCTGGGATCGCCGCTGCAGGCGCTCGGCATGCGCGCCGCGTTCTCGCAGCAGGCGGACTTCTCGGGCATGTACACGGGCACCGGGGCAAGTGACAGGCTCATGGTCAGTGACGTCGTGCACCAGACCTGGATCGCCGTCGACGAGAACGGCGCCGAAGCCGCGGCGGCGACTGCCATCGTGCTCGTGCCGACGGCGGCCGACGTCCCGGGGCCGCCGAAGGTGTTCCACGCCGATCGTCCGTTCGCATTCGCGCTGCGCGACGCGAAGACCGGTCTCGTGCTGTTCGTCGGCCGCGTCGACGACCCGCGCGCGAACCAGGGCTGAACGTCTCGCAGCGACGCGGACCGGTCTACCCGGTGCGGACCGGCGTCAACCAGTTGTGGCGGTCTTCGGCCTGCCCGCGCGCGATCGAGAAGAAGCTCTGCTGCAGCGACTTCGTGACCGGCCCGCGCTTGCCGTCGCCGACCGGCAGGCCGTCGACCGACCGGATCGGCGTCACTTCCGCGACGGTCCCCGTGAAGAACGCTTCGTCGGCCGTGTAGAGCATCTCGCGCGGCAGCCGCTGCTCGAGCACGGGCACGTCGAGGTCGCGTGCGAGCTGCGCCACGCAGTTGCGCGTGACGCCGGCGAGGATCGACGCCGCGACGGGCGGCGTCGACAGCTTGCCCTTGTGCACGAGGAAGATGTTCTGGCCCGTGCCTTCGCTGACGTAGCCGTCGACGTCGAGCAGGATCGCTTCGTGGAAGCCGCGCTGCTTCGCTTCGCCGACCGCGAGCGCGGAGTTCACGTAGTTGCCCGCGCACTTCGCCATCGCCGGCAGCGTGTCCGGCGCCATGCGCCGCCAGCTCGAGACACCGACGTCGATGCCGTTCTCGAGCGTGGCCGCCTCGTCGGCCTTGATCCACGGGAACGTCGCGATCGCGACGTCGACCGGACACTCGTCGGGCCACACGCCGAGCGCGCCGTAGCCGCGGTAGACGAGCGGCCGGATGTAGCACGCGTCCTGTCCGTTCGCGCGGATCGTGTCGAGGATCGCGCGGCGGATCGCGGCCGGTGAGAACGTGAGAGGCAGTCGCACGATCTTGCACGAGTGGAACAGTCGCTCGACGTGCGCGTCGAGCGCCAGCACGGCCGGTCCGCGCGGCGTCGCATAGGCGCGGATGCCCTCGAAGACGCTCGATGCGTAGTGCAGCGCGTGGGTCAGCACGTGCACCTGTGCCTTGTCCCAGGCGACGAGTTCGCCGTTCCACCAGATCTTGGCTTGCGGGTTCAGCTTCATGGCGATGCGAAGTCTAGCGAAGCGCCCGGCCCAACGAGCGGCAGAGCGGCGCATTCGCGGCCCGGGGACCTCGACGTCGCTTCGCGGAGCGCGAGGCTTCACCTCGCGACCGGCCCCTGGTGGAATGACGTGCCATGATCCCCTTGCGTCATTGCGTAGCCTGCCTCGCGTTGCTGCTGTCCGCATGCGCCGGCCCGGCGGCCGACCCGGCTTCCCGAGACCCCGAGTACGCGCTGACGCATCAGGAGCTCGTGCCGCTGCACGAACAGAACCACGCGTACCGATGGCTCAACATCATGCAGGAGGTCGCGGCGCGCGACGTGGAGCGCAGCGGCGCGCGCCCCACCGTGCTGTCGCGGCAGATGGTGATCTGGGCCGTGGCGATGTTCGACGCCTGGGCGGCCTACGACGAGAAGGCCGTCGGCAGCCGGCTCGGCGGCAAGCTGCGCCGACCACCCGAGGAGCGCACGCTAGCGAACAAGAACAAGGCGATCGGCCACGCGAGCTATCGGGCGCTGCTCGGCGTCTACGCGCTCGATGCGGCCTACCTGCGCGAGCACATGCAGGCACTCGGGCACGACCCCGACGACGTCTCGATGGATCCGACGTCGCCGGCCGGCATCGGCAACACGGTGGCCGCCAAGGTGCTCGCGTACCGGCTGCGCGACGGCGCGAACCAGCTCGGCGACGAACCGGGTTGCGATGGAACCCCGTACAGCGACTACACGGGCTACAGGCCCGTGAACCCGCCCGATCGCATCGTCGATCCCGACCGCTGGCAGCCGATCACGTTCACGCGCCCCGACGGCACGAAGTTCACGCCGGGCTTCCTGACGCCGCACTGGTATCGCGTCACGCCGTTCGCGCTCGAGTCGTCGGCGCAGTTCCGCGCCGAGCCGGTGCCGCTGACGACGACGAACGACGCGCTGCTGCGCGAGCAGACCGCCGCCGTGCTGGCCTTCAACAACACGCTGACGCCGCAGCAGAAGGCCGTCGTCGAGTTCATGCGCGACGGCCCGCGCTCGACCGGACAGAGCGGACACTGGCTGCGCTTTGCGCAGGACGTGTCGCGGCGCGACCGCCACGATCTCGACCGCGACGTCAAGCTCTACTTCGCGGTCGCCGTCGCCGCGTTCGACGCGTTCATCGCGTGCTGGGAGACGAAGCGCTTCTACGACAGCTCGCGGCCGTGGACGCTCGTGCGGCACTACTACCGCGGCCAGAAGGTCAAGGGTTGGGCCGGACCGCAGGGCGGCGTCGTCGAGATGCCCGCCGAGGAATGGCATCCGTACTCGCCGTACGTGTTCATCACGCCGCCCTTCCCCGGCTACACGAGCGGTCATGCGACCGTCAGCGGCGCATGCGCGAAGGTGCTCGAGCTGTTCACGGGCAGCGACCGCTACGGCGCCGTGGAGATGCGGCGCTGCTGCGTCCTGACCGAGACGACGCACGGTGACGAGGTCGCACTCGACCTGCCGACCTTCTCGGCCACCGCCGAGATGGCCGCGGTCTCGCGCGCGATGGGCGGCTACCACATCCCGATCGACAACGACGTCGGCCTGCGCATCGGACGCGAGCTCGCGGTGTGGTCGTGGCCGAAGTACCAGAGCTACTGGGAAGGCACCGCGACCGTGCGGCCCTAGCCGGTGCACGCGGCCTGCCAGTGGCGCAGCCGCGGCTCGATCGGGAAATGCGCGGAATCCAGAATATTGCCGCCGCCGCTGCATTGTCCCCGCCTTCGCCGCCCGGCGCTTCGCCAGCGGCGCTCGGTTTCACTCCCGGAGGCCCATGTTCACCCGTTCCCTCATCGGTGTCTGCCTTGCCGCCTTCTGCTGCGCCCCGCTCGGCGCCCAGATCGCGATCCCCGAAAGCGCCGTCCAGAACTTCGACCGCGCCTACGCGCAGATCGAAGCCGCCGAGGCAGCCCTGGCCGACGCGCGCAAGGAGCTGCGTGCGATGCGCGCCGCGATGCAGCGCGCGCAGACGACGCACCAGCGCGAGATCGAAGCCGCGCAGCGCAACCACGAGAAGGAGCGGCAGAAGCTGCAGCGTGAGCTCGACCGCGCGCAGAAGGCGATGGACAAGCAGCGTGTGGAAGTCGAGGCGCAACAGGCGAGGCAGCAGGAGCAGGAGGTACAGGTCCGCACCGCCGTCGCGCAGGAGCTCGAGCGAGCGCGCGAAGAGCTCGCCGCGGCGGCCGCCGTCCTCGGCGAAGAAGGACCGAAGGCCGTCCGCGCGAACATCGAGCGCAGCCAGAGCCGCCTGCAGTCGGCCCTGAGCCGGGCAACGCGAACCGAAGGTCGCGGCCGTTCGAACTGCTCCCCGCCGCGGCGCGCGATCGTGAACAAGTCACTCCTGGTGAACACCACGAGCACGTCGCCGGCCCCGACCTGCGTCACCGTCGAGGCCGCACAGGCGACCTGCCCCGAGTGCCCGGCCACGCCGGTCGCACCCGTCGTCGAGGTCTCGCCGGTCACGACGCCGACGCCGGCCGCGCCCACAACGCCCTCCACGAAGCCCACGCCAGCCAAGCCGGCACGCCTGATCAACTGACGCGCGCCGCCACAGCAGCTGGTTCTGCGGCAGCTGGTCCGTGCAGGCGGGGGTTGTCCTGCCCGTCCCGCAGCACGACAGTGCCGGCATGGGTGAACGACGCCGTGCCGCCGCATGGGTCGCCCTCGTGGCCGCCGCGGCCTTCTCGCTGGCCCTGTTCGACTGTCCGGGCACCAGCGACGTGATCACCTGGAAGCGTTGGACCGCCAACGGCGAGCAACTCGGGATCCGCGACGGCTACGCAGCGAACACTGCCGACTATCCGCCACTGACCACCGTGATGCTCGTGCTCACGGCGAAGGCCGGCGACCTGGTCGGCGTCGACCGCTTCACGGCCTTCAAGGCCTCGCTGCTGCTGTTCCTGTCGCTGACGACGCTCGTCTTCTGCCTCGTGACGCGCGACCTGTGGCTTGGCGCGCTGCTCCATCTGGCCCTGACGCTGGACGCGATGGGGCTCGCGTACCTCGACACCTGGCTCGCGCCCGCGCTGCTGCTGGCGCTCGACGCGCTGCGCACCGGCCGCCTGCTGCTGTTCACGATCGCGTACGCCGCCGTCTGCCTCACGAAGTGGCCGCCGATCATCCTGCTCCCGTTCCTCCTCGTGCACGTGATCTCGATGCGGCATGCGCGCGATCTGAAGCGGCTCGCAACCGCGCACGTGCTCACGAGGGTCGTCGTGCCCGGGCTGCTGATCCTCGCGGCCGGCCTCGCACTCTTCGGGATCGAGCTCGCGTACTCGCTCGCGCGCGGGCTCAGGAACGACTACCTGAGCGGCAACGCGCTGAATGCGAACTGGATCCTGACGCACGTGCTGCACGTCATGGCACCGCAGCAGTTCGGACCGCTGCAGGACGGAGTCGCGACGCATGTCCGGTCGCGCGACCCCTCGGTCATGCTGCCGCCGCGGCTGGTCTTCTTCGCGACCTACGCATTCGCGCTCGTGGCCTACATGCGCGCCGAGAAGACGTTCGCGAACCTGCTGCGCTACGCGATGGTCGGATACCTCTGCCACATCACGTTCAACACCGGCGTGCACGAGAACCACCTGTTCGTCGCGGTCCTGCTCGCGTTCCTGCTCTGGCACAGCGAGCGAACGTCCGCCGCGAAGGCGGTCGTGATCGCGCTCTTCGTGAACCTCAACCTCTTCGTGTTCTACGGCGTCACGGGCACGGGGCCGCCCTTCGACCGCGCGGCCCTGGGCATCGACGTCGCGCTGCCGCTCGCGATCCTGTGGACGCTGTACTTCGCGGTGCTCTACGTGCCCGCGATCCGCGGGCACGTCCGGGCTCCGGCACCGGCGCTGCCGATCACTGGATCGTGAAGCTGACCGCGTTGGTCATGTCGATCGTCGTCGCGCCGAACAACAACCCTTGCAGCGAGTAGGTCTGTCCGAACAGCCCGGGGTCGGCCGGTACCGCGATCGGCAGGCTCGCGAAGCCACTCGTGGTCAGCGACGCGAACGTCAACACCGGTTGGCTGATGTCGAGCCAGAGCAGGCAGTTGAACAGCGGGATCCCGAACGGCAGCGCACCGTTGGGGGCGAACCCGAACAGCGCGATGGATCCCGCCGCCGCATCGCAGATCTCGATCGACGACAGCGCACCGACGCTGAAGAAATTGTCGGCGACCATGCGCGGCACGGGGGCCACAGCACTGCACCCGGTTCCCGTGTTGACGACGGCGGGCACGACGATCGACTGGAACTGCATGTAGTAGTTCGCGATGTCGGAGCCGGTCAGCGTGACCGTCGGCGGAATGGAGCCGGTGAACGTGTGCGCGCGCTGCCACACGCCCCACGACATCTGCGGGCTCGCGGACGTCGAGTAGTAGTACGTCACGGTGCTCGTCCAGTACGCGCCGAGCACGTAGTAGTTGCCCGCGACGAGGTTCAGCGCGACCGGGCCGGTCGAGTACCACTGCGGGCCGCCGCCGCCGGCCACTGGCACCTGGTGGGTCCATTCGAGCGTTGCGACGCCGGTGCGCGAGTGGTGGCGGAACATGAAGAAGGTCAGCGTGTCCGGCACGGTCACGTTCAGCTGCATCGCGAAGTCGAGCAGCAGCACGGACGTGTCGACGCGGAACAGACTGCCCTTGCCGCGATTGGCGCCGGACGGCGCGGTGGTCGTGCCGCCTGCGGTCTCGGTGACGAGCTGGGCAGGCAGCGTTGTGAGCGAAAGGAAGAGGAACGCGAGCAGTGGTCGAAGCATGGGCCTCCGGGGGCACGGGGAGTGGATGCGCGCAGTCTATGCGCACGCGTCGGTTTCGGCGCGGGGGGGCGCGAGGCAGATCGCCAGCCCCGTGTCATCGGCAGCGGGCCGGCGGAGTTCGTGGCGGGTCGAACGCCATGCCTGAATACCCTGAGCAGCTTCCTGGCACTGAAGCAGCATGCCGAGCTTGTTGCCCCGCGCCCCCACAGGAGACGCTGATGCGGTGCCCCGACAGGCCGACACCGAACGGCTGATCCACCAGCACCTGAAGGGGGTCTGGCGCTACCTGCGCATGCAGGGTGCGAGCCCGCAGGAGGCGGACGACCTCGCGCAGGAGGCGTTCTTGATCGCGCTGCAGAAGCGCGCGGCCGCGCTCGACCCGGCCGCGACGGCGGTGTTCCTGCGGCGCACGGCGCGGTTCCTGTTCCTGCGGCTGCGGCGCGACCACAGCGACGCCGTCCAGCTCGCGGACGAGGTCGATGCGCTGTGGGACCGCGACTGCGGCGCGGACGACGGCGACGGCCTGCTCCAAGCGCTGCGCGAGTGCGTCGGCAAGCTCGACGAGCGCGCGCGGCGCGCCGTCGACCTCAGCTACGGGCTCTCGACCTTCGAGCCGAGCCGCCGCGTCGACGTGGCGGCCGAGCTCGGCCTGCAACCCAACGGCGTGAAGACCCTGATGCAACGCGTGCGGCAGCAGCTGCGCGCCTGCGTCGAACGGAGGCAACGATGAACGAACGCGATTCGACCGAGAGTGGCGCGTCCCCGCGGGACCGCGCCAGTGACCTGCAGATGGACGCCTGCCTGCACGAACTCGCGGGCGTCGTGCCCGATCGAGCACTCACCGCGCGCATCCTCGATGCCGCGGCCGCGCCGCGGCGCATCCGCGCGAAGCGCCACTTCGCGACCGCCGCCGCGATCGTGATGGGGATCTGCGTGGTGACGGCCGTCGCGTTGCTGCGCTCCGACGAGCAGAGCAGCAGTGCCGTGCAGCCGCCGGACCCGAAGGGAGAACACGGCAACGAGCCCGATGCCGTGGACGTACATCTCGAGACACCGGCACCGCCGGCTCCGCCAGCGGGGTTCACGACGCTGATCGCCGACTACTCCGACAACCGCATCGTCGAAGTCGACGAGAACGACCACGAGGTGTGGGTGCTCAAGGACGTCTTCGGCGCGTGGGACGCCGAGCGGCTCGCGAACGGCAACACGCTGCTGACGGAGTTCTCGGTGAGCCGCGTGCGTGAGGTCGACCGCCAGGGCAAGACCGTGTGGGAGTACGAGGGGCTCAAGAACCCCTACGACGCCGACCGCCTGCCGAACGGCAACACGCTGATCGCGGACACGTTCGGCAGCCGCGTCATCGAGGTCGACGCGAACAAGGAGATCGTCTGGGAGCTGCGCGAGGTCGTCGACCGGAACTTCCAGAAGACCGGCATCCGCCCCTTCGACGCCGACCGGCTCGAGAACGGCAACACGCTGATCGCCGACGTGCTGTGCGACCGCGTCATCGAAGTGGACGTGCACGGCAACCTGCTCTGGTTGGCGCCGAACATGAAGAACGTGCACGATGCCGATCGGCTGCCGAACGGAAACACGCTCGTGACCCTTCGCCAGCAAGGCCGCGTCGTGGAGCTCGGCCCCACCCTGCGGCTCCAGTGGCAGCTCGACGGTCTCTCGTCGCCCAGCGACGCGGACCGCCTTCCCAACGGCCACACGCTCGTGGCCGAGAACACTCGCGTGCGCGAGTTCGACAAGGACGGCGTGGTGGTCTGGGTGAAGGAGATGACGTGGGCCGTGGAGGTCAACCGCTGCCAGCGCTGAGGTGCGGGAGCCGCGTACCTTTCGTTGACGCCCGGGCCGGCCTAGAGCCGCGCCCATGAGCATCCTGCAATCGCTCTCCGACGAGATCGCTGCCGTCGTGCAGCGTGTCCGACCCGCCGTCCTGCACCTTCGCACGCTGGGCCGCGGCCACGGCGGCACCGGCTCGGGCTTCCTGTGCGGACCCGACGGCCTCGCGCTCACGAACAGTCACGTCGTGCAGGGTGCCGTCGCCGTCGAAGCGATGTTCCACGACGGCCGCACGGCGGTCGTCGACGTGCTCGGCACGGACCCGACGACCGACCTGGCGCTGCTGCACGTGCCGGGCGCCGACGTGCCGCCGCTCACGCTCGTCGACTCGGCCACGCTGCGCGTCGGCGACTTCGCGCTCGCGGTCGGCTGCCCGCACGGCCTGTCGCACTCGGTCAGTGCCGGCATCATCAGCGGTCTCGGGCGCGCGCTGCCCGGTCCCGACGGGCGCACGATCGAGGACGTGATCCAGACCGACGCTCCGCTCAACCCGGGCAACTCGGGCGGTCCGCTGCTCGACACGAAGGGAAACGTCGTCGGCATCGCGACCGCGATCGTGCCGATGGCCCAGGGACTCTGCTTCGCGGTGCCGGCCTCGACGGCGAGCGTCGTGCTGCCCGAGCTGCAGAAACACGGCCGCGTCGTGCGCGGCTGGCTCGGCGTCGCCGTGCACGGCGTCGAGATCGCGCCGACGATCGCGCATCGCCTCGGCCTGCCGTCGCCGCGCGCGCTCGCGGTCGCAGCGGTCACCGCGGGGTCGCCCGCGGCGTTCGGTGGCGTGCAGCAGGGCGACCTGCTGCTCTCGATCGAGGGCCGCACGATCCGCGGCGTCGGCGACCTGATGGCGGGGCTGCCGCGCGCCGCGATCGGCACCGA
>DASVAL010000056.1:0-13264 GCA_036376355.1 Planctomycetota bacterium
AGTGCCTCGCGGCGGGCGCGGTGTTGCTCGCGCTCACAGGCGGCGGGATGGGCACGTTCGTGCAGTACATGCGCGCCGAGGAGAAGGCTGCCCACGCACTCGAGCAGGAGCGGCTCGCGAACCGGCGCGCCGAGGAGAACGAGAAGCTCGCGCTGGAGAGGAGCGAGCGCGCCGCGGAGCTCGAGCACGTGCTGTCGTTCCAGGAGGCGCTGTGGAGGGAGGTCGACGGCACGAGCATGGGTGTGCACCTGCGCAGCGCGTTGCTCGCGAGCGCGAAGACGGAGCGCCGCGACGACCTCGAAGCGGGCGTCGTGGGCGTGAACTTCACGAGCCTCGGACTCGGGATGCTGCGCGAGAACCTGTTCGACCGCTCGCTCGCGGCGATCGCACAGCGCTTCGCCGAGCAGCCGCTCGTGAAGGCGCGGCTGCTCCAGAGCGTCGCGACGACGCTGCGCGAGCTCGGGCTGCTCGATCGCGCGCTGGCACCACAGACCGAGGCGCTCGAGATCCGGCGCAGGGAGCTCGGCGCCGGGCACGCGGACACGCTGCTCTCGATCAACAACATGGGACTGCTGCGCCATCGGCAAGGCCAGTTCGCCGAGGCCGAGGAGCTCTACCGCGAGGCGCTCCAGCAGTCCCGGCGCACGCTCAGCGACGATCACGCGCAAGCGCTGGCCTCGCTGCACAACATCGGCTCCGTGCTGCGGGACCAGGGCAGGCTCGCCGAGTCGGAGCAGTTCTTCCGCGACGCGCTCGAGCAGGGCCGGCAGATGCGCGGCGACGACCACCCGGACACGCTGACCTCGATCAGCAACATGGGGCTGCTGCTCCAGGCGCAGGGCAAGCTCGGCGAAGCAGAGCCGTTCCATCGCGAGGCGCTCGAGAAGAGGCGGCGGATCCTCGGCAACGATCATCCGAACACGCTGACGTCGATCAGCAACATGGGCTACCTGCTGCAGGCGAAGGGTGAACTCGCGCAGGCAGAAGCGCTCTGTCGTGAGGCGCTCGAGCGGAGCCGGCACGTCCACGGCGACAACCACCCGGAGACGCTCGCCGCGCTGAACAACATGGGCTTCCTGCTCGACGCGCAGCGCAAGCACGGCGAGGCCGAGCCCTACTATCTCGAGGCGCTCGAGAAGTGCCGCAAGATCCTCGGCGACGATCACCCGAACACGCTGATCGCGATCAGCAACATGGGCTCGCTGCTGCGTGCGCAGGGCAAGCTCGCCGAGGCCGAGCCGTATTGCCGCGAGGCCTTGGACGGACTGCGCCGAGTGCTCGGCGACGAGCATCCCGACACGCTGATCGCGATCAACAATCTCGGCAGCCTGCTCGTGCAGGCGGAGCGGCATCAGGAGGCGGTCACGCTGCTGGCGGCGGCCGAGCCCGCGCTGCGCCGCGTGTTCGCCGGCGACAATTCGGTCCGGCTGGCGTCCTTCCTGCGGAACCTCGGCAAGGCCTGGCTCGGCTCGGCACAACCGCGAGTGCTCGCATCGGCCGAGGCGAAGCTCGTCGAGGCGCACACGCTGTTCGACAAGATGCGCGGACCGGCGCACAAGGACACGCGCGACTGCGTGCAGTCGCTCGTCTCCCTCTACGAAGCCTGGCACGCCGCCGAACCGGGCAGCGGCCGCGACACGCAGGCTGCCGAGTGGAAGGCGAAGCTCGCCGCGATGCCTCCGAAGTGATGCGCGGCGTTACTCGCCGTTCCCATCTTCGGGGGGCGGCGCCGCCGGACCACAGAACGTCGCATCACGGCGCACGATCGCGGCGAAGTTCCGAGTAACATCCCGTGCGCCGTTGCCTGCCGGGTGTCCGGACCAGGCACAGCGGGAGGTAGCTATGCCCTCGACGAGGAACCGTCCCGAACCCACTGCGGCAGCCGGCGCCAGCGGCCTCTGCTGCTCCGGCGCGTCCGCGCTGCTCGCGGCGCTCGTGCTGCTCGGTACCGCAGCGACGCAGCAGGAGCCGAAGTCCGTGCGCGCGGTGACCAGCGCGGATCCGTACACGGAAGCGGACCGCGCCGTGATGGCGAAAGCAGGCATCGTCTCCTACGGGCCGTTCCCGTTCGGGCACAAACACGACACGCGCGACGTCATGGTGCTGCTCGGCGACGAGCCGTTGCTCTGGGTCGAGACCGCGCACTTCCGGATCGGCTGCGCGCTGTCGGCGCTGCCGCTGCGCGGTGATCCGGAGTGGGTCGAGAGCACGAAGGCCGAGCTGAAGCGGCTCAAGACGCGGCTGCCCAAGGTCAAGGCCGAGACGCGCGAGCTCGATCCGTGGCTGCGCACGCACCTGATCGCACAACGCTGCGAAGAGCTCTACACCGAGGTGCTGGACCATCTCGGCGTCCGCGACGACACGTTCCCGACCTCCGGGGGTGACGACGCGAAGGGTGATCCGCAGCGGTTCTACGGTCTCGGCCCGTACCTCGGCCTGCCGCAGAAGTTCACGGTCCTGATCGTGCAGCGCGCCGCGAGCCTCGCCCGCTACACGAGAGCGTACCAGGGCCACGAGACACAGCTGCCGCGGCGCCACTTCGACCTCGTGCACAAGTGCATGGTCTTCGCCGTGGCCGAGGAGACCTCGGCCTCGCTGATGAAGAACGACTACGCGCTCTACACGCACCTCGTCTACAACCTCTCGTACAGCCTCTACACCTCCTACCGCTACTTCCATCACGACCTGCCGGCGTGGTTGGTCGTCGGCCTCGCGCACTGGCACGGCCGGCGGATCTGTCCGCGCTTCCCCGCCTACGAGAGGGCGCGCGACGACAACAACCTCGAGCAGCGTGAATTCTGGCGCTGGGACCTGCGCGCACCCGGGTTGCTGCGGAACGGAGCCTTCGAGCCGCTCGAGAGCCTGATGAAGCGGCCCCAGGTCACCGACTTCGGCATGGAGCAGCACATCCAATCGTGGGCCTTCGTCGACTTCCTGATGGCGACGCGCAAGGCTGCCACGATGAAGTTCCTGCACGACATGAAGGACCCGTTCCACGGGCTGCGGCAGCAACCGAGCCACGAAGAGATCCTCGCGCGGGCCAAGGAGTGCTTTCCGCGCGCGTTCCAGCAGGATGCCGCCGGGCTCGAAGCCGAGTGGCGCACACACCTGCTGAAAGCGCGGCCGAAGCGGTGACGCGGCGCTTCGCTCGGTTGGTCGCGCAGGTCCGCAGCCCGCCTGCAACAACCGACCACCAGCAACAACCGAACCGCCGCAACAACCGAGCCACGACGTGATGCTCGCGTGTGCCGGGCTGCCCGTCGCGTGCGTTCCGGCAGGCACCCCTGCTCCCTTTGAGCCGCCTGACGCCCCACTCGGCGCGTCAGGTGCTCCGAACTATCGAGCAAGGGGACTCAGCAAACTGCCGCATCTCGTGTACCATCGCACCCCGTTCCATCCCATCGACATTGACACGCCGTGAGCTCACCGCGGCCATTACGAGAGCGAGGTGCAGAGTCATGATTCGACGGATCGAGAGCTTCGTGCTCCCAGCATTGGGAGTGTTCGCGATTGCGTGCAGCCTGCCGGGCCAGTGACACAGCATGCCGCCGCCGCCACAGGATGTGGCGCCAACCGCACGGCCTGCGCAAGCCCCGACGGCCAGCCCTTCGGGCCCGACGACGCCGGGTCCTACGACGCCGCAGCCGGCGGGACCGAGCTCGCCTGGGCCGGCCGGGCCCAGCTCACCGAAAGCACCACCCGCGGGTCCCACGACAGGAGGCGGCGCACCTTCCGCGCCCGGCCTCGGTGGCCCCACGACCGGTGCACGCGGCATGGTGTTGACCGCCGAGCGCGGCAGCACGTCGCAGGACAGGTTGCGGATCGACTGGAAGCACCCCGTGCCTCCTGCCGGTGACGCGGGCACGACCTCGGCCGTCAGCGCACTGCCGCTCGCAGATGCACTGAAGGTTCTGTGGGAGAACGACGAGCGGCCGCTGCTCGTCTTGCGCGAGTGCTCGTTCTGCCAGGACACGGATCTCGCGCTGCTGTCCAGCTCGCAGAGCAACGACCGCACGATCCTCATGACGAAGTGGTTCCGCGTCGTGCGGCTGCCTCCGCATGTGACCGAGCCCCACCACGCCTTCTACAACGCGTTCGCCGGCTACTCCTTCAAGGGCTCGCCGCACTTCTACCTGCTCGCCACGCCGTACTCGCAGCCGGTGGAGTTCACCGGGCAGCAGACGCAGACGAGCCTGTGGAAGGGCATGCACTCGGTGATCGCCGAGCGCTACAGCCGCGATCCCGCGAAGGCCGTCAAGGAATGGCTCACCCTGCTCGAGCGCTTCGACCGGCTCGACGCGCTGATCAGGTCGACGCAGATGCAGCTCGACGAGGCGCGCGCCAGCAGCGGGCCGGACTCCGAGAGGGCGAAGGGCCTGCAGAAGCGGCTCGCCGACGCCAAGAAGGAGCACGGCGAAGCACTGGCCCGCGAAGAGAAGCTGCGTGACCTCGGCCTGCTGCCGATGCCGAAGGCCCAGAAGGTCGCGAGCGCCGAGAAGTAGGCGCGGTCTCCCGCCGCCGCGAGGCGCACGCATCGCATCCTCGCGATGCGCGCCCCGGCGGCGCGCGTTGCGGTAGCCTCCGCACCCAGTTCCGAGGCCGCCCGACCGGGCGGCGTCCATCCGTGCAACGCGCCGTTCCCCTGCTGTACTCGCTGCTCGCCGGCTGCTCGTCGGTCGCGTGGTCGCCGCCACCAGCGGGTCTGCCGACGCAGTGGCGGCACTACCAGTTGTTCGTCGGTGAGCACGCGATGGTCCTGGCCCGCGACGGCGACGCAGCTGCCGAGGTGCACGAACGCGTCGCGGCCGCCGCGGCGACGATCGGCGACTGCACCGGCAAGGCCCCCGCCGGCGGGCTGCTGATCGCGCTGTCGGCCGAAGACCCGCTGCCGGTCGCCGATCACGCGGCCTACGGCGAAGCGCTGCGCCGCTGGCAGGCAGGCCTGGGCCAGGGGCCGTCGTCGTCCCAGCCGATGTCGTTCTCGCTGCGCACGAAGCCCGGCAAGTCGGTCGACGTCGATCCCGCCCTCGTGATGCACTTGATCGCGGCGGGCATCCCCAAGGACGACCGCACGCTCGACCTTCCCGCCGAGCTGCTCGAGCGCAGCTCGTTCGCGGCCATCGTGCCGACCGACACCTGCCTCGAAGCGACCTGCACGACGCTGTTCGACGCGGCCGCCGAGGCGGAAGGTGTGTCGTCGCTGACGATCACGCTGCTGAGCCTCGTCGCCGGCCACCCGGTCACGATGATGACGACACACGCCGGCAAGGCCGTGGACACGGTCCTCTACGAGACGTGGTTGTCGGCGCTCCGCGTCGACGCGGCAACCGCCGCGATGGTCCGCGCTCGTGCCGAGCTGCCGACCACCTCCAACCAGCACGCTGCGGCGACTGCGTCGGGCGAGGATCTCACGCGCTACGTGCAGGAGCTCTGGAAGGACATGCGGCAGCCAACCGGCGGCTCGCCGTTCTTCCTCGTCCCGCGGCCGCGCGGCCCCGAGCAGGCGGCCGTGCCGTACGGCCAGTGGGTCGCCGTCGTCGACCTCGGCCCCGCGTTCGACGACTCGCTGCCGCGCATCGTCGCGGAGGCAGGCAAGGCCTACGCACCGTTGCGGATCACCACCGCGATCCCGGGCCGCGCCGAAGCGGAACAACTCGCGGCGATCCACCGCAAGCACGGCGACGGCGCGGTGTTGATCTGCGCGGACCTGCCCGAGCAGGCCGCGGCGCTGCTGGCCGCGCACGCGTTCTTCGTCGGCGGGGCCGATACGAAGCAGGCACTCGCCGTCGCGCGGCACTACGACGCCGACGCCGAGCTGGCGTTGATCGAGCGCACGCTGGCCAGCGACAGGAACTGAGTGCCCTGATGGAGGTCCGCGGCCCGCATGTGGCCGCAGCCCCGGCACATGCGCACCGTGCGGCATGCACACACCGTCGGCCGGCAGAAGGCCGCCGCGTCTGGCTCCTTCCGGCGTTGCCACCTCCATCAGGGCACTCAGTCCCGCCCCTACCCCGCGCGCTTCGCCGAGGGCTACGATGGGCGTCCTGGCCGCGTGCCAGGCCACGATTGTCGCGACCTGCGGCGGCCAGACCGTTTGCGGAGGCAGAGCCATGACGAACCTGGTGGCCTGGCTGGAACAACGACGCGAGTACTGCTTCGAGCTGCTGCGCATGTACCTCGGCGCGGGACTCGTGAGCAAAGGTGTGCTCTTCGCGAGCGACCCGCAGGTGGTCGCGAACTACGTCAAGGACGGCTACTTCGACGCCGTCGGCACGATGATCGCGCACTACGTCGTGCTCGTGCACTTCACGGGCGGGCTGTTGCTCTTCCTCGGCCTGCTGACGCGCCTCGCGGCGCTCCTGAACGTGCCGGTGCTGCTGGGCGCGGTCGTGTTCGTGCACCAGCGCGAAGGACTGTTCTCGCGCTCGCAGGGGCTCGAGTTCGCGCTGTTCGTGCTGTTCGCGCTCGTGCTGATCGCATGGCACGGCTCCGGCAAGTGGTCGCTCGACCGCGTGCTGTTCCCGGCGCCGCCGCAACCTGCACGATTCGCGAAGGAACGCATCGCCTGAACGACGGCGCCTGATTCCGGAGCGCGACTGCGCGAGGACGCGACACGGACCGTTGCCGCGCGTGCAGCGGCTTCGTAGCGTCGCGTCGATGCCTCCAGCGATCCTGCCCCACCCGAGCAGCGCAGCGGTGCGCGAGACGGAGCGCGAGCTGCTCGAGTTGTGCCAGGGCGACGAGCCGGGGCGCGTGTTCCTGCGCGGCTATCTCGCGCATGCGTCGCGCCGGCTCGCGTGGAATGCGCGGCTCGTCGACCAGTGGCTCGCGCCCGGCTCGCGGTGGCTCGACATCGGCAGCTTCGGCCTCGAGGCGCTGTGGCTGCTGCGGCGGCGCACGGACGTCGAGGTCCGTGCCATCTCGTACGAAGGCGGTGAGCTGTCCACCGCCGGCCCGGGGCCGGGCGCCATGGCGCGGGTCGGGATCGATCGCGCCGACGTCGAGCACGACGTGTTCCCGTACGCGAACGAATCGTTCGACCTCGTGACCTGCTTCGAGTGCATCGAGCACCTGCGTGCGACGCCGCGACCGCTGCTCGACCAGATCCGGCGCGTGCTGCGGCCGACGGGCCACCTGCTGCTCACGACCCCGAACGTCGTCGGCAGCCGCGCGCTGCTGCGCCTGCTCGCCGGCAAGCACCCGCAGGAGAACCCGCGCTACCACCGGGACCCGCGCTACGGCGTCGTCCACCCGAAGGAGTACACGCTGCGCGAGCTCGTGGCACTGCTCGAGAGCCGCGGCCTCGGAGTCACCCGCAGCACGTCGCTCTACTTCCGGCGCCGCTCGCCGTTCGACGTGCTCGCGGCAGCGATGGCCTGGGTCACGCGACCGCTCGGCAGCCTCGCACTCGGGCTGCCTCTGCAGCGGCCGGCGGTCGGCGACAACCTGTTCGTGGTGGCAGAACGGCACCAGCGGCCACTCGAGGACTGGCCCGCGCTCGTCTTCGAGCCCTAGACGAGGACCGATCGTCGGGATCCGGACGTCGGCCTGCCGCCGGCGGCGCGGCGGCAGCGCTCCGGGAGCTCCGGGAGCCCGAAGGTGCGTGTGGCGCGGTGATTGCTGTAGAGTCGTGGCCCAAGCGCCCCCGCGCCGCCCTCATCTCGTCAACGGACGCCCGATGCAAACTGCTCCTCTCCGGCACCAGCGCTGGTGCCTCCTCGCGCTCTCGTCGATCCTGACCGGCACCGCGGCCGCACAGCAGGCGGACGCGCTGCTGCACGCGCCGCTCGTCGTGCTGCCCATCGACTCGCCGCCGTTCCAGAAGCTCGGCGACGTCGACGGCGACGGGGACCCCGACGCGATCGGCACGCGCATCCACGAGAACCGCTCCAACACGGAGATCGTGGTCTGGCGCAACGACCAGGGCTCGTTCACGGTCGGGTGGCAGGCCTCGTTCCCGCTCGGCGGCATCTCGTCGCCGTCGCCGCGCTCGTTCGCGGTCGCGACCGCCGACTGGAACAGCGACGGCCTCACCGACTTCGTCGTCGCGGGCGGCAACGGTGCCGTGCGCTACCTCGCACAGCCCGGCTTCACGTTCCAGGCCGTGCCGTACCAGCTGCCTCCATTCACCTTCGCGAACTCGCATGCCGTGGCGCCGGGGGATTTCGACGGCGACTCGCTGCTCGACCTGGCCCTCGTGTTCATGCACAGCGGAACGCAGAACGGCGAGCTGCACGTGCTGCTCGCGGCCGGTGGCACGGTCACGACGCCGATCACCGCGACGGTGCAGGCGCCGCTGCGCCTGCACGCGCTCGAGCTGAACGGTGTGCCGGGGCACGAGCTCCTCGTCAGCGACCGCAGCTCGCCGACGGCGGTGGCCTACGAGCTCTCCGGTGCGTCGCTGCAGCTCGCACAGACCCTCCAGTCGGCGCTGACCTTCGTCGGCACCGCGCCGTGGAAGTGGATGGGCGGCGATCTCGACGGCGACAACGACGTCGACATCGTCGTCTTCCGGCCCGAGCCCGGCAGCAACGGCCTGCCGCGCTACCAGATCTTCCGCCGCACGGGCCCGGCCACGCTGACCCCCGAGGCCATGGCGACCGGCGGGCCGTCCGAGTACCTCTGCGACATCGACGGCGACGGCGACCTCGACGGCATCTGCTGCGGCGGCGGCGGACCGTCCTACCAGTGGCCGCAGCTCGACTTCGCCTCGATGTTCCAGATCGCGACGAACCGCGGCGGCGGCGACTTCGCGCGCTCGTGGTCGTTCCCGGGCGCTGGCTCGGAGAGCATGGCCGGCGGAGCGGACATCGATGGCGACGGCGACATCGACTTCGTCGCGGGGCGCTGCGTGCTCTACGGCGCCGGCCCGTGGCTCGAGAACCCGATGCCGCCCGCCGGCGGCGCGAACGCGACGGTCGTCAAGCGACCGTGGGACGTGCACGATCTCGACCGCGACGGGGATCCGGACTTCGGTCCGACGCTGCTGAACACCGGCGACGGCACGTTCACGGCGGCGCCGGCGGATCCAGCGCCGCCCGCAGGGCACCTGTTCGCAGGCGGCATCCGCGTCGACGTCGATGGCGACGGCGCCGAGGATCGCGTGATGCGGCTGCAGACCTTCAATCCTCCCAATCCATCGCAGTTCGTCGGCATGGTCTGGCTGCAGAACAACGGCGGCGGACACATGCGCTACGCGGGCCCGGTCGCGGCACCCGGCTTGATGATCGGCGCGCAGTTCGCGGTCACCGCCGACGACTACCTCGCCGCCGACTGCGACGGCGATGGCGACGGCGACATCGTCTACAACGACAACCCCAGCGCGACCAGCCAGATCTTCTGGAACCAGGCCGGCACGTTCGTGCCGGGTCCGATCTTCGGCTTCCTGGTCGGCGGCCGCGTCGATCGCGTCGCCGACTTCGACGGCGACAACCTGCCCGACCTGCTGATGACGGGAAACCTCAACGGGCTGCACGTGCGCCGCGGCACCGGTGTGCCTGCAGCGCCGTTCCAGATCACGTGGACGGGGCCTGCGCTGCCGTTCGAGCCCGGTGCCGTGACGGTCGCGGACGTCGACAACGACGGCAAGCTCGACTTCGTGCGCCCCGATGGGAACGGCGACGCCGTGCTGTTCGTGAACAACTCACCGCTCGGCGGCGGCCCGACCTTCCAGCCGAATACGCTGCTCGGCGCCCGCATCGTGCTCGCGTCGACCTCGGGCGGCGCGCAGGTCCGCTCGACGATTGCGGCCGCGGACTTCGACGGCGACGGCCTCACCGACCTCGCTCTCGGCCGCATCCCGGGCGAGCCGAACGTCGGGCTCGTGCTGCGGCGCATCGGCTGGTCGACCCCGCCGTCGCTCGCCGACTATCAGGTCGTGCGGCAGGTGTTCGTCGACGGCTACCTCGCCGACTCCGACCTCGACGGCGATCCGGACCTGCTCGGTGTGTACTCGACGCGCAACCGGCGCTTCGAAGGCGTTGCCGCGGGCAAGCGTGTGCAAAGGCACGCGGGCGTCGCGGGTGAGGCCGGCGCCGTGCCCGTGCTCGGTGCGACCGGCCCGTTCCGCAGCGGCTTCGTCGAAGTGCTGCGCCTGACCGGCGTGCCGGGCCCGACGATCGCAATCCTCGGCTTGTCGCTCGGCGAGGTCCAGCTGCCGAACGTGCCGCTGCCGGGGCTCACGTTGCGGCTCGATCCTTCGACGCTGCTGATCGCGGGCTGGCCGATCAACGGGAACGGTCAGGGGCGCGCAGCCGCGATGACGACGCTGCCGATCTACCTGCAGCCCGGGCAGCTCGGCACCGTGTACTACCTGCAGGCGTTCGTGTTCGATCCTGCAGCGCCGAGTGCGTTCTCGCATAGCAACCTGATGGTCAAGCAGGTCGGCCTGTAGCGTTCGCGATCGCGCCGCCGCCCGCGGGCACGCGCAACGCTCAGCGTGCCGTCGCAGGCGTGACGTCGAACCCGGCGACGTTCAGGTAGCAGTCCTTCGACTTCGCCGCGCGCTCGCCCGTCAGCAGGAGCCGCAGCGTGTGGCGCCCCGGCGCGAGCCCCGTGTGCTGCCAGTCGAACGGCAGGTCGCGGCCCGGCGCGAACTGGTCGGCGCGCGCGACGGACTTGCCGTCGATCGTCACCTCCGCGATGCCGCCGTCGTCGAAGCCGTACCCGAGCCAGCGGATGCCCGTGCCTTCGAACGTGACCTCCGCGGTCGCTCCCTTCTCGTTGCTGTAGCGGAAGCGACCGGCGTCGTGCCACGTGCCACTGAACTTCACTGCCGAGTGAGCGATGCGGTTCGCGAGCGACGGATCGAGGTAGACCCAGTACCTCTCGCCTTCGGGAATCGCGTAGAACGGCCGCAGCAGCAGGTCGGGCGCGCCGCGCACGTGGAACGTCAGCGCCTCGCCGGGACTCCGTTCGAGCACGTCGGCGAGGCGGGCAACGTCGATGCGGCCGTGCGGCGGGGCGCCCATCGAGCGCACGGCGAGCACGACGGGACCTGCGACGATCGCGGCCGGCCACGGCTGCTCACGCAGCAACGGCGCGCTCGCCAGCGGCAGCGGTAACCGCAGCGTGAGCCGATCGCCGGACCGCCATTCGCGACTCGTGCGCCACCAGTGTTGCGCATCGACGTCGCCGCGCACCGCAGCGTCGCCGAGGCTCGCCTCGAGGCCGTCCCCGAGCCATGCCGGCACACGCACCCGGAGGCCGAACGTCACCGGGGCAGCACACTGCACGTCGAGGTCGACGCGTTCGCCCGCGGGGAACGCAGTGCGCTGCACGACCGTCACCTGCGTGTCCCCCACCAGAAAGCGCACCGTAGCAGGGACGAACAGGTTCACGCACAGGTCGTCGCCCGCACGCAGGAACACGAGGTCGACGACCTCGGCGACCGCCTGCGGGCGCGTTCCCGAGCAGCACGTCCACGGCTCCTTGTGCAGGAACTTCGAGGCGCCCGTCGGGCAGTAGTCGGAGTAGTAGAAGACGCGGCCGTCCGGCGAGCTCGGGATCGTCGCGGCGATCGCGTTGTAGCACTGCCGCTCGATCCAGTCGCCGTAGCGTGCATCGCCGGTCAGCCGCAGCAGACGCTTGCACAGCTTGAACACGGCCCACGCGCCGCACTGCGTCTCCGCGGAGTGGTGCGTCTCCGCGAGCCGCCGCACGAGCTCGCGGCCCGGCAGCAGCTGCTCGTCGGGGCCGAAGCCGCCGGTCGCGAACGCCTGCTGCTGCGTGAACAGGTCGTGCGCGTCGACGGCCGCGTCGAGCAGCGCGCGCTTGCCGCTCAGCTCGTACGCGATCAGGGCACTGCCCGCGGTGTTCAGGTGGCTGTACGCGTGGCGCGGCGGTGCCTCGAACACGTCGTCGCGTGCACGCATCCGGTCCCACCACTCGTCGTAGTGCCAGACCTCCGCGAACTCGCGGTAGCGCGACTCGCCGGTCAGCTCGAACGCGCGATACAGGTTCTCGGCGAGCGTGTACCACTCGGTCGACGTGTCGCCGGGCCTGCGATCGCGCGACAGGTTCTTCTCGGCCCACGCCGTACTGCGCGCCAGCAGCACCTTCGCCTCGTCATCGCCGCAGTATGTCGCGGCATCGACGAGTCCACCGACGAGCTTGTCGAACGTGTAGTGCGGCGCGTTCGGCTTCCGGCTCGCGAAGAACCAGCCGTCGTCGTCGATGCACGCGCCGAACCCCTGGACGAGCGCCTTGACCTTCGCCGCGAGCTCGGGGTCGCGCGTCGCCGCGTGCAGCCGCGCGAGGCCCGAGACGATCTGGCCGAACACGTGGAAGACGTCGGCGCCGTACCAGCCGCCGAGCTGCCGCCCGGGCGCGTGCACACCGTGCCGCGAGCGGAAGCCGTGCAGCAGGTCGTCGTTCGCGATGCGCAGGTAGTACTGACGCACCTCGTCGATCTGCGCGCGCAGCAAACCGTCGTCGAGCGTGACCCCGGCGAAGTCGAACGTCGCGAGCGCCGGCGTCACTCTCGTGCGCGCGTTCTCTTGCCCGCACAGCGCGAGCCCGAACGTCACCGCGGCGCAACCGGTCAGTGCGCGGAAGCACCAGCGACGGAACGCGACGGCATCCAAGCGCCAGTCCGTCCTTCGAGCGTCCATGCGTGCCTCTCGTACCCTCGGGACCGGGGCTTGCAAGCGCCCGTGCCCGGGCTTCCCGCGCGGCAGGATGCGCATCGTGCGGAGCGAGGACTTCGACTGCGGCGCAACGGTTCGACCGGCCGCGGCATAGTAGGGCCGTGGACTTCGAACCGCTCGAACGCGACTTCGCCGCCTGGCTCGATCACCGCGACGCCGAAGCGCTCGCACGCGTGTTCGACACCACGGGCGGCAAGCTGCTGCTGCTCGCGGCGCACCTCGCCGGGGCCGGCGCGGCCGGCGGTGGCGGCCAGGATCTCGTGCAGGCGACGTTCGTTGCGGCGATGGCGCGCGGAGCGTCGTGGGATCGCACCCGGCCGCTGTGGCCCTGGCTCGCGGCGATCCTGCACAACGAGTCGCACATGAGGCTTCGCAGCGCGCGGCGGCGGCGTGAGGTCGCGATCGACGCGGCCGGCGCGGTGCCCGCTGCGAACGGCGACCCACCCACGCTCGCGGCGTCGCAGGAACTGCTCGGCACCGTGCTGCAGGCGATCGACACGCTGCCGCTGCCGTACCGCCAGGTGCTGCGGCTGCGCCTCGTACACGGGCTGCGCCCCGTCGACATCGCGCGTTCGCTCGAGGTGCCGGTCGGCACCGTGCGCGCGCAGCTGCACCGC
>DASVAL010000060.1:0-4832 GCA_036376355.1 Planctomycetota bacterium
GTCGGCTTCACGATCGGCTGAGCAACCGGTGCGCGCCGCTGCTCGAGCAGTGGTGTCGCACTCTTCCACGAGGCGAGGGCGGTGCAGAAGTGCCGCCCTGCTTCACGTACCGCGGGACCTTTTTCTGGCTCGAGGTGAAACCTGGCCCGGTGGGAAGGGTAGTTCAGGTCGTTCCGGCCGCGGTGTGATCCTCGGCTCGGGACACCAACAAGACTCTCCACCGAGGAGGAGTGAGCACGTCGCTCGGTCCTCCGGGGGCGAGGTGGAGAGTCTTCCTTCGCTTTGTACTGATGCACTCGTCGCCGCGGGGCGACTCCTGAACCAGCGAAAGCGATGCAACCGGTTGCCCGATTGCGGCGCCGATTGTAATCCGCGCGCCGCGAGGCGGTCAACGGACCCGTGCGAGCCACTGTTCGGCTTGCGCCGTCTCCCCGAACACGGTGACCAGCGTCTCGCGCAGTTCGCTGCGGTTGCTGCCGAAGTGCAGCGCTCCGCGCGCGTGCGCGACGAACTGGCGCAACTGGTCCTGCGCGGCCAGCACCGCGACGGCGAGCAACTCGCGAACGCGGGGGGAGAGATGCGGTCGCGTGAGGATCCGCCCGTAGGCGGCCTCGAGCACGAAGTCGTGGAAGTCCTGGTGGAAGGCTCTCAACATCGCGCGGACGGGGGCCGTGTTCGCCCCGTAGATTCCCGCGAACAAAGCCGCGCCGGCCGCGCCCTGCTCGGCCGGCGGCAGGCCACCTCCGGCCGGCGGTGACGCTGTTGGCCAGGCTTCGCCCAACTGCTCGAACGCGGTCACGACGCGAGGGAAGCCGCAGAAGAGCACGGCCTGCAGCAGCGTCTCTTCGAGATCCTGGCGCGGCAGGGAACGTGCCGATGCGGCGCGGGCACATGCCTGCAGCGTTTGCCAGTCGGCGCGCCAGACCGCCGTGATGGCGAGGACCATCAGGCGATGTAGGGGAGCGAGGCCTTCACGGGAAAGCCACTCGTCGATCTGCATCCGGGCAGGCTACCTCAACTCTCCCTGCATGCCTGCACCGTCGTCGCGAGGATCTCCGCGCGCTGCGCCTCGGTGAGTCCGAGTGCCTGCATCGCGTCCTCGTCGCAGGTGTCGCCGCGGTAGCCTCCGTTCGTTCCAGAGGCTGCCGCGTGCGCGAACGTGTTCGCGGCCATCACGAGGAACCCCGATGCGCGGCCTTCGGCGCTCGCGGCCGGGGTGTGGTGGAACGTGACGGCGGCTTGCACCGGAGCACCGAACTTCCATCGCGCCGCGAGCAGACCCGCGACGTGCGCATGATGGAAGCCGAACACCTCGCTCTCGGCCCGGGCGAGCGGGATCTGCGCCTTGTTCGAGAGCGTCAGCGCCTCGCCGAACCTGGCCGGGTGCGAGTCGATCAGGATCAGCTTGCCGATGTCGTGGATGAGCCCGCAAGTGTAGGCGTCGTCCTTGCCGAGCCCGTGAGCGGCAGGCGAGAGCTGGGCCAGCATGCGGCACGCGACCGCGGTCTTGAAGCTGTGGTCCCAGAACCACTCGACGTCGAAGCCCTCGACGGCGGCCGTGCTCGCGAAGGTCTGCAGCACGCTGGCCTGCACGACGAGGTTGTTGATGACCGCGAGGCCGAGCATCGAGCAGGCGAGGTTGATGTCCGCGATCGGGTTCTTGAGGCCGTAGAGCGAGCTGTTGACGAGCTGCAGCGCGCGCGTCGCGATCGCGGCGTCCCTTCCGATGACGGCGGCCGCATCCTTGGCCGAGCCGTGCGGCGAGTTGAAGATCGCCGTGATCTCGGTCAGCAGCGCCGGGATGGCCGGGATGGTGACTGCGCCATCGATGAGCCCTTCGAGTTCGGCGCTGGTGCTGATCATGGGCGCGGTGTGATCGACAGGTTTCGTCGCCGCGTCGTGCTCGACTTGACAGCTTCGGTTCAACGACGGTGCACGAACGCGAGGTCGCGGTACCGCTCGCGTTGGAGCTGCGTTGCCAGCGCTCGTTCTGCCGCGGTCAGTTCACCGGGGTGCAGGTCCATCTCGAGAGCTCCGGCGATGTGCATGGCGAGCAGGTCCCTGAGCCGTTCCGCGAAGCCCGCGGTGCAGGCCGTCGTGTCGGCCGTGGCAGCGGCGAACGGAGTCAGATGCGGCCGCTGCAGCACGAGCGAACCGTGGTGCAGCACGCGAGCGCGCGGCAGCCGGATGCGCCGCTGCGCGGAGCCGAGCAGCTTGCCGCGGTCGGTGACCACGTCGTCGCGCCCCGGGTGCGCGAAGCACCAGCGGTCCGCAGGCCTCGCACCTGCGGCCGGCCCCTGCGGCGCGCGCCGGCTCGTCACACCGGCATCTGCGAGCGCCGCGATGGCCGCCTCGTGCAGCAGCCGGTAGCTCGCGCCGATGTCGCGCGGCAGCGAAGCGGCGTCGATCGTCAGCGAGAACGTGAGTTCGTCGCCGTGGTGGATCGCACCGCCTCCCGTGAGGCGCCGCACGACCGGCAGCTCGGCCGGCAGGTCGCGGAAGTCCTCGATGCCCTGGAAGTACCCGAGCGAGACGGCGTGCGGCGACCAGCCGTAGAAACGCAGCGTCGGCTCGAGGCCGGAGGTCAGCAGCGCTTCGTCCACCGCCATGTTCCACGCGGCCTCGGCAGGCTCGTGGACGAGGAGGCGCATTGCGTCGGTCCTTCCGGCCCGGCCCGGCTCAGCCTTCGGCCTTGCAGTGGGCCTCGTAGGCCGCTGCCTCGAGCAGGTCCGGCGACGTGCTCGTGACCTTGACCTTGATCATCCACGCCTTGCCGAACGGCTCCTGCGACAGCCACTCGAGGTTGTCGGGCAGGTCCTTGTTGCTGTCGATGACTTCCCCGTTGACCGGCGAGTAGAGGCTGCTGACCGCCTTCACCGACTCGATCTCGCCGAAGCTCTCGCCGATCTTCACGGACGCACCCTTGGCGGGCAGGTCCAGGAACACGAGATCGCTGAGGTGGGAGACCGCGTAGTCGGTGATGCCGATGGTCGCGATGCCATTCTGGATCTTGCACCACTCGTGAGTCTTCTGGTACTTGCAGTCGGTGGGACGCATGGTCGTTTCTTCGGTGCGGCCCCGGCGTGTCATGTCCAGGGCGCGGGAGATTGGGCAGCAGTAGGGCAGCTTGGGGCAGCAGTCTGCGGGGGTTCTCGAGTGGGGGAGGGTTCAGTGTGCCTCAGCGTTGGCGTTTGTAGAACGGCAGCGGCACGACGACGCAGGGCTCGCCCTTGTCGCGCACGAGGAACTCGAGCGCCGTGCCGGGCGCGGCCAGGTCGGTGCGAACGTAGGCGGTCGCGATGTTGGTGTCCAACGTCGGCGAGATGTTGCCCGAGCAGACCTGGCCGACCTTCTCGCCGCCGCGCACGCCAGCCTTGACGAGCGGGTAACCCTGGCGCGGGCAGCGTTTGCTCGGGCTCGTGAGGCCGACGAGCTTGCGTCCGGTCCCGCCCGCGGCGATCACGCGTGCGAGTGCCTGCTTGCCCGTGAACTCGTGGTTCATCTTGACCGCCCAGTCGAGGCCGGCTTCGAGCGGGTTCGTCGTCTCGTCGATCTCGTGGCCGTAGAGCGGCATGCCGGCTTCGTGGCGCAGCGTGTCGCGCGCGCCGAGGCCGATCGCGGTGAGACCGTCGGCACTGCCGGCCGTGAAGAACGCGTCCCAGACCTTCTTCTCGCTGCCCTTCGGCGTGTAGATCTCGAAACCGTCCTCGCCCGTGTAGCCGGTGCGCGAGAGCGTCATCGGGAGGCCGCACACGACGGTCTCCATCCACGCGTAGTACTTGAGCGACGCGAGGTCGCCCTTGCAGAACCGCTGCGTGATCTGCTGCGACAGCGGGCCCTGGATCGCGATCATGCCGAGCGTGTGCGTGCAGTCCTCGATCCTGACGTCGAACCCCTTGCTCGAGCTGCGCATGATCTCGAGGTCGCGCGCCGTGTTTCCCGCGTTGATGACGACGAAGAAGCCGTCGTTCTTCGGATTGCGGTAGACGAGGATGTCGTCCTGCGTGAGCCCCTGCTCGTTCAGGATCATCGAGTAGCGGATCTTCCCGGGCGGGATCGCTGCGGCGTCGTTCGTCTGCAGCTTCTGCAGGAACGCCTCGGCCTGCGGGCCCGAGACGCGCACGCGGCCCATGTGGCCGAGATCGAACAACCCCGCCTTCGTGCGCACCGTGCGGGCCTCGTCGAGGATGCCGCGGTACTGGACCGGCATGTTCCAGCCGCCGAACGGCACCATGCGGGCCCCAAGAGCTACGTGAACGGATTCGAGTGCGGTTGCTTGCATCAGAGGGCTCGGGCGGGCGCGACTCTAGCGGCTGTTTCCCCGCGAAGCCACCGATGCGCGGCAGGCGCAGGCCGGGGCGTCACGTTCCCAAGCGCCGCAGCGGCGTTGCGGGGCTGATCCGCCCTTGTTGTTTCGCCGCGTTGCGGCGCTCCAGGAGATCCTCTACGAACTCAGCCGCCGCAGCAACTCGTCGATGTCGCAGCGGGTCAGGTCGCTCGCGGCGATCGGACCGAGCGCACGCAAGCGACGCCGCTCGGCGGCCGAGCCGCAGTCGTCGTGGGTCTTCTTCGCGTCGGCGGCAGGGTCGCAGCTCTCGCCCGAAGCGCCGCCACCGCGGGGCTGCGCGCTCTGGGAGTCGAAACCCGTCTCGGCGCGCGCATCGCAGCCGGGCAGCAGCGCATCGAGGCCTGGCTCGATCGGCACGTCTGGCCGCGCCGAGTTCGCGCGATGGCCGCCATTGCCGCCGAACGGCCGCAGCGAACGCCACGTGGCGCGAGCGCCCGTGTCGTCGAATCCCGTCGCGAACGAGCCGAGCCGGTCGAAGTCGGTG
>DASVAL010000061.1:0-78263 GCA_036376355.1 Planctomycetota bacterium
CCGAGGGGCACGCGATCGCGGGTGCCGAGGTCACGCTCACGACAACCGAGCGGACCGAGACCGCTTCGTCGAACGCGGCGGGAGAGTTCGAGCTGCCGCTCCGGTGGAAGTTCGGAACGCAGCAGCCCAGCGTGCAGGCCATGCATCGCGGTTTCCTGCCCACGCGAGAGCCCATCCACTTCTTCGATCTCAAGGAAAGGCCAACGCGGCTCGAGAAGGACCTCGTGCTGAAGAACGGCATTGCTCTGGTCGGGCGCGCGGTCTCCCGCTCCCAGCCTGCCGGCGGTGCGGTAGTGCGTCTGGTCACGGACAGGACCGACCGGATCACGTGGTTCGGGGCCGCCAGCGACGGACGGTTCTTCATCCCGCTGCAGGGCGAGTCACGCATCGATCTGACCATCGATCACGGGCAGTTCGGCCACGCAGAGCGCTCCTTCGTCTGCGATCGGGAAGCGACGTTCGACGTCGGCGACATCGAGCTGTCCGGCTGCAGCCCTCTGTCCGTTCGCCTCGTCTACCCGGATGGAATGAGCATCGCCGATGCTCTCGTCCGGATTGCCTCGTCTCGACTGCGACCCGGGATCGAGCTGAAGGGTGGACGAGGGGCTGCCATCTGGAAGGGAACGACGGATCAGGGCGGTAGCCTGACACTGAACGGAATGGAACCAGGGCAACACCGTGTCCTGCTCCCGGGAGTGCTCAGCCGTTCCTCCGCCACGGACCCTCCTCTGCAGCAGGTCGGTATCGTGTCCACGGGTGAGCCGCCTGCAACGCTTCTCATCGCGATGCATCGCTTGCGGCTCTCGTTCCGGCTCGAGTCCGGAGAGGCCGTTCGCCCTGAGAGTGTCGCGCTGCTCTGGACCGCGGCATCCGAGAACTCCACCCGTTCGAAATCCGAGGAGGCCAAGGGGGAATCGAAGAGCGGCGTCGGGGTGTCCGCCTCACACATCTCACACCGCAACACCGACATGACGGATCCATGGCGGTTCGACCGGTTCATCGAGTACGACAGCAGATGGCAAGTGCTCGCGGAGACACTGGCCAGAGACTCGAGGGCCACGGCGTTGGGAATCCCGTCGGAGGCCAGAGTCGTCACGCGTGGGACGGCGATCGTCAGCCCCGTCCCCGCACGGAACGAGAGCGAAGTCGAGATCGTTCTCCGCAAGGTCGAGACGCCTCCAGACACCCGCGTGCGCCAGCGATTCGAGTTCGTGCCCGCGCCTGGCACCAAGCTGCCGCCATACGTCTGTTTCGAGGTCTGCCGCAACGGCAAGCACATCTGCTACTGCTACCCGGCAGAGTCCGGCGCGACGCACGCCGAGAGGTTGCTGGAGCCCGGCGACTACGTCCTGACGCTCGCGCTCAAAGACCGCGACTGCAGAGCCGCGGTCACGGTCGGACGCGAGGAAGGTCCGCCGATCCGCATCACGATCCGCTGACCCGCTTCGCGCGCCTCACGCGTCAGAGGCCGAGAACCAGCTCCAGGCCGTTGCTGGCGCCGAAGCTGTTGCCGTCGAGCGTGAACGCCTGCATGTAGAACCTCTGGCCAAGCAGGCCCGGCGGCGCGGCGATCGGCAGGTCGGCGGCGCCGGAGCCCGCCACACCCGGAGTGCCGGGCGTACCGAGTATCAGCAGGATCAACGGCGCGACGCGCAGCGTGAGGCCCGGGAACGGCACGCCGGGCAGGTCGGCGGGCGTGATGCCGAAATCGAGCGCGGCGAAGCTGTTGGGCGGTGCACGGCGCAAGCGCACCACCATCGTGCCGGTGCTGCGCACCGGACCCTGCACGCCGAGGATCGGGCCGAGGCCGGAAGCGCCCGGCTCGCTCGCGCCGTACTGGGAATGCCGGCCCGCTTCGACGCCAGACCATCGCCCGCTGCGCGTGATGTCTTGGCTGCTATGGAGGTCGGGATCGCCGTCGCCGTCGAGGTCGGCCGGGTTGCCCTGCATCGACGTCGAGGTCACGTAGCTGCGCGGCGCCCCGTAGGCGAGGCCTGTGCCGAGCCGGCGCCACACGAGGGCCACGTCGCCATAGGTCGATTGGCTCGCGGCAGCGATGTCGGTCCGGCCGTCGCGATCGAAGTCGTCGACGAGGATCACTTCGAACGCGCTATTGCGGCTCGCGAGCAGGAGCGGCGGCGCGAACACACCGCCCTGGTTCGCGAAGACCTGAATCGCCGGACCGGTCGCGGTGCCCACGACGAAGTCGAGGTCGCCGTCGTCGTCGAGATCGGCGAGCGTACCCAGCGGGGGGAGGATCACGAGCGAGCTGCTCGCGAGCTGCGTGCCCGCGTATCCCCCCGCAGCCTGGGCGAGGTAGAGCCAGTGTGCGGTCGTCGAGCCCGTGCTCGTCTGTGTCAGCACGTCGATGCGACTGTCGCCGTTCACGTCGACGAGCTCGAGCGGCTTCCCGGTCCAAGCGGCATGGAAGGTCGTGAACGTGCCGCTGCCGTCGTTCTCCCACCAACCGCCTTGCGCAGCGATGTCGACGTCGCTGTCGCCATCGAGATCGCGGTGCGCGACGAAGATCGCACCCACGCCGACGAAAGTGCCAGGCGGGCCTGCGAGGCCGCGATCGAACAGCGACCCGTCGGCGCGGCCTTCCAGCAGATGCATGCCGACGAGCTGGACGAACGGATAGGTACCCTGAACGTAGTCGACGAGCTGGTCGACGCGGCCGTCCCCCGTGAAGTCCCCGATCGCGCGCGCGAACTCGTAACGGAATGGAGGAGATGTGGGCGGAAAGCGACCGGTGTGCGTGACCCATACGTCGCTGCCGCGGTTCTCGCGACGCTCACCGGTGGCTCCGAGGAGGTCGAGATCACCGTCATCGTCGTCGTCGACGGCCCGGGAGGGGGAGAACACGGAGCTCGGACCGAACGCGTCGTTCTCGAAACGGCCGGTGCCGAACACGATCGCGTGGGCACCGACGAAGTCCGGTCGCTGGTCGCCGTCGAAGTCGGCGACGCCGACGCCTTCGTGGCCGTTGGTCGTCGGCCCCGAACTGTGGGGCTCCATGGACTTGGCACCGCGCGCGTGCAGCGTGCCGCCGATGTTCTCGAGCGTGCACAGCTGCTCGTGGGCGAGCAGCACGTCGCCGTCGCCGTCACCATCCTGATCCGTGATCCAGGCGTTGCCTCGCCAGGTGTTGCCCGGCAGCAAGGAGACGAACTGCGTCGGGCCGACCGTGAAGGACCCGCCGTCGTTCGTGACGATCACGAGGTTGCTGCCGGTCAGGTACGTCGGCCATGCCACGACGATGTCCTGGTCACCGTCGCCATCGACGTCGCCGCAGCTCGGGACGTGGCCGTACAGCGTCGGTGTCGGTCCGACCAAGATCGTGCTGACGGCACCGAGTCCCCCGCCCGGCAGCGACGGCACGATGAACACGCGACTGTCGGTCTCGCAACTGAGCACCGCGTCCGGCAGGCCATCCCCCGTGACGTCGCCGACCGCGATCTCGCCCGTCTGGCCCGGCATCGTCAGCGTGTTGCTGCTCACGAACCCGGACCCTTGCCAGGTCCAGCGGCGAAGATCGACGACGAGACCGTTCCGGGTCGTGGCGAGGAGTTCGAACACGCCGTCGCCATTCCAATCCGTCAGTGCTCCGCTCTTCGGCGGCCATACCGATTCGCCCGCCAACGTGTGCAGTGGGGGTGCGAACGTGCCGCCGCCGAGGTTGCGGTAGGTCACGAAGCCGCCGCCGGGCGTGCCAAACTGGTTGCTGTAGCTCATCACGACGTCGGGCAGCCCGTCACCCGTCATGTCTCCGGCGAGCACGTAGCACTCGCCATGCGCACCCGTCGGAAGCAACGGTTGGCTGGGCCCAGCCGCGTAGTCGCCCGCCGTGCCGAACGCGATCCAGAACGTCGTAATCGCGAGCTGCGCCGCAAACCGCGTCGCCACGAGATCGCGGCGGCCGTCGCCGTCGAAATCGGCGAAAGCGCGCACGGGCTCGTTCGATGGGCTGCTCACTTGGAGCGGCTCCGTCAACCAGTGCTGGGCGATCGCCGTCGACAACAGGCTCGCCGAGAGCGCGAAGTACCGAGCCGCCGGCGTGACACGACGCACGAGAGAGGGCATGGGCATGAGAGCACCGAGTGAGAGAGGCGCGCGGCCGAGCGACAATCGTACCGGCGCCTGTTGTCGGCGATAACGGCCCCGACCACGGCGTCGCGCGGACGGCGGAACAAGCAAGTCGGCTCTCGAACTGCCCGCCGCCAGCGCCGAACACGGGTCCAAGAGCGGACTTCGCGCCGCCCGGGTCCTCGCCCGCGGACGCGACGTCCGCTTGCCGGTCAAGCCACTTCGCTCGGCGTGCGGGCCGTCATCACTGAGCCGCGACGGTTGGCCGACGCCGGCAGTCGTGCCGCCGACGCGCGGGCTTCGTCACGCGCCGCCGCCTCGGTACCACGCGAGCAGGTCCTCGATGAGCTTCAGCGCCTTGCCGTGGAAGTGGTTGTTCGCGACGACGATCGCGCGCGTGCTGTCGGCCTCGATGCGCTGCAGGCGCTGGCCGATCTGGTTCACCTCGGCCTTCGAGTACTCCCAGTCGTAGACCTGGTCGCGCCCAGCGTCCTTCTTGAACCACGCCGGGTTGCGCCCGTGCAGCCGGAAGTACGCGATGCCGCCCGGGGCGCGCACGCCGGTCACGTCGCGCGAGAAGCCGCTGCTCATGCCGGGATAGTCGAGCTCGAGCACGCCGACGCCGAGCTCGCGCAGCGCCGCGAGTGCTTGCTCCGCGTTCCACGTGCGGTGCCTGACCTCGACGAACAGGTTCGCGTCGCCCCCGAACGCATGTGCAAGGTGCCCGAGGTACCGCACCGTCTCGGCGCTGAACGGGAACTCGTAGTTGAACTGCGCGAGGAAGCCCAGCATGCGGCCCGAGCTGCACAACGGCGCGAAGCCCTCGCGCACCTCGGTCAACAGCGTGTCGTTGAACTGCCGGTCGTGCGTGAACTCCTTCGGCAGCTTCGCAGTGAAGAAGGTGCCGAGGTCCGCGGTGCGCTGCACCCACGACGCGCAGTTCTTCGCGGACGGTGGCCGGTAGAACGTGCTGTTGATCTCGATCAGGCCGACACGCTGTGCGACCGCTCGCAGCGTGTCCTTGCAGTTGCGCGGATAGACGATGCCCTTCCAGTCCTCGTAGGACCAGCCCGCGACGCCGAAGATCGCCTTCGTCTCAGCCACGAGGAGGCCGCCGCTGGCGGTCGTTCTCGGCCATGCGCTCGCCGACCTTCTTCTCGAAGCCGCGCTCGCCCGGCGTGAAGAACAGCGCGTCGCGCAGCTCGGGCGGCAGACACTCCATCGGGGCGACGCCGGCCTTCGTGTCGTGCGCGTAGACGTAGCCAGCACCGTGGCCGAGCTCGCTCGCGAACCCCGTCGCCGCGTTGCGCAGGTGCAGCGGCACCGGATGCTGCTCGCCGTCGCGCGCCGCGGCCGAGGCCGCGTCGATCGCGCGGCAGACCGCGTTGCTCTTCGGTGCTGCGGCCAGGTAGACCGCGGCCTGCGTCAACGGCAACCGACCCTCGGGCAGGCCGAGGAACTGCAGCGCGTGCAGCGCCGCGACCGCGACCTGCAGCGCCATCGGATCAGCGAGTCCGATGTCCTCGGCAGCCATCGCGACCATGCGGCGCGCGGCGTGCACGGGATCGGCGCCGGCCTGCAGCGCACGCGCGAGCCAGTAGACGGACGCCTGCACGTCGGAGTTGCGCAGACTCTTGTGCAGCGCCGACAGCAGGTCGTAGTGCAGGTCGCCGTCCTTGTCGTGCCGCAATGCGCGGTGCTGGAACGCTTCGGTGACCATCGCGGGCGCGATCAGGTCGCCGTCGACGCAGGTCGCGGCAGCTGCCTCGATGCAACCGAGCGCACGCCGCGCATCACCGCCCGCGAGCGCGACCACGCGCTCGACGGCGGCGTCCTCGATGCGCAGGCCGCGCACGCCGAGGCCGCGCTCGGAGTCGGCGAGTGCTTTGCGCACGACGCGCGCGACGGCCGCGGGCGGCAGCGGCTGCAGCGGCACGACGCGGCAGCGCGACAGCAAGGCACTGTTGACGGCGAACGACGGGTTCTCGGTCGTCGCGCCGACGAGCACGAGGTCCCCCTTCTCGACGTGCGGCAGGAACGCGTCCTGCTGCGCCTTGTTGAAGCGGTGGATCTCGTCGATGAAGACCATCGTGCCGCGCCCCTCGCGCTGCCGCAGTGCTTGCGCTTCGGCGACGGCTTCGCGCACCTGCGCGACGCCGGACAAGACGGCCGAGAACGGCAGGAAGTGCAGGCCCGCGTGCTGCGCGATCAAGAGCGCGAGCGTCGTCTTGCCGACGCCGGGCGGCCCCCACAAGAGCAGCGAGCCGGCCTGCCCGCGTTCGATCGCCGCACGCAACGCGCGCCCCTCGCCGACGACCTGGTCCTGGCCGAGGAACTCGGCGAGCGTGCGCGGGCGCATGCGCTCGGCGAGCGGCGGCAGCGGCCCCTTGCGCGGTTGCGCCGGACTCTGCTCCGGGAGCTCGCCGAAGAGGCTCACCGCTCCGCCCGCTGCCGCTGCGCCTCGAACAACAGCACGCCGGCCGCGACCGCCACGTTGAGGCTGTCCACGGGCTTCGCGATCGGGACACGCACGCGAGCGTGCGCCGCGCGCAGCAGCGGCTCGGGCACGCCGGCAGCTTCGGCACCGACGACGAGCGCCATCGCGGCGCGCAGGTCGACCTGCGTGTGGATGCGATCGGCGGTTCCGTCCGCGACGACGAGCCGCAGCCGGTGGCGCTCGCAGAACGCGACGACGCCCGCGACGTCGAGCCCGTGCAGCACCGGCAGCCGGAAGATCGAGCCCATCGACCCGCGCACGGCCTTGTCGCGGAACGGGTCCGCGCCGCCGCGCATCGTCACGCAGCCCGTCGCACCCGCGGCCTCGGCAGTGCGCAGCAACGAGCCCAGGTTGCCCGGATCGCGAACGCCCGCGGCGACGACGACGAGTGGCACTCGATCGCTGCGCAGCAGGTCCTCTTCCTTCACCTCGGGCCTGCCGATCAGGACCGCGACTCCCTGCGGCGTGTCGAGTGCGCTCATGCGCGCGAGCACCTCTTCGGAGCACTCGAGGAAGCTGACGGCCGCCTGCTGCAGCCGTTCGCGCAGCTTCTGGTCGGTGAGCCGCGGCGACACGGCCGCCTCGATCACCGGCAGGCCGGCGTCGAGCGCTTCGGCCACGAGCCGCGCACCCTCGGCAAGCATGACCCCCTCGAGCGTTCCGACGGCCGCATCGCGAAACCGTTGGATCGCGGGGTTCTTCGCGGACGAGATCTCCTTGCGCGGCACCGGCATCCGGATCAGGCCTTGGACTTCTTCGCGGTCTTCGCAGTCTTCGCGGCGGGCTTCGCGGTGACCTTGCCCGCTTTCTTTGCTCCTCGCTTCTTCGCGACGCCCTTGGTCGACGACTTCTTCGCCGCGGCGACCTTGGCCGCGGGCTTCTTCGCGTTCTTCTTGGCGGCGCTCGCAGCGGCGGCCCGCTTCGCGACCGGCTTCTTCGCCGTCGTCTTCTTTGCCGGCGTCTTGGTGCTCGCGGGTTTCGCAACGCCAGCAGCCTTCGCCGTCCCCGTCTCGGTGGCCGGCCACGTGAACGCGTTCTGCACCGGCGCCTGATGACCTTGCAGCTCCATGAGCTTGGTGCGCACCTGCTCCGCGTGTCCTTCCGCCTTCACGTTCTCCCAGTGATGCGCGACCGTGCCGTCGGGCGCGATCAGGACCGTCGAGCGGATCACGCCCTCGACCTCGATGCCGTCCCGCATCTTCTTGCCGAACGCGCCGTAGGACCGCATGACGGAACGGTCGGCGTCCGTGAGCAGGCGCACGCCGAGCTTGTGCTTGTTGATGAACGCCGTGTGCGACGCCGCGCCATCGGCACTGCAGCCGATCACCTCGGCGTGGAGACCGCTGAAGACCGGCAGGGCCGCGGTGAACTCACACGCCTCGGTCGTGCAGCCGGGTGTGTCGTCCTTGGGGTAGAAGTAGAGAACGATCCAGCGGCCGCGGAGGCCGGCGAGGGAGACCAGAATGCCGTTCTGGTCGGGAAGCATGAACGGGGGCGCCAGGGATGTGGTTGGGAGCATGCGTGCGATGATCGCGGCGCCCGACGCGCAGGCAAGGGCGCCACCACACAATCGGCGACATCGGCGCGGCTCACCGAACGGTCAGCCCAGCCCGACGCGCTCGTCTCCCTCGCGCTCCGACTGCGGCCACGTGCGCAGGATCAGATCCCACAGCGGCGAGCTGACGCCGAAGCGCTCGCCGGGCGTCGCGTGGTGGTGCAGCAGGTGGTGCCGCTTCAGCCACCTCGAGACGGGGTTCCGCATCGGCCAGTGGTGCGTCGCGTAGTGCAGGATGTCGTAGACCAGGTAACCCGTGAGGAACCCCGCGAACACGGGCGAGAGCCACCCGGGCAACGCGAGCAGACCGCCGAGCACCTGGTCGAACACCGCATAGAACAGCACCGCGAGCGGGATGCTGACGATCGGCGGCATCACGAGGCGCGTCTTGTCCCAGGGCTGCACGTGGTGGATGCCGTGGAACAGGAAGATCATCCGCTCGACCCACGCGGCCTTCGTCTTCGGCGAGAAGTGGAACACGAAGCGGTGGATCAGGTACTCGACGAAGGTCCACACGAAGAGCCCGATGCCGAAGCCGAGCGCCAGCCAGGTCACGGTCATGCCTGTCCCGGCGCGCGCCTGCCACGCATCGGCGACGAACCAGGCGATCACCGGCGTCCAGACCAGCACGACGACCACAGGGTGGATCCGCGTGAACGCCTCGAGCCAGTCGGACCGGAACAACCGGATCTGCGGCGCTCGGCTGCTTTGAGGCTGGAAGTACACGAAGTGAGCATCGAAGGGCGGCGGACACCCACTGTCCAGTGTCCGCGGCCTTGGTCCTACGGTCCGCTCAGACCGTGGCCCCACGCACGACGTCGACCTCGTCCCAGAAACCGATCCAGTGGTCGACCTTCTTCATGACCCCTCCGGGGGCTTCGTAGGACCACGCGCTGCGTTCGCTGCGCTGCCTGCCGTCCGTGACGTCGTAGAACTGCACGCCGTGCGGGCACTCCAGATCGTGCGCCGTCGGCGGCGACACCTTCAGCAGGTCCATGCGCACCGACGTGCGGGGGAAGTAGTGGTAGCCGTCGACTTCCAGCGTGGCCTGGCTGTCGGCGATGATCTTTCCATTCCAGATGGCTTGCATCCGAGAGATCGTATCGAGCCAGCGGAGGGCCGGCCGCTCTTCGGGTGGAGACCGAACGTCGCGAAGCGTACGTCCGCTGGCGGTCACCGACACGCGGCGAGTGCGCGTGCGACGAACACCGGTGCCACCTTGCGCCGCCAGTAGACGTCCTGGTCCGTGTTGTCCATCGTGCGCGCGGGCTTCATCGCCGCAGTGCCCGCGGCGGCAATCACCTCGTCCGTGAGCTCCTGGCCGAGCAGCAGCTTCTCGGTCTCGACGGCCGGGATCGCGTGCGAGCCGGCCCCACCGAGCCGCACGTTCGCCTTCACCACGACGCCGCGTTCGAACCAGAGGCACACACCGACGCCGAGGATCGGGAAGTCGAACGTGTCGCGGCGCCGCAGCTTCAGGTAGCTCGCCTTCCAGTTGCCTGGCGCCGGCAACACGAGCCGCGTCAGCAGCTCCTCGGGCTTCTTCGTCAGGTACTGGATCCCGTCGTCGCGGTACAGGGCGCTGCACTGCAGGCGGCGCGCGCCCTCGACGCCGACGAGCTCGACCTCGGCCTCCATCGCGCAGGCGACCGGCACCGTGTCCGAGCTCTGCACGGCCCAGCAGCGTGGACTGCCCGGCGCGACCCAGCAGATCGCGCCGTCCTTCTTCATGCAGAAGTCGATCGACTCGCGCCACTCGTGCGACTGGTCGTAGTAGGTGCAGCGTGTGTCGAGCAGCAGGTTGCCGCCGATCGTGCCCATGTTGCGCAACAGCGGCGTGCTGATCTCGCGCACGGCGTGCGCGAACGCCGGATGGTGCTCGAGCAGGTGTGCGTGGTGCTCGAGCGTCGCGAGGCGGACCATCGCGCCGATCGAAGTACGGCCGTCCTTCTGCACCTCGACGGTGTTCAGGCCCGGCACCGCGGCCAGCGAGATCACGTGCGCCGGCGTCTGGTGGCGGCGCTTCATGTTCGGGTACAGGTCGGTGCCGCCCGCGACGTACATCGCGTCCTTGCCGTGCTCGCTCGCGATGCGCACGGCATCGGCCGCGGTCTTCGGGCGGTGGTAGGTGAACGTGGGCAGTCGGAGCATCGTCGTCTCGTTGGTGATCGCCTACCTGGCCGCCTTCTTGTCGCGCTTGGGCTCGTTCCACGCGGTGCCGTCGCCACCCTGCCACGGCGTCCTGATCTTCAGCGACTCGCCGAAGTCGACGACCGGCACACCGCTCGCGTCGAGCGCAGGGCCGAAGCGCGCGTCCTTGCCTTCCTTCTTGCTCTGCAGGGCCGCGAACACCTTCTCGAACGAGACCGGGATCTCGTCGACGCGCACGCCGACCGCGTCGAAGACCGCGTTCGCCACCGCGGGCATCATCGGCAGCAGCGGGCCCTGGCCGACCTCCTTCGCCCCGAACGGTCCGTTGCGATCCGGATCCTCGACGACGTAGGTCACGATCTCGGGCATCTCGAGCGACGTCGGACTCTTGTACTCGAGCAGCGAGGGGATCTTGTGCACGAAGATGCGGTGGCCTTTGTGCGAGCGATCGCGGTAGGCCATCTCCTCCATCATCGCTTCGCCGAGCCCCATGTAGACGGAGCCCTCGATCTGGCCCATCGCGACCGCGGCGTTCAGTGCCCTGCCGATATCGTGGGCGATCCACACCTTCGGCACCGTGTAGATGCCGGTCTCGGCGTCGACCTCGACCTCGACGACGGCCGCCGAGTAGCTGTAGCTCGGGCTCGGCCCGACGCCGCCGCCGCGGAACTTCGCGGCCGCCTGTGGCGGCGTGTAGCTGCCGACCGTGCCGATCGTGCCGAAGCGCGCTTCGGCCGCGCAGACGGCCTCCTGGAACGTCATGCCTTTGCCGGGCTCCTCGGCGTCGAACACGCGCGCGTCGGCGAACACGAGCCGGCCGGCCGGCACGCCGAGCTTCTCGGAAGCACCCTTCGCGACGATCTCGCGCGCACGCTCCGCGGCCTGCATCGCGGCGTTGCCGGTCATCACGGTCACGCGCGAGCTGTAGCTGCCGAGGTCGACTGGCGTCAGGTCCGTGTCGCTCGTGACGACCTTGATGCCGAGCGGGTCGATGCCGAGCACTTCGCCGATGATCCAGCCGAGCACGCTGTCGCTGCCCTGGCCGATGTCGGTGCTGCCGCAGAACGCCGTGACGAGACCGCTGCGGTCGAGCTTCAGCTGCACGCCCGAGTGCGGCATGCCGTTCCAGTAGATCGGCAGGCCCGCACCCGAGAGGTAGCTGCTGCACGCGAGCCCGAGCCCGCGGTACCTGCCGTTCGGCTGCCGGCCGAGCTTGCCGCGCCGCTGCTTCCAGCCCGAGCCCGCTGTGACCTTCTCGATGCACGCGCCGAGCCCCATCGAGCCGATGCGCAGGAAGTTCGCGGTCAGCGAGTCGCGCGGTGTCAAGTTGTCGAGCCGCACCTGGGCCGGGTCGAGCCCGAGGTCGCACGCGACCTTGTCGAGCTGCACCTCGAGTGCAAAGCGCGGCTGCGGCGTACCGTGGCCGCGCTTGGGCCCGCACGGCGCCTTGTTCGTGAAGAAGCGCACTCCGCGGAAGTGGTAGTTCTCGACCGCGTAGGTCACGGTCTGCAGAGCACCCGTGTAGAACGTGCTCGCCGTGCCATAGCTGCCGTAGGCGCCGCCATCGAGGTAGCTCTCGAAGTCGAGCGCCGTGATGCGCCCCGTCTTCGAGACGCCGATGCGGCTGCGCATCAGCACCGGGTGGCGGCCTCGGTGGCACCAGAACACTTCTTCGCGCGTCAGCGCGATCTTGACCGGCCGGCCCGTCAGCATCGCCATCTTCGCGGCCGCGATCTCGTGGTTGAACGGATCGCTCTTGCCGCCGAAGCCGCCGCCGTTCGGACACGCGATGACGCGGATGTGGTGGGCCGGCAGCGGGTGCAGCGTGCGCGCGAGCGCCTTGTGCAGGTAGTGCGGCGTCTGCGTGCTCGACCAGACGGTCAGCTTGCCGTCCTTGTCGAAGTGCGCCAGCGTCGCGTGCTGCTCCATCGGCATGTGCGTGTTGCCTTCGAAGAAGAACGTGTCCTCGCGCACGCGCGCAGCGCGCTGAAAGCCGTCGTCGAGGTCGCCGAACTCGAGGTTCTCGAGCCGGTGGATGTTGCCGCGCACGCCGTAGTCGTGCAGGCGCGGCTCGTCGTTCGCGGCGGCCTCGTGGATGCCGCCGATCGTGCGCAGCTCGCGGTACTCGACCTCGACGAGGCGGCACGCGTCCCACGCGATCTCCTCCTCGGTCGCCGCGATCGCGACGACCGGGTCGCCGACGAAGCGCACGCGGTCGGGACACAACGCGTGCTCGTCCTGGCTCACGGGCAGGATGCCGAACGGGATCGGCAGGTCCTTTCCGGTCAGGATGCCCTTCACGCCGGGCAGTGCCCGGGCCTTCTTCGTGTCGATGTGCACGATCTCGGCGTGCGCCATCGTGCTGCGCAAGAGCTTCATGTGCAGCATGCGCGGCAGCGACAGGTCGTCCGCGAAGCGCGTGAGACCGCTGACCTTGCTGCGCGCGTCGACCTTGCGGATCGGCTTGCCGATCACGCGCAGGTCGTCCTTCTTCACGTCGTGATGCCAGGGCGTCTCGGTGCGCGAGACGGGAGCCTCCCGCTTCACGGGATCGTCAAGAACCATAGATCGACTCCTTGCTCGGCTCCCGCTGTTCACCGCGGCCGCGCGCGGCCGCGAGCTCGACGGCTTCGAAGATCTTCAGGTAACCCGTGCAGCGGCACAGGTTCCCGGCGAGGCACTGCTTGATCTCTTCACGCGTCGGATCCTGGTTCGCGCGCAGCAGCGCGTCGGCCGTCATCAGGATGCCCGGCGTGCAGTAGCCGCACTGCGCCGCCCCGAGGTCCGCGAACGCGTGCTGCAGCAGCGAAAGCTCGGCCTTGTCGGCGAGCCCTTCGACCGTGCGCACCTGCCTGCCGACCGCGTCGATCGCGAGCATGAGGCAGCTCAGGATCGGCGTGCCGTCGACCTGCACCGTGCAGGCACCGCACTCGCCGAGCTCGCAGCCATGCTTGGTACCCGTGAGTCCCATCTCCTCGCGCAGCACTTCGAGCAGCGTCTTGTGCGGCGGGAACGCCACCTCGTGTGGCTCGCCATTCACCGTGAACGTGGCGAGCACCTTGCTTGGCTCGGTCATGGGGCGAAAGACCATAGCGGCGAGGCGCGGTGGGATGAAGGTCGCATCGAGCGTGCGGAGTTCCCGTCACGGGCCTACGCGGTCTCGTTCCACGGCCAGCCCGAGGACGGCGGGGGACATCCACGCGTGCCGGCTTCGAGGCAGTCGATCGCCAACGAGAAGGCCTCGCGACGACACGAGGACCTGGGCGTCGTCGCAGGACTCGAGAAGCTGCACCGGCACGAGAAGCGTCCGCAGCCGCAGGCGGGGCGCCCCTGCAGCTCGTCGCTAACGTAACGCGACGGCTACACGAGCTCGGCGGCACGCAATGCGCGACGTGGCCACCACCGCCTGCGACGTGCTTTTGCTGTGCCAAGTGTGTCTCGCCGCGGGCGAACCGCCCTGTCGTGAACCCTTCCTCGTGCCGTGCGACCGGACCGGATCGCGCGGCGACGCCGAGCTCGATGCGCGAGGTGTCGCACCGGTCAAACGACGCGTGCGGCAACCGCATCGCCGTGATCCACAACTACTTGCTCGCCACACCGCAGAACGGAGCCCTGCACGTCGCGGCGGAGGTAGTGCGAGCGATCGCGCTCGCCTCCACGCGGAAGCGGTCCGTTCGACAATGGCTCGAAGACCGCAGCGCGTTCCGGCCGAGGACGTCGGCCAATGGACAGCAGTCGTCGGTTACCGGTCGGGTTCTGTGGGAATAAGGGCACTGCACGGCGCCGCGCTACTGCTACTACCCTCGTGGCTCGAGGGGAATTAGAATTGCTCGCGGTCCCGGTTCTGCCCTTCGCCGCGTGCCCTCAAGCCCCCTCGATCGCGGCGCCCGAAAACCCGCTCCTCGAATCCCGAGGAGCAAACAAGAGGAGTTCCGATGCTACGCGCTTGCGCTTTCGGCTTTTCTTCGCTGTGGATCGCCACGGCTGCGGTCGCTCAGACCAACTTCCCCCCGCCAGTCTCCCCACCTGGCAATCCACAGACGGCACAGAAGGAGTTGCTCGGCATGGCCCTGTTCTTCGAGGAGCAGCTGTCCTCGACGAGCACGGTGGCCTGCGCGACGTGCCATGACCTGGCGCGCGGAGGAATCGACACGCGAACCGTAGACGCCGTCAATCCCGGCCTCGATGGCTTGCTCGGAACCGCGGACGACCAGAACGGCTCGCCTGGCGTCGGGACGATCCTGTGGAACGGCAGCATGCTGGCGACGCCCGCGCACGGCTTCGGCCCGAGCATCACGAAACGGCGCGCGCCGACGGTGGTCAACAGTGGCTACCACACGCACCTCCTCTACGACGGCAGCAAGACGTCGCTCGAGCAGCTGATTGCGGGACCCATCCTGAACCCTGTCGAGATGGCCCACTACGGTCGCACCTGGAACGACGTGACCCAGAAGCTCGCCGCCTCGACGCCGCTGGTGTTCGCGAGCAACCTGCCCGCGCGCCTGCAGAACTTCATCAACGGTCGCACCTACCCTGACCTGTTCAACATCGCCTTCGGCACGTCTCAGGTCACGCAACCGAGGATCGTCGACGCGATCGCGAACTACCTGCGCACGCTGAACTCCGATCAGTCGAAGTGGGACCTGCATCTCCACGGCCAGGCACAGCTGACTGCGCAGGAGCAGCTCGGGCTCAACCTGTTCACGAGCCCGGCGAACGGCGCCACCTCGTGCCACACCTGCCACGGTGACTTCGAACAACGCGTGGTCAACGAAGGACCGATCGCCGGACAGATGACGATGGTGTCGAGTGGCCCGTATGGCTCGCCGCTGCCGATCCGGCTCGTGTTCCACAACGTCGGCATCCGTCCCCCGGTCGAGGATCCAGGCCGCCAGACCACGACGGGCACGGCCGCTGACGCGGGCAAGTTCCGCGTCGCCAGCCTGCGCAACGTCGAGCTGACCGCTCCCTACTTCCACAACGGCCGATTCGGCAGCCTGCGCGACGTCCTCGACTTCTACGATCGCGGCGGCGACTTCCACGTCAACCAGGCCGCGAACCTGACGGTCCGCAACTACACCATCCCCGAGAAGGACGCGATCGTCGCGCTGCTCGCGACGCTGACGGATCCGCGCCTCGCCGCCGGAGTCCAACCGTTCGACAAGCCGACGCTCGGCTCGCAGAACGGCCGTCTCGTGACCTCGATCGGTCAGGGCGAGTTCACGCCCGTGGGCCAGCTCCAGGCAACCGCCCCGTTCGCGCCGCGACTCGGCGAAGCGTGGTTCCGCCTGACGCTCACCGGCGCCACGCCGGGAACGCCGGCCTTCTTGATGTGGGATCGCGCGCCAGCCACGAGCCCACAGCAGTTCAACCTCGAGCTCGGCATGACGCCGGCGTTCGAGATCTTCGCAGCCGGCACCGTCGAGTGGACGTGGATGATGCCCGGCGGAATCCTGCAGGCACCATTGCCGCTGCCGAACGTGCCGGCACTGAGTGGGCAGACGCTGTTCGCCCAGTGGCTCGTGCTCGAGCCGTCGCAGAGCTGGCCACTCGCGACTTCGAACGCGCTGCGCATCCCGCTGCTGTAAGAAGCGCCGGACCTGATCGACCACCGCCGCCAGTGCGGCGGTGGTAGACCGAGCGAAGGCAGAAGGCTCCGCGCACTGCGCATCCCGCTGCTGTAGACGTTCAGAGGTGCAGAAGCGCCGGCCTGCCGCCGGGGCCGGCGTTGATTAGAGTGCCGGCGGTCACGGTTTGCCCTTGCCGCGAGCCATGTCCCCGCGCTCGCGGTGCCTACCCCGTCCTCGGATCCCGAGGAGCACAAAGAGGAGTTCCGATGCTACGCGCTTTCGGTTTTGCTTCGCTTTGGATCACCGCCGCGGTTGCCCAAACCAACTTCCCACCGCCCCTCTCGCCGCCCGGCAATCCACAGACGGTGCAGAAGGAGCTGCTGGGCATGACCCTGTTCTTCGAGGAGCAGTTGTCCTCGACGAGCACGGTTGCCTGCGCAACGTGCCATGATCTCGCTCGCGGCGGAATCGACGTACGAACCACAGACGCCGTCAATCCCGGTCTCGATGGTCTGCTCGGGACCGCGGACGACCAGCGCGGCTCGCCTGGCGTCGGGATCATCTTGTCGAACGGCAGCATGGTGGCCAACGCGACGCACGGCTTCGGCCCCAACGTCACGCCGCGGCGCTCGCCAACGGTGATCAACAGCGGCTACCACACGCACCTGCTGTACGACGGCAGCAAGGCATCGCTCGAGCAGCTGATCAGCGGCCCGATCCTGAACCCTGTCGAGATGAGTCACTTCGGCCGCACCTGGACCCAGGTGATCCAGAAGGTCACCGGCTCGACGCCGCTCGTGTTCGCGAGCAACCTGCCGGCGCGCCTGCAGAACTTCATCGCGGGTCGCACCTATCCCGACTTGTTCCAGATCGCCTTCGGCACCGCACAGGTCACCCAGCAGAGGATCGTCGACTCGATCGCCTGCTACCTGCGCACGCTGAACTCCGATCGGTCGAAGTGGGATCTGCACCTGCACGGCCAGGCCCAGCTGACTGCGCAAGAGCAGCTCGGGCTCCAGTTGTTCACGAGCCCGGCCAGCGGCGCGACCTCGTGCCACAGCTGCCACGGTGACTTCGAGCAACGCGTGCTCCAGGAGGGGCCGATCGCCGGACAGATGACCATGGTGTCGACTGGCTACTACGGCTCGCAACAGCCCGTCCGTCTCGTGTTCCACAACATCGGCGTCCGTCCCCCGATCGAGGACCCGGGCCGCCAGACCGCCACGGCCGTGGTTTCGGACGCGGGCAAGTTCCGCGTCGCGAGCCTGCGCAACGTCGAGCTGACGGCGCCCTACTTCCACAACGGCCGCGCCGACACCTTGCGCGACGTGCTCGACTTCTACGATCGCGGCGGCGACTCCCACATCAACCAGGCGCCCAACCTGACGCCTCGCAACTACACGGTCCCCGAGAAGGACGCGATCATCGCGCTGCTCCAGACGCTGACGGATCCGCGCATCGCGGCGGGCATCCAGCCGTTCGACCGGCCGACGCTCGGCTCGCAGAACGGCCGCCTCGTCGCCTCGATCGGGCAGGGTGAGTTCACGCCATCGGGCCAGCTCGTGGCGCACGCACCGTTCGCGCCGCGACTCGGCGAAGCGTGGTTCCGCCTGACGCTCACGGGAGCGACGCCGGGAACGCCCGCGTACCTGATGTGGGACCGGGCGCCTGCCACGGGCCCGACCGCGTTCAACCTCGAGCTCGGCATGACGCCGGCGTTCGAGATCTTCAGTGCCGGCACGGTGGGATGGACGTGGACAGTGCCCACCGGAGTCCTCGAGGCGCCATTGCCGCTCCCGAACGTGCCAGCACTGAGCGGGCAGACGCTGTTTGCCCAGTGGGTCGTGCTCGAGCCGTCGCAGAGCTGGCCACTCGCGACGTCGAACGCGCTGCGCATCCCGCTGCTGTAGCGGCGCCCGCTGCCGCCGGGCCGGCGCGCCAGCAACGCACGGCCCGGCGCGCGCGGCACCGCGTTGGCAACGAAGCACGGGGGGTGCTTCAGGCCCATGGCACGCGCAAGTAGAGTCGCGAGACCTCTCGCCCCTTGGCCCTCCCATGCCCACCAAGCACGTCCACGCGTTCCCGAAGCTGCACAATGCGACCTGGCCCGGACTCGTCGGCAAGGAGCCGGGCACCGATCACCCTCCGATCGACCTCGACACGATGATCGACTTCACGGCGAAGGCCGAGGTCGATGGTCGCAAGTTCGACGGCGTCGACCTCTTCCTCTGCGCGCCGCACACGAGCATCGACGCGACCGACGAGGAGCTGCGCGAGCTCGCCGACAAGGTCTCGCGCCGCGGCCTCGTGATCGGCTCGCTCGTCGCACCCGTCTGGCCGCCGACCGGCGGCGGCTCCGCGATGGGCACCGAGAAGGACCGCGCCGCGTTCCTGACCCAGGTCAAGAAGGCCTGCAGGATCGGCAAGAAGCTGCGCGAGATCGGCGTGCGACGCTACGGCATCATCCGCATCGATTCCGCGTGCAGCGTCGGCGACTGGAGCAAGGACCCCGCCGCGAACCAGAGGACGATCGCCGCGACGTTCCGCGCCGCCGCCGACATCGCGAAGGACCACGGCGAACGGCTCGCCGCCGAAGGTGAGATCTGCTGGGGCGGCATGCACAGCTGGAAGCGCATGGTCGAGCTGCTCGAGCTCTGCGACCGCAAGGGCCTGATCGGCTTCCAGGCCGACATGGCGCACACGCTGCTCTACACGCTCGGCTACAACGCGCCCGAGGATCGGCTGCTGCCCGAGGGCTACGACTGGAAGGACCGCGCCGTGCTCGACAAGGCCTACACGCAGATGACGACGGCGCTGCGGCCGTGGACGTTCGACCTGCACATCGCGCAGAACGACGCCACGGTGTTCGGCTCGGGCTCGCACGACAAGACGGGCCGCCATTGCCTGCCGAAGGACACGAACGGCAAGCTCGACATCACGCACCACGCGGGCTTCTGGCTCAAGGAGAAGGGTCAGCCGACGCGCACCGTGCAGCACCTGTGCTGGGACGGCTGCATGTTCCCGAACAAGGTCATGGAGACCCAGCAGACCTGGAACGACATCCTCGCCGCGATGCTGAAGGTCCGCGACACGCACGGCTGGTCGTGACCGTCGAGAGGTCGCCACGCATTTCGAAGGATCGGAACGGAGATCTGCAATGACCCGGAAACCCTGGAACGTCGGCCTGATCGGTTGCGGCTTCATGGGCCGCGCGCACAGCAACGCCTACCGCAAGGTCGGCAACTTCTTCGACCTCCCGCTGCAGCCCGTGCTCAAGGCCGTGTGCGCGCGCACGCGCGCGGACGTCACCGCGTTCGCGGAGCGCTGGGGCTTCGAGTCGACCGAGACCGACTGGCGCCGCCTCGTCGAGCGCAAGGACATCGACGCGGTCGACATCTGCACGCCGAACGACACGCACCGCGAAATCGCGCTGGCCGCGGCTGCGGCCGGCAAGGCCGTGCTGTGCGAGAAACCACTCGCGCGCACAGCAAGCGAAGGCGCCGAGATGGTCGCCGCGGTCGAGCGCGCCAAGGTCCCGAACATCGTCTGGTACAACTACCGCCGCGTGCCGGCCGTGACGCTCGCGAAGCAGCTGATCGACGCGGGCAAGCTCGGCACGATCTTCCACTACCGCGCCGTGTTCCTGCAGGACTGGACGATCTCGGCGCAACTGCCGCAGGGGGGTGCCGGCCTCTGGCGCCTCGACAAGCAGGTCGCGGGCAGCGGCGTCACGGGCGACCTTCTCGCGCACTGCATCGACACGGCGCTCTGGCTCAACGGCGGCATCGAGTGCGTGACCGCGATGACCGAGACGTTCATCAAGGAGCGCAGGCACAACCTGACCGGCAAGGTCGAGAAGGTCGGCATCGACGATGCGTGCGCGTTCCTCGCGAGGTTCGCGAACGGCTCGCTCGGCACATTCGAGTCGACGCGGTATGCGCGCGGCCACAAGGCCCTCTACACGTTCGAGATCAACGGCGAGCATGCATCGATCCGCTGGGACCTGCACGACCTGCACCGCCTCGAGTACTTCGATCACCGCGACGAGACGGTCGTGCGCGGCTGGAGGTCGATCCACGTGACCGACCGCGAGATGCCGTACATGAGCCACTGGTGGGTCCCGGGCCTGCAGATCGGCTACGAGCACTCGTTCGTGCACCAGATCGCGGACTTCCTCGACGGCCTCGCGACCGGCAAGCCGGCCGAGCCGACGTTCCAGAAGGCGCAGCAGACGCAGCAGGTCTGCGAAGCGGTGCTGAAGTCCGCGGGCAACAGGCAGTGGGTCGACGTCGACCGCGGCTGAGCGCAGAGGGAACCATGACGCAAACCGTCGCTGCCCTGCGCCTCGTCGGCACCGCACCGATCGATCCGGCGACCACCCCGCCGACCGGCAACCTCGCGATGCAGGACGTCGTGATCCCCGATCCGGGCCCCGGCGAAGTGCTCGTCGAGCCGCTGTTCGCGGGCGTCTGCGGCTCCGACAACAGTGCCTCGCTTGGCAAGCCGAACTTCGCGTGGGTGCAGCGGCCGCGAACGCTCGGGCACGAGTTCAGCGCGCGCATCGTCGGGTTCGGCAAGGGTGCCGAAGGTCACGCCGGCATGAAGGTCGGCGACGTCGTCTGCGGCCTCGCGATGCGCGGTTGCCAGGATCCACGCTGCCGCGGCTGCCGGCGCGGCAAGTGGAACTACTGCCGCCGGCGTCGCATCATCGGCTTCCACCGCGACGGCGCGCTCGCCACGCGCGCGATCCTCGAAGTCGACCGCTGCATCCCGCTGCAGCCCGGCATCACCCCGCTGCAGGCGGCACTCGTCGAGCCGCTGTCGGTCGTCGCACAGGGCGTGCTGCGCAAGTGCGGCATCCAGCCAGGCCAGGACGTCGTCGTCTCGGGCTGCGGCATCATGGGCCTCATGGCGGCCGAGCTCGCGCGCGAGGCCGGCGCTCGCGTCGCGATCACGGGCATCGAGCGCGACCGCGAGGTGCGGCTCGCGCTCGCGCAGAGGCGCGGCTTCGTGCCGATCGTCGTGACGCCCGAGGCACCACTGCACGAACGGCTGCGACAGGGCGTCGAAGCACTCGACGGCACACGCTTCGGCGATGGATTCGAAGACGGCCTCGTCGACGTGTTGATCGAGTGCTCGGGCGCGCCGCAGGCGCTCTCGACCGCGGGGCTCGCCGTGCAGCCCGAGGGCACGATCTGCACGATCGCGACCTATCCGTGCGACGTCGCGTTCGGCGCGACGGCATTCACGCGTTCGGGGCAGTCGATGCAGGGTGTCATGGGCAGCAGCCACGAGGACTACGACAACGCGCAGCGGCTGCTGCAGCGCGGTGTGCTGCCGGTCGAGGACTACACGCAGGTCTACGCGTTCGAGAACGCGATGACCGCGATGGCCGACTCGATCGCGGCGCGCACGCCGAAGGCGATCTTGCGGCTGCAGTCCGCATGAACGGCGCTGCGATCCTCGTGACGGGCGGCACGGGCTGCATCGGCGCCGTCACCGTGCGCGACCTGCTGGCCGCCGGCGCAGGCCGCGTCGTCGTCGCTTCGCGCAACGCGACTCCGGGCCTGCTGCCGCTGTGGCTGCCGTCGCCGCTCGACGCGCGCGTCGTGCTCGCGGCCGCGGACCTCGGCGAGCCGGACGCAATCCGCCGCGTCGTCGCGGAGCACAACCCGACGCACGTCGTGCATCTCGGCGGGCTGCAGAGTCCCGACTGCGACGCGGACCCTGCGCGCGGGCTGCTGGTCAACGTCGGCGGCACGCAGGTGCTGCTCGAGACCTGCGAACGGCTCGCCGTGCCGTTGCAGCGCTTCGTGTTCGCGAGCTCGGCGGCGGTCTACGGGCCGCGTTCGCTGTATCCGGGACCGGTCGTGCACGAGAGCGATCCGCTGCAGCCGCCGAACCGCTACGGCGTCTGGAAGCTCGCCGGCGAGCACCTGTGCCGGCTGTTCGCGCAGCGCACGGGCGTGCCGACGGTCTGCCTGCGGCTCAACACGACGTACGGCAAGGGCCGCGACCGCGGCCGCACGGCCGCGCCGACGACTGCGATGAAGCAGGTCGCTGCGGGCGCCGCGCGCGGGACCGTGATGCCGTTCCTGATGCCGTACCGCGGCCGTGAGAACTACCACTTCGTCGAGGACGTCGGCGCTCACTTCGCGGCCGTGACGACGGCGCCGTTCGAAGGCTTCGCGGCGTTCAACATCCGCGGCACGACGGTCGAGGTCGCGACGTTCCTCGCGCTGATCGAGAAGGCCGCCACGGAGCTCGGCATGGGAGCGAGCTGCAGGCTCTCGATCGCGAGCGACGCAACCGAGAACCTGTTCGTCAGCGACCTCGACGACCACGCGATCCAAGCGTTCTTTCCGCGCCTGCCGTGCACGCCGCTTGTCGAGGGTGTCCGGCGGTCGCTGCTCGAGTTCCAGCGGACATCTTGGCCAGCCTGAGCCCGCCGACTCAGGCGTGCGGCGGTCGATGCCGGCACCGAACCGAGTCGTAAGATCATGCTAATTGGCATGTTTCGACATTTTCTAGTAATGCCTAAACTTAGTCACCCATGAATGCCTAAACTTATTCATCGATCGAGCCCATTCCTGGCCCCCCACATGTTACCCGATCCAAGACTGCAGCCGCACAACCTGCAATGGCAAGGGCGCGACGTGTTCCTCCGCTCCGATCCGACCCTCCAGCGGATGCGGGCCAACCCGTTCGTCCATCAGGCGGCGCTCGTCAAAGAACTGCCGTTGCACACTCCGGGCATCTACACGCTCGTCGGCGGACGCCAGGTCGGCAAGAGCACGTTGCTCAAGCAGCTGATGGCCAGACTGCTCGAAGAAGGAATCGCCACGGAGCGAATGGCCTACGTCACCTGCGAACCGTTCGTCGACGCCGAAGACTTGCGTAGGGTGTTGTCGGACCTGTTGGCGGCGATCGGTGAGGGTGGCCGCTTCTGCTGGTTGCTGCTCGATGAAGTGACCTACGTCGACGGCTGGGACCGCATCGTGAAGTTCCTTGCGGACGCTGGCACCCTCGATGCGTGCTTCACGTTGGCCAGCGGCTCCGATCACCTGCTGATCGAAGACAGCTTGAAGCGCTTGCCGGGGCGACGAGGCTCGGCCGAGATCGTCGACTTCCACTTGCGCCCTCTGTCGTTCTTCGAGTTCTGCCGCTTGCGGGGCAAGGTGGACGCTCCCGGCCTCGATACCTGCGCCGCGGCCGGGCTGGCGGAGCCGGTCGAAGCAGGCGAGCTCGTGGCGGCGCTGGAAGCCGAGCTGCGCGACTACCACATCACCGGAGGGTTCCTGCCCGCAATCAACGACCTGGCTCGTTCCGGTGAGGTGACGACGGCGACTCTGCGCACCTATGCCGATTGGATCCGCGGTGACGTGCTGCGGCTCGACCGCAGCGAGCGGTACCTGCGCGAGGTGCTGACCGGAGTCGATCGGCGGCAGGGTTCCCAGGTGACGTGGAACTCGTTCGCCAAGGAACTGTCGATCGACCACCCGAAGACCGTCGCCGACTATGTCAACATCCTCGAACGCATGGACGCCCTGCTCGTCGTGCCGGCACTGGCCGAGCACAAGCATGGGCCGGCTCCCAAGAAGGCGCGCAAGGTGTTCTTCGCCGACCCGTTCATCCACCGCGCGGTGCTGGCGTGGCTCGCTGGGGACGATCGGCTCGACAGTGATGCGCGGCTGCAGCGCGATCTCGAGGGAGTGTTCGCGGCTCACGTCGCGCGGTTCGCAGATGTCTACTACATCAAGGGTGCAGGCGAGATCGACATTGCCTGGCTGGAGCGACGGAAGCTGCAGCTCGTCGAAGTGAAGTGGACGACGCAGCTGCGGCCGGAAGAACTCAAGGAGATCCGACGCCGCGGCAGCGGCCTCATCGCCGGTCGCGCGCATCGATCCACGATCTTCGAAGGAATCCCCGTGCTGCCCGCGGCGGTGATCTTGTTGCGGCTGGCTTACCGGTCCCGAGCGGTCTGACCCGCCTCCGCCTCAAGTCTTCGGCCGCGCGTGCACCATGACGGACGCGCCGCGTCCGAACAGGCTCTCGAGCACCGCGAACGGCGTGCACGCCATCGTCACGGCGAGGTAGCCGAGGTTCGCGAGCAGGGCGCCGAGCCCGTGGTCCGCGCCGCCGCGCGAGATGCGCGCGGGCGGGTAGAGCCGCGGCACGAGACTGTTCGCGAGCGTCGTCGGGTTGTCGCGCAGGCAGTGGTGGTTCACGGCGACGACCGAGTACCCGCATCGCTCGAGCAGCGCGATCAGGCTGCGATCCGAGTAGTCGATCAGGTGGCGCGGCACGTCGAGTCCGCCCCACCAGCGACCGAGCAGCGCGGCCTGCCAGCTGCGCACGTTCGGCACCTGCAGCACGAGATCGCCGCCCGGCTGCAGCAGCTCGCGCATCGCGGCGAGCACCGGCTCCGGCGGATGCACGTGCTCGAGGAAGTGGAACGCCGTGACGAGCGAGAACGACTGCGGCGGCAGCACGCCGTCAGCGAGCGTGCCCTGCACGCCCTCGATGCCTCGCGCCGCGGCCGCGCGAAGCGCTGCCTGCGACATGTCCATGCCGACACACTCGGCCACGCCGAGGGCTTGCAGGAACGAGCCGTCGCCGCAGCCGACGTCTAGCACACGCACCTGCTGCCCGCGGGTGCGCTGGCTCTGCACGACGCGGCCGACGAAGCGCACGTGGTCACGCAGCACGAACCGGCGATAGGCCTCGAGCAGGCCACGCTGCTTGCGTCCGGGATCCTCACCGCCGTCGGCCGTGCCGACCCAGTAGCCGTCGGGGTAGTAGCTCGCGAGCCGTTCGTTCGGTGGCAGTGGCGCGAGGAAGCGCGAGCCGCACGCACGGCACGCGCCGACGTCGAAGCGTTCGTCGGTCGTGCGGAACAGCCGGTCCGGCAGCCTGGTCCAACGGATCCGCGTGTCGGTCGATTGGCACAGGGGGCAGGACGCCATCAGCGTGGGAACGGTAGCGCCGGAACAGTAGCGAAGGGCGCGACACCTTCCATTGCGCAATGGCGCACCGTTCTCCGCATCAGAGCGCCGTTGCCCCTGTCCAATGCAGCCGCCATGCTCGCGGCATGACCCCTCCCCAGCACCGACCCGAGTGGTGGTCGCTGCTCGCTTGTCCCCAGTGCAAGAGTCCGCTGCGGGACCATGGCGAACGACTGCAATGCACGACGTGCAGCGCGGGCTTCGTGTGCCGCGGTGACGTCGTGCAGTTCCTTGCAGCGGACCATCCGGTCCGGCGGCAGCTCGCGACACCGGACGGCAGCTCGATGGTCAGGGGGTATCGGCGGCCCGCGCGCGCGGTCAAGGCGCTGCGACGGATCGTGAGCTCCGAGTTCTCGCCGGGCCGGGCCTGGCGACGGGCACGCAGCGAGGTGGTTGCCGGACCGCGCCCGCTGCTCGTGATCGGCAGCGGCGTGCAACGGATTCCCGGCGCGCTGCATCTCGACGTCGACGACTTCCCCGGCGTCGACGTCGTGGCCGATGCCCATCGGTTGCCGATCGCCGATGGCTCGCTCGCGGGAGTGCTCTGCGAAGTCGTGTTCGAGCATCTCGCGGAGCCGGCGCGCGTCGTCGCGGAGACCATGCGTACGCTGGCTCCGGGTGGCCGCTTCTACTTCACGGTGCCGTTCCTGTTTCCGTACCACGGCCATCCGGGCGACTACCGGCGCTGGTCGCGGCAGGGACTCGAGACCAAGTTCGCGGCGTTCGACGACGTGCGCACGGGAATCCACGCCGGACCGTGCTCGGCGATGGTCAACGTGATGTCGGAGTGGGCCTACGTCGCGAGCGGCTGCAGGTACCCGCGCGGTTACGTGCTGATCAAGGGCCTCGCGACGGCGATACTGTTCCCGCTGAAGTTCGGCGACCTGTTGCTGCAGCACTTCCCGGAAGCCCATCGCCTCGCGTCGACTCTCTTCGTGACGGGTCGCAAGCCCGGCCATGCACCGGTCGCGACGCCGGCCGCGGTCACCGGAGCCTCATGACCGGGACACAACCGCTGGTCAGCGCGGTCGTCGTCAACTGGAACGGCGGCACGATGCTGGACGACTGCCTGAAGTCGCTGTTCGCGCAGTCGTGGCCGAACGTCGAGGTCATTCTCGTCGACAACGCGAGCGCGGACGGCAGCGCAGAGCGAGCCCGCACGCAGTACGGCGAGCGCCTGCGCGTCGTGCAGAACGCGCGCAACGAGGGCTTCGCGCGCGGCAACAACCTGGGCTTCGCGGTCGCGAAGGGCGAATGGGTGTTCCTGCTCAACAACGACGCGGTCGCCGAGCCGGACGCGATCGCCGAGCTCATGAAGTTCGTCGCGGGCCGCGACGAGATCGGCATGCTGGCCTGTCATATCAACCGCCTCGAGGAGCCGCACATCATCGACTCGGTCGGGCTCCTGATCTACCCGGACGGCGTCTGCCGCCCGCGCGGCTGGCAGGAGAAGGATCTCGGCCAGTACGACCGGCCCGAAGAAGTGCTCGCGCCACACGGCTGCGCGTGCGCGTACCGCAAGCGCATGCTCGACGAGCTCGGCGGCTTCGACGAGGTCTACTTCTGCTACCTCGAGGACCTCGACCTCGGCATGCGCGGCCAGCTCGCGGCCTGGAAGTGCTGGTACCTGCCGACGGCGCGCGTGCGCCATCACAAGTCGGCGACGGCCGGCAACTACTCGAAGTTCAAGGCCTACCACGTCGAGCGCAACCGCATCTGGAACGCCGTCAAGCTGCTGCCGCGGTTCGTGCTCGTGATGAGTCCGCTGTTCACGCTGAACCGCTACCTGATGCAGGCCTACGCGGCGGCCACGCACAGCGGCATCTCGGCCGAGTTCGTCAAGGAGTACTCGTGGGGGCAGCTGTTCCTCGTCATGGCGCGCGCCTACAGCGCGGCAATGTGGCGGCTGCCGTCGATGCTGATGGCGCGCCGCCGTCTCACGAAGCAGCGCCGCATCACGACGCGCCAGTGGTACGAACTGATCAGCCGCTACAAGCTCGACGCGATCGAGCTGGCGCTCAAGTACTGAGATGATCTGCGCGCCCTCGACCATGCCCGACCCCGCGAGTTTCCTGGCAACGTGTGCCGCGGCGGTCATGCTGATCGTGTCGACGGGGGCGGTGCTGCACGCCTCGGCGACGCTGACGCGGCGCCTGCTGCCGGACCAGTCGCTCGGCGTGCAGCTCGTCGCGGGCGGCCTGATCGCGGCGTGGTTGGTCGTCGTCGTGATGGCGGCGCTGCTGTTCCTGCAGCTGTTCCATCCGCTGGCCGTGACCGCGAGCATGCTCGCGCTCGCCGGCGTGTGCCGCCGGTGGTCGGGTCCGCGTCCAACGGCGACCACATCGGCTGCGGGCAGCGTTCTGCGCGCGATGCAACACGCCCCCGCAGGCGTGCTCGCGGTGATCCTCGGCGCGGTGCTGCTGCTGCAACTCGCGCGCGCGTTGCTGCTGCCGCCGGCGGCCTGGGATTCGCTGACGTACCACATGACGCTGCCGGCGTTGTGGGTCCAGCACGGCGGTTACTGCCGTTGGCTCGCGCCCGACGCATGGGCCGACTACAGCCAGTTCCCCGGCAACGGTGAACTGTTCACGGCCTTCCTCGTGCTGCCGTTCCACGGCGACCTGCTCGCGAATCTCGTCAACTTCCCGTTCCTGCTGCTCGGCGGGGCGGCGGTGCATGCGCTCGCGCGGGACCTCGGCGCATCGCGTCACGCGGGCTTGCTGGCTGCCGCGCTGTGGTGCTTCGCGCCGCCGTCGTTCGCGTACCTGACGACGCAGTACGTCGACATCCAGACCGCGGCCCAGGTCATCGCGGCATGGTTGTTCACGGTGCGCTTCCTGCGCACGCGAGCCGCGGTAGACGGCGCCCTGGCCGGCGCCGGCTTCGGCCTCGCGGCCGGAACGAAACACCTGGCGCTCGTGCCGTTGGCGATCGGGGCGGCCATCGTGCTGCTCGCGCTGGCCAGGGAACGCTTCGCGGGTCCGCGTTGGCGCGGCATCGCCTGGTTCACGCTCGCAGCAGCCCTGGCGAGTGTGCCCTGGTACGTGCGCAACTGGATCGAGACCGGCAACCCCGTGTTCCCGTTCGAGGTGCGCCTTGGCGACGCGGTCCTGTTCGCCGGGTCCGAGTTCCAGCGCACGATGGCCGCTGCGGACGCCATCCGCCATCCGTTCCTGCCGAGGCTCTTGAACTTCACGCCGGACCTCGCGCCGGTGAGCCATGGTCCGCCGGCGCTGCTGATCGCATCGATCGGCCTCGGTGGCCTCGTCGCCGGCCTGCGTGGTGCCCGGCGCGGCAGCTGGCTGGTCCTCGCGGCGGCCGCCGCGGTCGAGCTCGGCCTGTTCTGCACCGAGCGCATGCGCCCGCTGCGCGAGATCTGGGGCGACGTGTCGCAGCGGCTGATCCTGGTCTCGCCGGCGATCCTGCTCTGCGGTTGCGCTGCGTCGGTGAGCTCGCTGCGCGGAGGCCTGCGTCGCTTCGTGGTCGGTCTGTTGCTCGCCGCGCTGGCCCTCGACCTGACGGCCGTGAACCCGGCTACGGGCATCGTGGACGTGAGGCTGCCGGTGCTCGTCGCCGTGCTGATCACGGCGTCGGCTGCCGCCGTGTTCGCCGCTGACCGTGCGCAGGGCCTGCCGCACCTCGCGCGCAAGCTCTGGGTGCCCGGCATCCCGTTGCTGGTGCTCGGCATCGCGCTGCTGCAAGGGCATCGCGACCACCACCGCCACGGTGACTACCTGAACGCATGGGACGTGCACGCGCTGCCGAAGTTCACGGCGCCGGGCTGGAACGCGGTCGACGATCCAGAGCGTCCGGTGCGCATCGCGTACGTCGCCGGCTGGTTCTGGTGGGACACGCACTGGTTCGTCTATCCGCTGCTCGGCAGGCGGTTGCAGAACGAGCTGCTGTACGTGCCATCGACGCAGTCGGGTCGACCCGGCACCTACCGCCCGGACCCTGCCGCGGAGGCAAGGGTCTCCGCCACGGAATGGATCGAACGGCTGCGTCGCGTGCGCGCCGAAGTGCTGTGGGTCGCGATGCCGGCACCGCCCGAGCTCGAGTGGGTCGAGGCGAACCCGCAGGTGTTCAAGGTGCGCGTGTCCGATCAGGCGTACCGGATCTACGACCTGCAGTGGTGATGCGCGCGGCTGCGGGCCGGCCGCGTTCTCGACGCGACTCTCGCTCCAAGTTATGAGGACGGAATGATGGGTCCTGCACCGGTCGCCGACGAGTCCCGACGGACCGGTCCGCGGCCGTGGATCCTCTGGGGGATCGCGTGCACACCCTTCCTGGCGATCCTCGTGTACCAGATCGCCACGACGCTGTTCCTCTGCGACGACGCCTTCATCAGCTTCCGCTACGCGCGCAATCTGCTGGCGGGGCATGGGCTCGCCTTCAACCCCGGCGAGTACGTGGAGGGCTACACGAACCTGCTGTGGACGCTCGAGGTCGCGGGCCTCTGGTGCCTCGGGCTGCGCCCCGAGCTCTCGGCTCACGTGCTGTCGATTGCCCTGACTGCGGGCACGCTGGCGCTCGTCGTCGCGTCGGCACTTCGCCTCGAACGAGACCCGCACCGGCGCCTCGTCGCGTGGCTCGCGCTCGGTCTCGTCGCCTGTTGCCCGAGCTTCGCGGTGTGGTCGACGAGCGGGCTCGAGACGCGGCAGTTCACGTTCCTGATCGTGCTCGGCTCGTTCCTGCTGACTTCGACCGCGACTTCGCGCCGCTCGCTGTTGCTGGCGTCGCTCGCGTTCGCGGCGGCGGAGCTCACGCGACCCGAGACCCCGATGATCTTCGGTTGCGCATTCGCATGGCGCGTCGTGCAGGACAGGCTCACCGGCCAGCTGCAGTTCGGCCGCGTGCTGGCGCTCGCCGCGCCCTTCACGGTGGTGATCGCGTGCCACTTCCTGTGGCGCCACGGTTACTACGGCGAGTGGCTGCCGAACACGTACTACGCGAAGCACGTGAGGGCCTGGTACGAGTCGGGTTTCCGGTATCTCGGCGCAGCCACGATCGAGCTCGGGGCTTGGGTGTGGGTACCGTTGGCGTTGGCCGCGCTCTGGCGGCGCGACGCCGCGCGCGACCTGACGAACGCGCTGCCGTTCGCGCTGATCGTCCCGCACGCGCTCTACCTCGCGCACATCGGCGGCGACCACTTCGAGTACCGGCCGATGGACTTCTATCTGCCGCTGCTCGCGGTTCCGGCAGCTTCGGGGCTCGTGCGGCTCGCCGGCGGGCTCGTGAGCCGCTTGCCGACCGCGGCAGCGGAGCGGCGTGTCGGCTTGCTGCGGGCGGTCACGATCGCGGCGTGCGTGCCGGTGCTCCTCTACAGCCACGGGCTCGCGGCGGCCTCGCTCGTTGCGCCGAAGACGCCGAGGTTCTTCATGCGGCTGATGTTCGACGAGAACACTGCGCCGCTGCTGCAGTGCGCTCCGGGCCAGGCGACTCTTCGCGGCCTCCTGACCGACCTGCGCCACAAGCTGTGGGCGAACTTCGTCGCGGTGCCGTTCCGCGTCCACTTCGAGTTCGGGCGCGATCGGCGCAGCGACTACGGCGCCTACGAGCGACTGCCCGACGGCGTGTTCCCGGCCGACGCGATGGCCGCCTACGAGACGGTGGGCGTGATTCCGTTCTACCTGCGCGAGCTCGGTGTCATCGACACGCTGGGGCTGACCGATGCGCGCGTCGCGCGCACGCCGTCGCCTTCCGACAACGAGAGCCGCAGGATGGCCCACGACCGCCGGGCGCCGCCGGGTTATCTGCGCGAGCGGGGCATCAACGTCGACGTCAGCTCTGCCGCCAGCACCGAGAGCGCAGCGCTCGCATGGGGCGACTGCGCGCTGCGCGTCGACGAGAACGTCTGGATGCCGCTGCGCGCCACCGATCTCGAGTACGTGCGACGCTCGTTTCCGAGCAACCGGCTGTCGATGCGTCATCGCTTCGATTCCAACGACGCGGCTGCCAATCGGATCGTCGTCGATGGCAGGCAGTACGACGGCGTCAGGTTGTTGGCCACGTTCGAACCGGCTGATCCCGGGCTGACGTGGAGCTGCAACGGCGACGCGCTCGTGGGCCCGACGCGCAAGCCCCTCATGGGCGGAGTGGGCACGGGCCAGCTCTCGATCGCGGGCGACCCTGAGCGCGAGTCGGGCTCGGGATCGGCCCGATCGGGGGAGTTCACGGTCGAACCGGGAACCATGCTGCTGATGTTGCTCGCCGGCAAGCGTGCGCTCGGCGTCCAGGTGAGACTGTGTCGAGGCGGCGAAGTCCTGCGGTCGCTGAGTCCGGTCGCGGACAGGCTGCACCCACTCGTGTGCCCGCTCGACGCCTGGGTTGGCCAGCAGTTGACGCTCGAGGTCCAGGACCGGGGACCGGGATGGCTCGTGCTCGATCACGTGCTTCTCGTGCGCCAGAGCGGCGGCACTGCCGCGGCACCCGGCGTCGCGGAGCCACCTGCGCGGAATCCGCTGGACGACTTCCTGCGGATCGCCCCGCTGCGCAGCGTGCAAGGCTGCGCCGCATCGGGCACCACGACGATCACGGTGACCAATCCGATGCCGCAAACAGTCGCCTTGAGCGTCGAGCTCGTGGAAGGGCCCGCCGATGCGCGCCTGCGCTGCGGTCCGTGGACGCGCAGCGACGGAAGTGGCGTCGTGCAGACGCTCGCCTCGGGAGCGACCGCGACGATGCAACTCGATCTCGAGGTGCCCGACGCTGTTCGCATCGATCGACAGCCGTTCACGCTCCGAGTCCTCGTGATGGACCCGCCGGGCACCTCGGATCCGCCCGAGGAGGCTGCCTTCGAGATTCCGCTGCCCTGGCAGGAACGCGACTGACGGCGGCGCCGGCCGCGCGCGACCACGAACATGACCTCTGCTGCCGCCGCTTCCCCGACGATCGTGCGCCAGGCCGCGCTGGTCCCGGCCGGCGCACGCGTGCTCGACGTGGCAGCGGGCAGCGGCAGGCACACGCTGCTGTTCCTGCAGCGCGGCCACCCGGTCACGGCGGTCGACCGCGACGTCACGGGGCTGCGTGCGATCGCCGATCCGCGGCTCGAAGTGATCGAGGCCGACCTCGAAGCCGATGCGTGGCCGTTCGCGGGGCGCACGTTCGGCGGCGTCGTCGTCAGCAACTACCTGTGGCGGCCGCTGCTGCCGGCGATCGTGGCGAGCGTCGCGCCCGGCGGCGTGCTGCTCTACGAGACGTTCGCCGTGGGCAACGAGCGGTTCGGCCGGCCCAGCAACCCGGACTACCTGCTGCGTCCCGGCGAGCTGCTCGAGGTCGTGCGCGGCGAGCTCGAGGTGCGTGAGTACGCGCATGGCGAAGAAGGGCAGCCGCCGGGCGCCGTCCGCCAGCGGGTCTGTGCGGTGCGCATCGCATGAGGCACGCCGCGGCCGCGCGGTCAGATCCAGCGCCGCCGCCGGAACCACAGCAGCATCGACACGGCGACCAGGACGCCGACGCCCAGGCACGCCGGGTAACCCCACCACAGGTGCAGCTCCGGCATCACGTCGAAGTTCATGCCGTAGATGCCGACGAGGAAGGTCAGCGGGATGAAGATCGTCGAGATGATCGTCAGCAGCTTGATGACCTCGTTGAGGCGGTTGTTGTTCGTGGACATGTGCAGATCGATCAGGCTGCTGCTCATCTCGCGGCAGTTCTCGAGCAGGTCGAGCAACTGCACGACGTGGTCGTGCACGTCCCTCAGGTAGGGCAACACGCCGGCCGAGAAGTGCTTCGTCTCGCCGCGCACGAGCGTGCCGGTCGCCTCACGCAGCGGCCAGATCGCGCGCCGCAGCTCGAGCATGCAGCGCCGCTGCGCGTACAGCTCGCGCACGGCCGCTTCGCCGCCCGTGCCGAGGATCAGGTCCTCGATCGCTTCGAGGCGTGCGTCGAGCCGCTCGAGCACGGGGAAGTAGGCGTCGACGACGGCGTCGAGGAGCGCGTAGGCGAGGTAGTCGCTGCCGCGCTTCTGCATCTGCCCGCTCGGATCGCGCAGCCGCTGCCGCACGGGCTCGAAGCAGTCGCCGGGCCGTTCCTGGAACGTCAGCACGAAGCCGGGGCCGACGAACAGGCAGAGCTGCTCCGTCTCCTGCACGGCCGTCGGGTCGACCATGCGCAGCACGACGAACTCGTGCGAGCCGTAGTCCTCGACCTTCGCGCGCTGCTGCACGCTCACGACGTCCTCGAGCGCCAGTCTGTGCAAGCCGAACATCTCGCCGAGGTGCTTGAGGGTCGCGACGTCGCCGAACCCCGTCACGTCGATCCAGGTCACGTTGCAGCTCGCGCGCATCGCGGCGATCTCCTCGAGGTCGATCGGCGTGCGCTCGACGACGCCCTGCGGTCCGAAACCGATCGCCGCGATCTGCGGCGGCAGCGCATCGGGTGCGGGCTGCAGCGTGCCGGGCGACGCGCCGACCGGGGTCCTGGTGTGCCGGCGGCGGCGCCTCGGGTGCTTCGGTGGCTCGGGGGCGGATTGGTTGCTCACGCGGTGGCCGCGGCGTCGGCGCGGGCCCGCAGATTCTGCCGCGCGGTCCGTTCCGCCGCACGAAGTCAGCGCACGTTCCGCGTTCCGCGCAGCGCCGCGAGCACGGCCGCCGCGAGCGGCACGGCGACACGCTGCACGCTGGCCGGCTCGGGAATCATCTCCTGGAACGGTGTCCACTCGGCGAGCAGCAGGTCGCGGCGCACTTCGAGGCACAGCGTCGCCTCGCTGTAGCGCTGCGCGAACGCGTGCGCGAGCGTGATCGGGTGCAGCGAGTAGGTCGCGTTGTGCTTCACCTCGAAGCCAGCGAGTCCGAGCTCGGCCACGGCACGCTCGGCGAGCAGCGGCGATGCGAGCAGCCGGCCGTCGGGGTCGTGCGTGATCAGATCCACGCCGGCGCGCAGCGGCCACGACGCGACGCGATCCGGCGCCCAGGCCGCGCGCAGGCTCGCGACGATGTTCTCGTCGACCGGCACGTCGACGCTGCGCGGTGCGTAGGTGTGCACGAACAGCCCGAGGCCGCCGCGGCCGCAGACGCTCTCGAACGCCGCGGTCACGACGTCGCGGTAGGCGAAATAGCGCTGCAGCAGCAGTTCGCGGTCGGCCGGCTCGCGGATCCACGGCGGCAGCCCCGGCGTCATCTCGCCGGGGCGCTGTGCCGCCGCGATCGTGTCGCGGTCGATGCGGCGGTTGCAGTCGACGAACGTGCGCGGCAGCAGGCATCGCACGACGAGCGCCGATCGGTCCGGCTCGCGCTCGACGATGCGCCGTGCGGTCGCGCGCGCGAGCTCGGGCGCACCGACGTCGGTGTTCACGCAGAAGAACTCGCGCAGGTCGTCGGCGTAGTCGCCGCGCAGCTGGCCGCGAAGATCGGCGAAGTGCGACGCGCGCGTCGCGCCGTGCGACACCTCGAACAGCACGTCCGGCGGCGCCGCCGGATCGGCGGCAGCGCCGCGCAGGCACTCGACGTCGCAGACGCCGGCGATCGATGGGATCGGGTCGGACATCGTCATTGCGGGCGCACGACGAGCCAGTCCGTTCCGGCCTCGAGCGCGAAGTCTGCCGTGCTCCCACCCTCCCACTTCAGCGCGAGCTTGCGCGAGACGCCGGAGACCGCGACGAACGGGATCACGATCCGCCCTTCGGCATCCGTACGCAGGCTCGTCCACTGCGTCTGCGTGTGGCCCTGCAAGTTCTGCAGGATCGACTGCAGCGAGTCGCCGGTGCCCCTCGTCCGCGTGCCGCGCGTCTCGAGCTGTGCATTCGCGATGCCGCGGTCGGTGCGGTCGAGCAGCTGCACGCGCATCACGTCCTGCGGCTTCATCGCGAGCTCCACGGTGCGCTGACCGGGCTCGAGCTCGAACTGGCTCGCGGCCCAGCCGGCCGCCGAGACGACGACCACGATCCACCTGCCGGGCGCGAGGCGCAGCGTCGCAGCGCCGCGCGCATCGAGCGGGAACCGCACGAGCGAATCGCGGAACAACACGCCGCGCTGATCCCCTGGCGCGAGGAAGGCGACCACGCCGCGAGCCGGTCCGCCGGCGGGCTCGGTGATCTGCACGTCGAGGCTCGTGAAGCCGACCAGCGCGAGTGTCGCAGCACCCTCGCTCGAGGCCACTTCGACCGGAAGCACGCGTCCGGGCATCGCGGGGAACAGCGGCACCGCGGTCTGCGACCCACGCTGCGTATCGGGCGGCACGATCGCGAGCCGGCACGAATGCAGCTCCGCGGGCAGGTCGTCGAACGCGAAGCGACCCTGCGCGTCGACGGAGGTCACGAAGGCGCGAGCGTCGTGCACGTAGCTCGTGCGCTCCATGAACACCTTGCAGACCGCCGCCAGGTGCGCAACCGTGCCCGCGGGCACCGGGCCACAACAGCCCGCGAGCGGCTCCACGCGCTTGCAGGTGAACACCAGCTCGTTGCCGGGGACCTTCTCGACCTTGTGGTCGTCCATGCACAGCGCGCGGTTGAACACGCCGCCGGCCACCGGTGGCCGGCCCGCCGTGCCCGCGAACAGCAGCAGGTCGCCGTGGTTCTGCTCCTTCAGCGGATCGGCCGGATACGGAACCTGCACGACGGCGCGACCATCGGCGCCGGCCTTCGCGAGCTCGCGGAAACGATCCTCGACGACGCCGCCGAGGCCGTCGCTGCGCCACGGCGGCAACCGCAGCACCCGTTGCTTCACGCTGGCACCCGCCAGCGGCGCGCCGTTCTCGTCGACGACGCGCACGGCGAGCGACTGCGGCGGCGGAATCGCGACGGCTTCGTTCGACGCGGCAGTGCTCCAGAGCGGCTGCCCGTCGCGGCAGCGCACCTCGATCACGGCATTCGGGCACGGCGGTACGACGAGCGCGCCGTCCTGCTCGGGCACGAGCTCGGTCTCGGTGCCCGGCGCGGCCGTCAGCAGCAGGTACTGGAACGGCCCGAGCTCCTTCCATGCCTTCGTGCCCTCGACCTGGAGGCGCCGCGGCGTGTAGGGCTCGCTGCAGCGCATCTCGAGCAGCGCGCCAGCGCCGAAGAAACCCTGTACCGCCGACAGCACGCCGTTGCCCTGGGCATCCGGGGGCCCGACGGCCCAGGCGACGTAGCAGAGGCCCGCCTGCAGCCGCGCCATCGCGCGACCGCGCGGATCGCTCGCGACGTGCAGCACGTCCCTCTGGCCTGTAGCGGCGCCGAAGTGCGGAATGCTGCCGACGAACGTCACCACGGCGTTCGCGAGCGGCTCGCCGTCGATGGTCATGACGCGCACGAAGCTCGGCTGCCGCACGACGTCGCCGGACGCCTGCGGCGCGGCGGCCAGGGCGGCGGTCAGCACGGCGACAGCGGCCAGCGATCGGCACGACGACGGCATGCCCCCAGTATGCCGACGCGACGGGCCCCGAAGCCAGACCGACTCCAGTCCCGGCTTGCGACATGACGATCTGCTGCACATGCGATCCCGAGCCTGGTTCGTCGCCGCCTTGGCAATGGTCGTTCCCGGCTGCTCGAACGACGTCGAGCACGTGCATGCGCTCGCCGCGTTCACGTCGTTCCAGAACGCCCTGCAGCGCCGCGACCCCGAAGCGTGCCGCAAGGTGCTGACGACCGAGTCGGCCACGACGCTCGGCGAAATGCCCTGGGACCGCATCCGCGAACGGCAGCCGCTCGAGGCGCTGTCCGCGCGCCGCGAGCAGCACGAGTTCCGCGTGCGCGTCGCCGATCCGAACGAGGGCGGCAAGGTCTCCGAGTTCGTCGTCGTCCGGGAATACGGTCGGTACGTGGTCGACCTCGTCGCGACGGCCGGGCTACACACGCAGGTCGTCGAGGGCTCGGCCTCGCGCGAGGAGCGCAAGGAGTTCGTGCCGCGCGAGCTGACGCCGGCCGACCTCGATCGCATCCGCCGCTACGAGCTCACGCAGCCGCCGCGGTGACGCGGGCGGCACGCTGCCGGCCCTCGAAGAAGGGCCGGGAACTGCTTCGGAAGGGCTCGTAGCATGCGCTACTTTTCCCCGCCCATGACTGCACCCAGCAAGACCCTGATCCTCGGCTCCGGACCCGCAGGCTACACGGCCGCGATCTACGCCGCGCGCGCCAACCTCGAACCAGTGCTGCTCGCGGGCCGCCAGCCCGGCGGTCAGCTCACGATCACGAGCGACGTCGAGAACTACCCGGGCTTCCCGAAGGGCATCATGGGGCCCGAGATGATGGAGATGTTCAAGGAGCAGGCCGCGCGCTTCGGCACCGTGATCCACGAGGAGGTCGGCAAGGCGGTCGACCTCGGCAAGCGCCCGTTCACGGTCACGACCGAGAGCGGCAAGGTCTTCACGTCGCAGACGCTGATCATCTCGACCGGAGCGAGCGCGATCTACCTCGGGCTGCCGAACGAGAAGGCGCTGCAGGGCCGCGGCGTCTCGGCGTGCGCGACCTGCGACGGCTTCTTCTTCAAGAACAAGACCGTCTACGTCGTCGGCGGCGGCGACTCGGCCTGCGAAGAAGCGAACTTCCTGACCAAGTACGCGAGCAAGGTCAACATGGTCGTGCGCCGCGACGCGCTGCGCGCCTCGAAGATCATGCAGAAGCGCGTCATCGAGAACCCGAAGGTCGAGATGCTCTGGGAGCAGAACGTCACCGACGTCTTCGACGTGAAGAAGGGCAAGGTCACGGGACTCGAGCTCACGCACTCGAAGACCGGTGCCAAGAAGCAGGTCGCCGCCGACGGCCTGTTCCTCGCGGTCGGCCACACGCCGAACACCGAGCTGTTCCGCGGCGTGCTGAAGATGGACCAGAAGGGCTACATCGAGACCGTGCCGGGCAGGACCGCGACCAACGTGCCGGGCGTCTTCGCCTGCGGCGACTGCCAGGACAGCTACTACCGCCAGGCCGTGACCGCCGCCGGCTCCGGCTGCATGGCCGCGATCGAGGCCGAGCGCTGGCTCGAGGCGCAGCACGATCGCTGATCAGCGTCCCGTGACCGGAGCGACCACCGTCGACTTCGCGAGGAACAGCACCGCGAAGCACGTCGTGTCGAGCAACAGGCTGCTCGGGTGCTCGGCGCGGAACGAGCCGTTCTGCTGCTGCTGCGACAGGAGCTGTAGCCCGCCTTCGTAGTACCAGTCGCGGCCGTTCAGCCGCGCGATCGTCGCGAGCTCGCACGAGCGCTCGAGCCCGTAGAGCCAGTAGTACCAGTGATGATCGGCGCGCTCCGCGAAGCCGGGGTTGCTTCGCACCGAGAACTCCGATGCGAGCCACGCAAAGCCGTCGCGCACCGCGTCGTCGATCTTCTCGACGAGCGCGCGGTCCGTGACGCCCTGTGCTTGCATGCCGGCTTGCGCGAGCAGCAGGCCGCTGATGCCCGCACTCGTCATCGACCCGAACGGCGGCTCGTCCGGCGTCTCGTACGCGAAGCCGCGCGCCTGTGCACGCCGCTCGGGCCCGCCCGGCAGTTGGTCCGTTCCGGCCACCTCACGCAGCTGCGCGTACGTCGCGAGACGCAGCGCGACCCGGCCCTCCGATGGGCCCTGCACGGCGAGCAGCTGGCGCGCGGCCGCCGCGAACACGCCGGGAGGCAGCTCGACGCCGCACGTCTGCGCCGACCACAGGCCGAGCAGGCCGTACTGCTGCAGCGAGGTGTCGTAGCGCGGACCCGCGACGTAGTTGAAGCGCAGCACCAGCGCGGGATCGGTCCGCGGATCGATGTTCTCGAGCAGCTGTTTGACCCACTTCTGCGCGGTCTTGCGGTCGCGTTCGTCGAGCTGCCGCGGCTTCGGTGCTTCGAGCGCGCCGGCGCGGATCAGCTCGGCCTCGCCCGGCGGGGCGTAGCGGGACGCGAGCGCCATCAGCGCTGCACCGAGCGAGTAGCTGTCCTCGATGCGCCGCCGCCGCAGCTCGTCGAAGCCGCGCACGAGCACGGGATCCGACGCGGGGCAGAGCCCGTGCACCATCGTCAGCAGGCCGAGTGCCAACCGGCCGCTGCCGTAGTTGCGTTCGTCGCCGCCGCTGTCGACGAGGAACGACTTCTTCTCGTCGATCGCTTCGCGGACGAACGCCGTGCCGGCCGCGATCGCGGCCGCGACGCGCTCGCGGAAGCTCGCGTCCTGGTTGTGGTGCACGGCGACGAGGTCCCAGCGGTCGCTGAGCACGAACCGGCGGCAGGTCTTGTCGCCTTCGTCGACGACGAGGTCGAGGCTGCCCTTCCAGGCCGCGACGAGTCCCTTGCCGACGTCGATGCGCCGCTCGAGCACGAGTGTGCCGTCCGCATCGGGCACGCAGAACCCGCGCAGGCGCTCGACCGTGCCGGGCAGCTCGCCGGCGATCGCGGCCGGCGGCCGCGCGGACAGCGTCGCGCGCAGCGACTGCGTGCCGTCCGCGGCGAGCGCGGTCCAGCTGCCGGCCGCCGTCACGTCGCCGAACGGCACGACGCGCTTCCACCTGCTGCTCACGGCGCCGCGGCTGCCGAGGTCGAACGCCAACGCGCGCAGCACGTCGCGCAGGTCGCGCACGGCGTCGCCGATCGCGCGCTGGTCGGGCCGCAGCTCGCTCTGGCACAACCACGGTGCTGGCGCGATGCGGTGCAGGTACCGATCCGGCGCCTTGCGCACGGCCGGCAGGGCCCGCGCCGCGGCCTGCGTGCGCGCGACGTCGCTGGCGCTCGCCTTCCACTCGCGGCGGAACTCCGCAGCACCGAGCGGCGGCAGCCGCCATTGCAGTTCCTGGGACGGGAGAGGCAGCGCGGTCAGGAACCACCCGCACAACCTGATCCGAATCGTTCGCCTTGCCATGCCGCCTAGTTGCAGGACGGGGGCAAGGTCGCCGCGAAATGCACCGGCCTGCGCCGCCTGCGCAGCGGCCAAGGTGACGCACATCGCTGCCGCGGTAGACTCGCGCGTCCGAAAACCAAAAGGAGTGAACCATGGAGATGCCGAAGCCGACTGCGGATCACAAGAAGCTCGAGAAGCTGGCCGGAATCTGGAAGGGAACGGAGACGATGTACCCATCGCAGTGGGACCCGAAGGGTGGCAAGGCCGAGGGCACGATGCGTGCGCGGGCCGCGCTGGCGGGCTTCGCCGTCATCAGCGACTACGAGCAGATGCGCGACGGCAAGCGCTCGTTCGAAGGCCACGGCGTCTACACGTGGGATGCGCACAGCAACCAGGTCGTGATGACCTGGCACGACAGCATCGGCATGGGCGCCGAGGAGTTCCGCGGCGCGTGGAAGGGCGACGTGCTGACGATCGCGAGCAAGAGCCCGATGGGCCACGCGCGAGTCACCTACGATGTGTCCAAGGCAGGCACGATGAAGTTCGCCATGGAGCAGTCCCAGGACGGCACTGCGTGGACGAAGCTGTTCGACGGCACCTACTCGCGTAAGGACTGAGCCTCGAGATCCGCGAGACGGCTCGCTGCTCAGCGAGGCATCTTGCCGATCGTCTCGGCGGCCGCGAGCCGCTGCCGGCACGTCTCGGCCTGCGGCCAGTCTTCCGGCGCCAGCGCGAGCGCGCTCCGGAACGCGGTCACCGCGCCTTCACCCTGCTTCGCCGCCGGGTCGATGCGCCCGAGCGCGCGCAGCACCGTCGCCTTGCGCAGCGCGATCAACCCTGCATTGAAGTGTGCGGCCGCCAGCTGCGGCGCGAGCTCGATCGCGCGAGCCGCGTCGGCTTCGGCGTGCCCACGCGCCTCGGCTGCCGACGCGCCGTCGCCGGCCTTCGCCTGCAGCAGATCGACGACCATCCAGCACACGGCGCGGTTGTTCAGCGCCGCGGCGAGCTCGGCGTGCAGCGTCAGCACGGACCTGTGATCCTCGACCGCGTCTCGAGCGGCTTCGAGCGCTTCGGCGAAGCGGCCCTCGCGCTGGAGCCGCTGCGAGCGTCGCAACTGCGCGAGACCGCGGTGCGCGAACGCCAGCGCATTGTCGCCAGCAGAGCGCAGTTCGTCGGCATAGTCGACGAGTGCCCCTTCGAGGCCAAGGATCGACGTCGGCAGCGCGTTGCGTTCGCGCGCCAGGTAGTACGGTCCATAACCCTGCTGCACGTCGAGCGCACTTATCGCGTAGTAGAACGCGAGACTCTCCTGGCCGAGCGCCCGGGCACACGTCGACAACGCCTGGCGCGCCGGCACGTGCATGCCGTCGTACTCGAGCACTTCCTCGAGCAGCTCCATCGCCTGCTGGTGGTCGCCCTGGAGCCGCGCCAGCTCCGCCTTGCCGAACAACAGATCGACGTCACCGACTACCGAACGCTCGCCGAGGGCCGTGCCGAGATCGGCGATCGCAGTGGCGCGCTCGGCAACACTGAGCTCCTTGCGCGCCGCGAGCACGAGACCGCGTTCGAAGCGCGCGTCGGCGAGGTCCGGATCGCTGGCGAGGGCGAGCTGAAGCTGGGTCAACGCATCGTCGGGCATCTCTCGCGCGCGCAGCAGCCGGCCCAGCAGATAGCGGGCGCGCGGCACTTCGTGGTGACCGAGGAACCCGCGTGTGTGCTCGATGCCGGCGTCGAGCTCGTGCCGCATCGAAAGGTGGTCCCCGAGCCGTCGGTACAGCGCCGCTTCGTGCAACACGGTCGCCACGTGGTCGGCGAGCTCGACGGCTTCGTTGGCCGCGGTGCGCGCGGCGCTCTCGCGCAGCGCGATCGGCGTGAGCACGAGAGCCATCAGCAAGACGGCCGCGAGAGCGGCGAAGGCAGCGGCGCGCCACAACGTGCGCTGCCGCTGCAGTCGTTTCCTCAGGCGATAGAAGAAGGACGCGGGGCGCGCATGCACCGGCTCGTGACGCAACCAGCGATCGAGGTCCTCGGCGAGCTCGCGCGCCGACGGGTAGCGCCGTTCCGGCTCCTTGGCGAGGCATCTCGCCAGCACGAGGTCGAGGTCGCGATCGCGCGCGACTGGCTTCGGCTCGTCCTCGACGACGCGCCGCAACAGCGTCGGCAGATCCTCGGCCGTGAACGGTGGCGTGCCGCCGAGGCAGTAGTAGAGCGAAGCACCGAGCCCGTAGACGTCGCTGCGCGCGTCGATGCGTTCCGCGTGACCGAGCGCCTGCTCGGGCGGCATGAACGACGGCGTACCCATGATGGAGCCCGACAACGAGAGCGAGCTCGCGGCATCGATCGTCTTGGCCAGACCGAAGTCGACGACGTAGACGTGGCGGCCTTCGACGAGCAGGTTCGACGGCTTGAGGTCGCGGTGCACGATGCCGTGCTCGTGCGCATGCTGCAGCGCCAGGGCCGCGTCGCGCACCAGCTCGACGGCGACGTGTTGTGCGATCGCGGGCACGGCGCCGATCGGACCGCCTTCGACGAGTTGCATCGTGATGAACCCCGGAGTCGCGTCGTAGACGGCAGCGATGTGCGGGTGCCGCAAGCGCGCCGCCGCCGTTGCCTCGCGCGCGAAGCGGCGGCGCAGCTCGTCGTCGGTCCCGGCACCGGCGCCGAGCGTCTTCAGCGCGCAGCGACGGCCGAGCTGATGGTCGATCACCTCGTAGACGATGCCCATGCCGCCGCGGCCGATCTCGCGCACGATCTCGTAGCGCTCGGGCAAGGACGGCGGTGCCAGCGTTTCGTTCTCGCCGGCGGCCATCGCGAGCAGGCGCTGCAACGCACGTTCACTGAGCGGCTCGTTCACCGCGCCCTCCGCCGTGCGGGCGCTTCGGAACCGGGTGCCTCGGCGCCGAACAGCCAGCGCAGTTCTTCCTGCAGCTCGTCCTCGGTCGTCACGGTTTCGGCGACCATCGTGCGCAGGATCGCGCGGTAGCGGCGCTTGCCGTGGTCGAGCCAGTTCGACACGTCGGTGCGCGTGATGCCGAACCGCTGCGCGAGCGTGTTGTGGTCCGGCTCGTCGCCGTCGGCGAGGAAGTAGTCGCGGAACAGCGCCCAGTGCACGGCGCGGCCGCCTGTTTCGAGCTCGCGCTGCAGCTCCGCGCGCGCAATCTCGAGCAGCTCGCGCCGCCACGCATCGTCGAGCACCTGGTCCGGCGTCCGCGAGCTCGGATCGACCGGCTCCGCACTCTCGTCGAGCGCTTCGAGGGTCACCGCGCCGCCGCGCTTCTTCGCGTGCGCCTTGCGCCACAGCTCGTTCGCGAAGTTCGCGAGCGCCTTCTTGAGGAAGCCGCGGAAGCGGCCCCGTGCCGGATCGGCTTTGTCGAGCAGGCCGCTCGTCATGAGCCACGCGAACGCGTCTTGCGCCATGTCGCTCGCTTCGTCGTCGCGGCAGCGCAGCTTCGCGGCCAGATACGCCTGGATCGGGCGCCAGTAGGCCCGCGCGAGGCCATCGAGATCGCGCTCCCCCGCCGGTGACAGGATCCGCGACCAGCGCGTCGAGGGAAACTCAGGCCGTCGGTCATCCGGGCGCATGGGCAGCCGCGAGATGATAGCTGTCCGCGACACGCAGGTTGCCGCGCGCAGTTTTTCTCGGGTCGGGCGATGAACGGCCGAGCCACCTGCATACAGCCGGACGAGCGGGCATGATCGTCGGCCGCGCGGCCGCAGCCTCGCTCGCTTCCCGACTCCCGACTGCCATGAACCTCCTGCCCGACTTCGTGGTGCCGCTCACCGTTGGCACCGTCACCCTGTTCGCTTCGGTCCTGTGCGCGCAAGCGCCCGCCAGGACAGCTCGCAAGCCCGCCGAGCCGGCGGTCGAGGAACTGCTCGCGAAGATCGCCGCCAACCGCGGCGTGCCGGCAGGCACCAAGGACGCGAGCATCGCGTTCGAAGGCACCTTTTCGGTCTCGTTCAAGGACATGCCCGCACCGGTCATGAAGGGGGCCTTCGGCGAGTTCTTCGTCGGCAAGGATCTCGCGCGGTGCACGTGCGAGATGGGCGGATTCGGCGCGATGGAGCGCGGCATCCACAAGGATGCCGTCTGGGAAGTCGATCCCTCGCTGGGCGCCAAGGTGCACCGCGGCGACAACGCGGCGGCGGCGCGGCGCTACTTCGCGCTGCTGCGCGGCGAGGACCCGCGCAGTGTCTACCAGGAGTTCACGAAGACGGGCACGCAGGCGATCGACGGTCGCGACGTCACCGTGCTGCGCATGACCGCGGCCGAAGGCAAGCCCGACGTCTGGTACGTCGACGCCGACGGCAACGTCGTGCGCGTCGACATGGCGCTGCCTGCACCGGAGTCGGCCGACGCGACGTGGGGCATCTCCGACCTGATGGACTCCGAGATCACGTTCGCCGACTGGCAGAAGGTCGAAGGCGGGCGCTTCCCGATGCGGCGTACGCAGCAGATGGGGCCGGCGACGATGTCGTACGTGTGCAGCAAGATCACGGTCGGTGCTTCGATCGGCGCCGCGAAGTTCACGCCGCCGGAGGCCGTCGCGAAGGTCAAGAACGAGCCGACGCTGCCGGCCATCGGGCCCGACGGCAAGCCGACGTACCAGGTGATCGATCGGCAGCTCCAACACGTCGCGAGCATCCGGATCAAGGTCAAGCCCGCGGAGATCAGCACACAGCTCGGGATCGTGCTGCCCGAGGTGTGGGCCCACCTGAATGCCGTGAGCGCGAAGATGGCGGGTCCGCCGTTCGCACGCTATCACACCTTCTCCGACACCGACATCGATCTCGAAGCGGGCATCCCCGTGCAGAAGCCGATCGAAGCGAAGGGCCGCATCGTGAACAGCGAGCTGCCGGCCGGGAAGACGGTGACGTGCTGGCACATCGGTCCCTACGAGAAACTCAAGGGCGCGCACGAAGGGCTGCAGGCGCACCTCGCCGAGAAGAAACTGAAAGCGCGCGGTGGCCCGTGGGAGGTGTTCTGGACCGATCCGGGCATGGTCCCCGATCCGTCGAAGTGGAAGACGCAGTTGTTTGCCCCGATCGAGTGAGGGATCCTGTGCGAACGCCACGCCCCGTCCACCTCGACGGCACCGTCGGCCCGTCGACGATCGGCGTCGCCGGCGGCGGACCACCCCGGTGCTCACCGGGGCGTGCACTCGCGGCTCGGCATTTGCTCTGCGCGCGCCCTTCATGATGATCCAGCACGTCTCGCTTCCGACCGGGCGCACGATCGCGGGCGCGTTCTTGTTCCTTGCTGCACTCACTTCGGCACGCGCGACGCCCGCACAGTGCGCGCAGTGGTTGCCCGGCTCCGGCCCGCCCGGCGTGGGGTCGAACAACGCCGGCTCGGTCGACTGCGTGCTGCCCTGGGATCCGGACGGCGCGGGGCCCGCCCCGCCGCAATTGATCGTCGGCGGCACGTTCGGTTTCGCTGGCACGTCGGCCGTGAACCAGATCGCCAGCTACGACCCCGCGACCGCCACGTGGGCGCCGCTCGGCAGCGGTGTCTCCCTGGGGGCGACCGCGTTCGCGTACGTGGAAGGGCTCGCGACGCTGCCGAACGGCGACCTCGCGGTCGGCGGCCTCTTCACGGACGCGGGCGGCGCACCGGCGCAGAACATCGCCGCGTGGAACGGCAGCGCGTGGTCGACGCTCGGCTCGGGCATCGCCGGCCGTGTGCACCACCTGACCAACCTCGCCAACGGCGATCTCGTCGCCGCCGGCGTGTTCACTTCGGCCGGCGGCGTCGCCGCGGTCAACGTGGCGCGGTGGGACGGTGCGGCGTGGCACGCGATGGGAGGCGGTGTCCCGCTGCCACTCAACTCGCGCATCGCAGCCGTGCTGCCGCTCGCGAACGGCGATCTGCTCGTGACGACGCCCGCCGACATCAAGCGCTGGAACGGCACGTCGTGGTCGCCGCTGCCGGGCAGCGGGCCCTACGTGAGCGCGATGACCGGGCTGCCCAATGGCGACGTGCTCGTCGCCTCCTTCGGCTTCGCCGGCACGCTGCTGATGCGCTGGAACGGCGCGAGTTGGGCCATCGAGACGAGCGGTTGGAACGGCGGCATCGATCGGCTGCTGACGTTGCCGGGCGGACAAGTCGTGGTGTGCGGCCGGTTCTCGCAGGTGGGCGCCATGGCCGCATCGGGCATCGCCGTCGGCAGCGGCGCGAGTTGGAGCGGCCTCGCAACCGGTCTGGCGAGCGGGTCGCTCGTGCGCGGCCTCGCCGTGCTGAACGGCGACCTGTACGTCGGCGGCGCGATCTGGGCAGCGGGCGGACAGGGTGTCGGACACGTGGCGCGCTGGAACGGGGCTGCGTGGTCGGCCCTGAACCCGGGCACGGACGCCGGCATTGCGACGATGGTCGAGATGCCCGACGGGAGCCTCGTCGCCGGCGGTTCCTTCCTCACGATCGAAGGCGTGCAGGCGCGCAACGTCGCGCGCTGGAACGGCACGACCTGGTCGCCGCTGGGCGCGGGACTGCAGGGATACGTCGTACAGGTCGCGGCCCGGCCGGACGGCAGCATCGTGGCCGCGACCTCCGTCGTCGGCGGCATGTGCGTGGCCACGTGGAACGGCGCCAGCTGGAGCAACAGCAGCCCCGTCAACAGCACCATCCATGCGCTCGAAGTGCTGCCGAACGGCGACGTCGTCGCCGGCGGCGGCTTCAACAACGCCGGCGGCACGCCCGTCCAGAACATCGCGCGTTGGAACGGCAGCGCGTGGTCGCCGCTCGGCAGCGGCTGCAACTCGAGCGTGCGCGCACTGTGCCGGTTGGCCAATGGCGACCTGATCGCAGGCGGCTTGTTCAGCAGCGCCGGCGGCACACCCGCCAGTTGCGTCGCGCGCTGGGATGGCACCGCGTGGTTCCCGCTCGGCAGCGGCACCGGCCTCGCCGTGGACGAGGTCGTGCAACACCCCAACGGCGACGTGCTGGTCGCCGGCGAGTTCACGGTGGCAGGTGGCGCGCCGGCGCAGGGCATCGCGCGGTGGAACGGCAATGGCTGGGCGCCGCTCGGCGGCGGCCTCGTCAACCCTGGCCACGTGGTCACGCACGTCAGGCTCACGGTGCTGCCCGACGGCGACGTCGTCGCCGCCGGCGAGTTCTACGTGGCCGGTGGCCAACCCGCCAACCGCATCGCGCGATGGGACGGCTCGGCATGGTCGGCGCTCGGCAGCGGCACCGACGTGACCCCCGCCACGGTGCTGGCGCTCGACGCCGGCGTGCTCGCATTCGGCGGCGGCTTCCACATCGCGGGCGGCGTGATGTCCAAGGGCTTCGCGCGCTACGCGTCGACGTGCCCGGCGAGCGCCGTGCCGAGCGGTGCCGGGTGCGCGAGCAGCGCCGGTCCGGGCGTGCTCACGCCGACGAGCCGGCCGTGGCTCGGTGCGACCTACCGCGCGGCGGCGCACGGCCTGCCGGCGCTGTCGCTCGCGGTCGAGGTGCTGGGCCTGGCGCCCGTGTCGGTGCCGCTCGCCGCGATCCTGCCGCAGGGAGGTGCAGGTTGCACGCTGCACGTGGCACCCGACGTGCTGCTGATGCACGTGCCGGTCGCAGGCAGCGTGCGCACCGCGTACGCAGTGCCGGACTCGCCCGTGTTCCTCGGCTTCGTGTTCCACCAGCAGATCGCGGTCCTCGAGTTCGCGGCCAGCGGCCTGCTCGCGCTGACGAGCACCAACGCGCTCGCCTGCACCAAGGGCATGTTCTAACGCTGCTTCGTCGCTGGTCCGCGGCTGATGGCGGGTTGCGAAGCGGTCACGAACGTCACGCACTCGCTCGCGTGCAGAATGACGGAGTAGTGCTAGAGTCCCACCCCATGCTCGCCCACATCACCGCCCTCGAAGCCCCGATTGTCTGGTTCGCGTTCGCCGCAGGGCTCGTGCTCGGCATCGTCGGCACAGTCGCCGTGATGCGTCGCCACGCCGCCACCCGGTCCTGACGCTCGCCCACGAGGCCACGAACCCGCGATGCCCTACAGCGACCTCGAGCGCAAGCTGCTGCAGACCTACTTCTCGGTGGTCGACGGCACCGAGCACGCCGACATCTACCTCGTACGCAACCTGCCCGCGGAGGTCGCCGCGACGCTGAACGGCGTCTACTCGCGCAGCAGCAAGTCGATGCGCGACCAGTTCCTCGACCGCCTGCGGCAGGGGCTCGAAGCGCAGGGCAGGAAGCTCGAGGACCTGCCGCTGCACGATGCTCCGAAGGACCTGCTGTCCGCCGTGATGGCCGACAAGTCGGGGCAGTTCCTGAAGACCTACGCGATCGACCACGGCCACAACTCGCTGCGCGAGGGATCCGTCGTGCACCTCGCGGTCGAACGCGTGTCGCAGCTCGTCACGCGCTTCGTGCAGCGGGAACGGCGCTGCAGCTTCGAGGAGTCGTCGACGCGCTACATCTCGTTCTCGGCCGAGACGCACTGGCGCGATCCCGACGTCCTCGCGGCCGGCGGCGAGGTCGCGCGCGCCTACGAGGCCGTGCTGCAGAGCACGTTCGCGCTCTACACGAAGGCGACCGAGCGCGTGCTCGCGCACCTGCAGCGCGTGCGGCCGCTGCAGGCCGGCGAGAAGGAGGCTGCGTGGCTGCGCACGCTGAAGGCCGAGGCGTTCGACTCAGCGCGCTACCTGCTGACGCCGGCGATCTTCACGAAGTGGGGCATGGTCGTCGACGCGCGCACGCTCAGCGACGTCATCACCGAGCTCAGGAGCCATCCGCTCGCCGAGTTCCGCCTCGTCGGCGAGCGTATGCAGCAACAGGCCGAGGTCGCGCTACCGACGCTGCTGAAGCACGCGCGGCCGAATCCGTTCGCGCAGGCCGTGCAGCAGGCGCTGCCGGTCCTGGCTCGGGAGCTCGGCGTCGCGAAGGCGCCCCTGCACAAAGGACCGGCGGCGGGGCACACGGAGCTGCTGGCCCACGATCCGCAGCTCGACGACCGCCTGCTCGCGTCGCTGCTCTTCGAGCACAGCCAGCAGCCGTTCGCCGCGCTGCTCGCGCGCGTGCGTGCGCTGACGGCTGGCCAGCGTACCGAGCTGCTGCGCAAGCTGATGGCCGAGCGCGGCAAGCACGACGCGTGGCCGCAGGCGCTCGAAGGGGCGCTGCCGTTCGAGTTCGAGGTCGTGCTCGACTTCGGCGCGTACCGCGACGTGGGCCGCCACCGCAAGGGATTCCAGCAGCAGCAGGCGCTGACGACCGTGCACGGCTTCGCGGTGCCGCCGCTGATGACCGAAGCCGGCCTCGCCGCCGACTACGCGGCCGTGCTCGAGCAGGCAGCCGTGCACCAGCAGCTCGTGGCCGACCGGTTCCCGCACGCCGCCGGCTACGTGACGCCGTTCGCGTTTTTGCAGCGTGTGCGCATCGTGTTCGACCCGCGCCAGACCGCGTACTTCATCGAGCTGCGCAGCGGTCCCGAGGGCCACTTCTCGTACCGGCAGGTCGCGCTCGACATGCTGGCGTGCGTGCGCGAGGTGTCGCCGCTGTTCGCGCAGTTCATCCGCGGCGTCGAGGGCCACGCGTTCCTCGGCCGGCTCGAGAGCGAGATGACCGCCGACGAGCGGCGCCAGCGCCGCATGCACGCCGCCGGCGATTCGTGAGGCCCGATTGATCCCATGGTCATCGCCGGGCCATCGCCTGGCCAGCACCCCGATAGTCATCATGCAAGCACTACGTGAGCTCGCGTACGTCCTGGCCTTCGCGATCGGCTACGCCGCAGCGCAGACTCCGCTGGCGGCGCCGCAGGTCGAGGCGCTCGTGAAGGCGGCCCACGAACAGTTCGCGACGAAGGGACTCGCGGTGGCCGTCGTGCAGGACGGCGAGGTGCTCGTCGAGGTCGCGTTCGGCGAACGCGCGGCCGGCCAGCCGATGACCACGGCGACGCTCTGCAACATCGCGTCGTGCAGCAAGGCGTTCACGGCGGCTGCCATCGCGCTGCTGGTCCAGGACGGCAAGCTCGGCTGGAACGACCGCGTGATCGACCACCTGCCCGAGTTCAAGATGGCCGATCCGTGGATCACGGCGCACATGACGTTGAGCGATCTGCTGTGCCATCGCAGCGGGCTCGCGACGTTCGCGGGCGATCTGCTCTGGTACGGCAGCGACTACGACGACGCCGAGGTGCTGCGGCGGCTCGAGAAGCTGCCGATCACGCAGCGCTTCCGCGAGCAGTACGGCTATCAGAACCTCATGTACGCGGTGGCCGGGCTCGTCGTGCAGCGCAAGACCGGACAGGGTTGGGAGCAGTTCGTCGAGGAGCGGTTCTTCGCGCCGCTCGGCATGCAGCAGAGCCGCGCATCGGCGCAGCGCCTGCCGGCCGGCGCCGAGCGCGCCGTGCCGCACATCGGCGGCGAGGCGATCGCCGACAACGAGTTCGTCGCGTGCAAGCCGGCCGGTGCGATCTACTCGTCGGTGCACGAGTTGACGGCCTGGATGCGCCTCTTGCTCGCGGGCGGCAAGCAAGCCTCGGGCGCGCTGCTCAGCGAAGCGTCGCTGCGCGAGATGTGGCGGCCACACGTTTCGATCGGAGGTGGAACCGGCGCCGCGCCGGGTGACTTCCGCAGCTACGGGCTCGGCTGGTTCCTGTCGCTCGAGCGTGGCAAGAAGGTCGTCGAGCACGACGGCGGCATGCCGGGGTTCCTGTCGAAGGTGTCACTGATGCCCGCCGAGCGCTTCGGCTTCGTCGTGCTCAACAACAGCAATAACGGCGTCGTCAACGAGGCCGTGAAGCGCGCGCTGCTCGCGGCACGCGCCGGCGGCGACGCCGCGGCCGAGGTCGTGCGGCTCGCCGAGGTCGGCAAGCGGCTCGCGAGCCGCGAGCGGTCGGCCGCCGAGCAGCGCGCCGCGGCACGCACGCCGGACACGAAGCCCGGCCTTGCGCTCGACGGCTACGCGGGGCGCTACGAGGACGCGTGCTACGGGCCGGCCGAGGTCACGCTGAAGGGCGACGCGCTGCACCTCGAGCTCGTGCCGTCGAAGCGCAAGCTGTTCGGAACGCTCTCGCACTGGCATCACGACACGTTCCGCGTCGACTTCCCCGACAAATTCCTGCCGTTCGCGCTCGTGCGTTTCGAGCTCGACCACGCGGGCACCTGCGCGTCGTTCCGCATCGATTGCCCGATCGCCGATTTCGACTTCGCGGCGCTGGAGTTCCGACGGCAGGCACCGCGCGAGCAGGCGCCGCGGCGGTGAGCCTGACGGAGCTTCTCGGCCGCAAAGCGGCCGAGAAGCTCAGATCGCCTCGACTCCCGCCGACAACACCCTCGCTGCGGCCGCCTGCGGCGAGCCATCGACGGTGATCACGCGCTGCGGCACGCCGCTCTTCACGAGCACCTCGGCCTCGGCCGGCGACGCGACGAACACGGCCTCGGCGGCGAGCAGGCCCGCGGCCAGCAGGTCCGCGCGGTTCAACAGCTCGACGCGGTGCGGCTGCGACCACACGGAAGCCCTGCAGCAGCGCTGGCACCGGTCGGGATCGTCGAACTGCGTACAGGCGACTCCCGACGCGTGGACCAGGTCGCCGCGCTGGCAGACGACCTCGGCGGCGCGCACGACGGCGATCGGAGCGCTGCCGAGGCAGTCGGCGAGCCACAGCACGTTCGGCGAGCCGCGCGCACCGACACCGAGATGCACGACGGCGTGCGCGGGCCGCTCGCGCAGCGAGCGCGTGAGCAGCACTTCGAGCGCGGCGTCGGTGCGGCACTTGTTCACGCGCCAGAGCGGCGCGGGCCTCTCGAGCTGCGCCGGCCTCACGTGGATCCCGGGCGGGATCGACGGCAGGCTCTGCCCGGCGTAGGTCGCGGGCAGCCACAACACGTTCGCGCCGCCGAGCAGCAGCAGTCGCGCGAGCTCGGCAGCCGCACCGTGGCTCCAATGCAGCTCGGAGCTGGCACCCGGGGAACTGACGAGGACGACGCGCACGCGCTCAAGGTAGCTCGCCGCGCAACGCCCGCCACAGTCGCCACCGCTGCGCGACCGGAAGTTCGGCGTCGAGACACCCGAAGCGCAGCAGGAAGTCGAGCATGACCAAGGCACTGTTCGGCTTCCACGGGCCGCCGTCGCGCAGCGACGCGGCGACCTCTGCCACCGGCCACAGCGCGAACTCCTCGACCTCGCCGTCGGCGGGTTGCGGCACGAACGCCGCGGGCAGCTCGAGATCGAAGCAGGCGAGCGTGTCGGGCTTCAGCGACAGCTGGTCCTGCTGCACGTACGAGATCGAGCCGATCGGCACCGCGCGTTCCGCGAGGTCGGCGCCGAGACCGGCTTCTTCGGCACATTCCTTGACGAGCGTCTCGAGCGGCGTGAAGCCGATCGGCTGTCCACCGGCGACCATCTGGTCGAGGTGGCCCGGGAACGTGCGCTTCTGGCGCGACCGCACAGCGATCCAGACGCACAGGTCGCGGCCGCTCCGCGCGTAGCCGTTCAAGTGCACGCCGAACGAGCGCACCCCGAACCAGGTCACGGCCGACCGGTCGATCTGCGCCAACGCAGTGCGGTCGTTTGCGCCCGTGACCGGGTACAGCTCGCCGAGCGGCGCGCGCATTTCGTTGGCAGCCCGCAACGACGCGAGGAACGCGGCGAGCGCGCGCGAGCGCGCGGCGAAGTCCTCGCCTGCGAGCACGAGACGGCCGTCGACGGACCGGAACGGCGAGTCCGGTTGCAGCAGCCGCGGCACGCGCTCGCGGTGCACGAGTCCGCAGTGCACGGGTGCGGCCGAGGCCCTGTCGATGTACCACGGCACGAAGGCCGCGAGGTCCGCGCGCCGGCAGGCCATCACATGGTCGAGGTAGTCGATACCCGCATGTAGCAGAGCCGGAGCACTGACGGAAGTGCCTCGGATGCCGCACGCGCTTGCGGTATGGTCGGCGCATGCGGTTCCAGATGGCGCGACGTGTGTCCCGGCGCGCCGGCGCACGATGAAGAAGATCCGCGCGTTGATCCACGCCTGGCTCGTGCTCGACTTCTTCGAGGAAGCGCGCCGCACGGGCGGCACCGGCAGCAGCCTGACGACGACGATCTTCACGCAGTCGTTCCTCGCATTCGTGTTCGCGGCGCTGCTGTATCCCGAGACGCCTCCGGTGCCGTTCGCGGCCGCGAACCTGAGCCTCTCGTCGCTGCTCGTCGCGATCGGCACGCTGAGCAACCAGGATCAGCTGAACCGGCGCCGCGCGGAACGCTACCTGCTCGACCCCGCGCCGATCGGCCGCTCCACGGTCGTGTTCGCGCGCAGCGGCCACGCGGCGTTCTACGTGTGCCTCGTCACGATCGGCATGGCGCTGCCGCCGGCGCTGCTGCTCGCGTTCCTGCAGCGAAGCTGGCTGCAGGCGGTTGGCTACGTCGTGCTCGCGTGCGCCTGCAGCGCTCTCGCGAGCGGCGCGCTCGGCGTCGGCGTCCGCCTGCTGGTCCGCTTGTTCGGCTACGCGCGCGCCGCGCTGCTGGCCGGGTCCGGCAAGGCCCTGCTGCTCGGCGGCGGCTTCGTGCTGTTCGCGCTCGGCATGCAGTGCCTGCAGAAGGATGCTTCGGCGTTGCCGATCGGCCGCCTCGGCGCCGAGCTGCTGCCGCCCTACCACGCGGCGAAGCTGCTCGCGGCCTTCGACGAACAAGCCTGGCGCCTGCTGCCTTTCTTCGGTGCTGCCGCGCTGCTGCTCGTGCTCTCGCTGCTCTGCCCCGAAGTCGAATCGCCGCGCCGCTCCTTCGTCGGACGCCTCGATCCGATGCGACAGCTGCTCAGGAGGCTGGCGCGACGCGGTCCGCGGCTCGGGATCGCCGAGTTCGTCGCGGTGTCGATGTGGCGCAGCGCGGGGTTCCGCGCGCGCGTGCTGCCGCTGCTCGGTCTGCCGGCCGGCATGGCGTTCTTGAGCCTGCGCGGTAGCGCGCCGCAGGACGGCGACGTGCTGACGTGCCTCTTGCTGCAGATCCCGGCGATCTACCTGCCGTTCCTGATCGCGTTCCTGCCGCGAGCCGAGCAGACCGACACGGCCTGGGTGTTCGGGCTCGCTCCGGGCCTCTCGCCGGCGCTGGTCCAGGACGCCACGTGGCGCGCGCTCGTGACCCACGTGCTCGTGCCCGTGCATGCGATCGGGATGGGGCTGCTCCTGGTCTTCTCGGCCAACCGCCTCGACGCCGCGGCCGCATCGCTGTTCGCATTCGGCATCGCGGTGGCCGCAGCACACGCGATGGTGCGATCGCTCGACTGCATCCCGTTCACGCAGCATCGGGAGGCGGACGCCGGCGCGGATCTCGGCGCCCTGTTCGGAGCAGCCCTCGTGCTCGGCGGGCTCGGCACGCTGTTCGGGGCCTTCCTTCCTCTCGGCTGGCGCTGGCCCGTAGCCCTGCTCGTGTGCGGCGGCGCCTTGTGGTGGCTGCTGCGGCCGCCACGGCCCGCGGACGCGACCGCTGCCCCGGCGCCGGAGGCTGCCTCAGGGGAGGCCGAACCCGGGGCCGAAGCTCCTGGGAAGGCGGAGGATGCGGCCGCGCAGCGGAACGCCCCACCAGCCTCGCTGGCGGGCGAGCTGCGCGCGATCGCCGCCCTCTACGGCGCCCTCTGCGTGCTCCCGGCGCTGGTCGGCACGATGTTCGCGACCTGATCGACGATCTGATTCGCGACCTGATTCGAGAGGCGGGTTGTCAAGCACAACGGCGGTGACTACGGTTCCCCTGTTCGTCACTGAGGAGTGCCTCTCATGGACGCGAGAATCGAGGTGCAGGATCCGACTCCAACGTTGCCTCAGGGGAGCCCGGATCGAGTCAGAGCCCCGAAGGAGAGCAGAGCTGCCGCGGACCAGGCCACCGCATGGGCAGGAGGGAAGCGAGCGACGAAGGCCGAAACACGGCTGAGCCTCGACCCGCTTCGTGCAACCGACAGGTACCGGCTCGTCATGCCCTACTCAGGCGAAGTCTAGCTCGCGTTCTGGCTGGTTCTGGATTCAGATGCTCCAGGAGATTTGTCGATCTCCTTGGCGATGAGCGACGATCGCAATAGTCGCCGGGGAGAACGAGTTCGCGTTGTGGCCGTCGCAACCCTCGAGACCACAGGGCGGCATGCCGGCAATCAAGCGCTCTGTACCGTGCGCGACATCTCGCGTACCGGGATCGGACTCGAGACCGGTCAGCCGCCGAGGCCGGGTCAGGTCGTGGTACTGCGCCTCGTTCTGGGCAACAAGACGATCGTTCTGCGCACGCTCGCGACGCGCGTGAATCGTCGCCCTGGCAGCAACTTCTATTCGGTCGGGCTGGACTGGAGCCGCTGCTCGCCCGAGGAACTCGCGTTCCTCGACGAGGTGCTCGCGTCCGTCGAGGACCCGAGCCCTCCGGTGACCAGGCGCCACAATCCCGAGTTCAGGCATCCGGGTGCTGTACCGAGAACCTCGACCCCGGTGGTGGAACGGCCCGCTCCCGCACCAGCGCCAAGGCCACCAGCACCGGTGCCCGAGCGCACAGCACCCGCGGCGCGGCCACCGATACCAGCGGCGGAACGCCCCGCTCCCGCTCCGAGGCCGCCGGCCGCGGCGCCCGTACGGCCCGCGCCCGCTCCACGGCCACCGGCACCCGTGGCGGAGCAACCCGGCCCGGCGGCGCCCAAGCCCGGCAACGAGAAGCCCGCGGCCGAACCCGATGCCTCGAACTGGGACGGTGAGCAGGAGAACCGCCGCGGACCACGCGTTCGCGTGTCCGCGCTCGCAACGCTGGAGACCACCGGGCTCAACGCCACGAACCAAGCGGTCTGCACGGTGCGCGACCTCTCGCGCAGCGGCATCGGGCTCGAGACCGGACAGCCCCCAGAGGTCGGTCAGGTCGTACGGTTGCGCCTCGTGCTGAACGAGCAGATGATCACCATCAGCGCGATCACGACGCGCGTGGAACGGCGCGGCAAGAGCAACTTCTATGCGGTCGGGCTCGACTGGAGCCGCTGCAAGCAGGAGGAACTGGTGTTCCTCGACGAAGTGCTGAAGGCCGTCGAACCGCCCGCTCGCGCGAAGGGCAAGCCCGGCCGCTGATGGGGCGGGTTCACTTGTTCCAGCGCCGGCTGAACTCGCTCCTGCACCGGTCGATGTCGGCGCCGACCTTCGCGAAGTCCCACACCATCGCGCGGAACTGGCCGATCGCCTTGATCGCGGGATCCTTCGGCCCCGGCACGCTCGCTCGCAGCGGGATCTGCGCACTGGCCGCAGCGGCCAGCAGCGCCTCGGTCTCGCGCGAGAGGATCGCGTCGATCAAGCGCCGGGCACCGGCCTGATCGGGACCGCCGGTGACGAGCGCGACCGCGTTCGGGATCAGCATCGTGCCGAGACCGCCGTCCTCCTGGTCCGGGAACACGCACGCGACCTTGTGGCCCTTCGTCTTCGCGACGTGGTAGTCGTCGGTGTCGGTGAACGCCCAGGCGAGCTGGCCGTCGCGCACCGCGCGCATCGTGGCCCCGTTGCTGGTCGGGAACCGCACGTCGTTCGCGAAGATCGCGTCGACGAACCCGTCGAATGCAGCGTCGCCGAGCGCCTGGCGGAGCGCCGTGAAGTGCGTCAACGTCGTGCCGAGCAACGGCGCCGCAACCGCGCAGCGACCCTTCCACTTCGCGTCGGCGAGGTCCTTGTAGCTCTTGGGCCAGCCCGCCGGATCGGGCAGCAGGTCCGTGTTGACGATCAGGACGCGCGCACGCGCCGCGAAGCCGTGCCAGCGGTGCTGCGGATCGCACCACTCGGACGGGATGTCTCGAGCGGCCGGCGTCTCGTACGGCGCGAGCAGGCCCTTCTGCGCGAGGTTCGCGACCTGCGCGACCTCGTTGCACCAGAACACCGACGCGCGCGGGTTGCTGCACTCCTCGACGATCGCGCTGACGAGGCCAACCGTCTTCGAAGCTTCGGTGTCGTGGCGCTGCGTTAGGTCGAGGCCCAGGTCCTTCGCGAAGCGATCGAGCAGCGGGCGGCTGAACTGCTCGTCGAGCGCGACGTAGATCGTCGGGCCGACGGGGACGCCGCTGGAATCACCCCCACAGCCGAGCACGAGGCAGGCGGGCACGGCGGCGAGAACGAGGGGGCGCAGCGCGGTCAGGGACATCCGGCGGCAGACGATACACAACCGGCTGCGCGCGCGCGGCCTGCGTGCCATTTCCGCGACACCGCCGTTTCCGGCGCGTAACGCGCGCCTAGGCTTCGTCACCGCCGCGCGCCATGCCGAAGTCGAGGCCGAGCTCGCGCAGCCGGCGGTAGAAGTGTCCGCGCGAGATGCCGGCCGCGCGCGCGGCATGCGAGATCCCACCGCTGTGCCGCTGCAGCAGGTTCGCGAAGTAGATCCGGTCGAAGCGCACGCGCGCGGCTTCGTAGTCGTCGGTCGCCTCCCCGACGGACGCGGGCGCTCCGCCGAGGATCTCGCGCGGCAGGTCGCCGACGCCGAGCTCGGTGCGCGGGCCCGCGAGCACCATCATGCGCTCGACGAGGTTCTCGAGCTCGCGCACGTTGCCGGGCCAGTCGTACGCGGCCATCGCCGCCAGCGCGTCCGGCGTCAGCACGTGCGTCGGGCGGCCGTCGCGCCCGAGCCGCTGCAGCGTGGATGCGATCAGCGCCGCCACGTCTTCACGCCGTTCGCGCAACGACGGCAGCCGCAGCGACACGACGTCGAGGCGCCACAACAGCTCGGCGCGGAACGCGCCGCTCTGCACGAGGGCAGGCAGGTCGCGGTTGGTCGCCGCGACGATGCGCACGTCGACGCGCACCGATGCGGTCGCCCCGAGCGGTAGGAACTCGCGATCCTGCAGGAAGCGCTCGATCTTCGCCTGCGCCGCGAGGCTCATGTCCGCGATCTCGTCGAGGAACAGCGTGCCGCCGTGCGCTCGCTGCAGCAGGCCCTGCTTCTTCGTGCGAGCTCCCGTGAACGCGCCGGGCTCGTGGCCGAACAGCTCGCTCTCGACCAGCGCGTCGGGCACGGCCGCACAGTTCATCGGCACGAACGGCATCGCCGCGCGGTGCGAGCGCAGGTGCAGCGCCTTCGCGACGAGGCCCTTGCCCGTGCCCGATTCGCCGGTCAGCAGCACGGTCGTGTCGTTCGGGCCGATCACGTCGATCTGCCTGCGCACTTCGGCCATGACCGGGCTGCGGGTGACGAGGCCGACGCCGGCGTCGGGTGCCGCTAGCAGCGAACGCAGCTGCCGGTTCTCACGCGTCGTCTTCGACAGCAGCAACGCACGCTGCAGCCGCAGCTGCAGCTCCTCGATCGTGAACGGCTTCGCGACGAAGTCCGCGGCGCCCGCGTGCATCGCCTCGACGGCGGCCTCGATGCTGCCGTGCGCGGTCATCAGCACGACGACGGCGTCCGGATCGAGCGAACGCAGCGCCGCGAGCGTCTGCAGGCCGTCGCGCCCCGGCATGCGCAGATCGACCACCGCGAGCGCGCAGCCACCCTCGGGCCAGCGCGCAACCGCGGCGTCGCCATCGGCGACGGAAACGACTTCGTAACCGAGACGGCGCAGGCCGCGCTCGACGAAGTGACGCATGCTCTCCTCGTCGTCGGCGACCAATACTCGCAGCGGGGTTGCTTCCATGCCCATTTCCACAGCAAGGATCGTGCGCGAATCCCGTGCCGTGATGCAAGGCGCAGGTTCAGTTCTTCGGGCTCGCGGCGATGCGCCGACCCGGCAGCCAGATCGTGAACGTAGTGCCGGCGCCGGCCGTCGATGCCACCGCAATCCGGCCACCATGCGCGGTCACGATGCCGTAGGAAACCGACAGGCCGAGGCCCGAACCGGTGCGGCCCGCCGCATCGGGAGAAGTCTTCGTCGTGAAGAACGGCTCGAAGATGTGCGGCAGGTCCGCTGACGAGATGCCACACCCCGTGTCGGCGACCGTGATGCGCACGCCCTCGCCGTCGCGTTCGGTCGCGAGCCGCAGCGAGCCGCCCTTCGGCATCGCCTGCAGCGCGTTGAGGATCAGGTTCACGAGCACCTGGTAGAGGCCGTCCGCGTCGCCCCACAACGACAGGCCGCCGGCCAGCGCAGACGCCACGGTGACACCCTGCCGGCGCGCGGCAGGCTCGCACAGGCGCAGTGCATCGCCGACGACCGTGTCGGGGTCGACGTCGCCGACGCGCTCGAGCGAACGCCGCGCGAAGCGCCCGAGCTGCTGCACGATGCCGGCCCCGCGATCGGCCGCGCGCTGGATCACGGCCAGCGTCTCGGCGCGCTCCGCATCGCGCTCGCCCGCGGCCAGTTCGGCGGCACAACCGCGGATGCCGCCGATCACGTTGTGGAACTCGTGCGCGACGCCGCCGGCCAGCGTGCCGAGCGACGCGAGCCGTTCGGCCTGCGCGAGCTGCTGGTGCGATGCACGCAGCTCGGCGAGCGCGCGTTCGAGGTGCGCGGTCTTGTCGGCGACCTGCTGCGCGAGCCCTTCGGACAACCGCCGCTGCTCGGCGCGCGCGTGGCGCAACTGCTCGGTCATCGCCGCGAACTCGCGCGCGAGGTCGCCGATCTCGTCTCCGCGCGCGGGCGGACCCGCGGCATCGAGGTCCCCCGCGGCGATGCGCATCGCGGCCGCACGCAGGCGCCGCGTGGGCACGACGACGGTGTGATGCAGGCCGAGGCCGAGCACTGCGAGCAGTGACGCCAGCACGGCGCCGATCAACGTCAGGTGCACGCCGCGCAGCTCGGTCACGCACTCGTCGGTGCGCACTGCCTGCGCCGCGGACAGCGCACGCAGTCGCGTGTCGATCGAGGACTCGGCGCGCTTCTGGGCCGCCGCCGACAGCGCAACGACGTTCTGCTGTTCGTGCGCGCTGCGCAGCGCGTCGTCGGCCGCGATCGCGCGGCGGATCGCCTCGCTGTCACCGCCATGGTCCTGCAGCCGCAGCTCGGCGAGCGCGCGCCCGCGATCGACGATCGACGACCGCAGCAGGTCGACGAGCAGATCGCTGTTGTGCGCCGACTGCTCGTACGCGAGGTCGTACATCGCGGTCGCACCCTCGCGCAGGAAGTCGGCGCCGAGCCGCTCGAACGCGCGCGCCGTGCGCGGCTGCAGCCACGCGAGCAGCACGACGGCGAGCGCCACCGCGAGCAGCAGCAAGGCGATTCCCAGCTGCAGCGCAAGCGGCGCGCGGCGCAGTCGCGCCGCTGGCGCGGTGTCGGGAACGTTCGCTGTCGCAAGGGCGCACATGCCCACTGCTTACCAGATCGTGGGCTCCCGTTCCTTCGTGGGGACCGCGACGCCGGGCAGCGCGTAGCCAGCCGGCCGCGACAGCAGCACGACGTCGCCGTCGAAGCCAGCCGCGACCAGTTCGTCGGTGCCGTTGCGCCCGTCGAGCTCGCCGACCGCGAGCCAGTGCCCGCGCTGCGCCGACGTGAACACCGTCTCGACCTGCCATGCGCCGCCGTCGCCGCGGCTGATCAGGTGCACCGTCTTCTCGTAGCCGTACACGGCGATCGCTTCGCGTCCGTCCGCGAAGAAGCGGCCCGACGCGACGCCGCGCAGGCCCTGGCCGCCCGCGAAGATCGGCTCGCGCGCGACCTGGCCGTCGGCGCCTGGCTGCGCGCGCACGACCACGCCGTCGTCGCGCGTCAGGTAATAGACGCCCGGCCTGCCCTTCGCCCTTGCGACGCGGCCGAGCCCGCAATCCTCGTGCAGCAGCACCTCGTGCTGCAGCACGCCGTCGCGCAGTTGCATGCGCAGCCAGTGCCCGGAACGCGAGACGCCGAACATGCTCGCCGGCCCCCCGTTGGCGCCCGCTTCGACGGCGATGTCGCGCACGCGCCCGGGCACCGTCGCGACACGGCGCATCGTGAACGCGTCGCCGGTCGCTTCTGCGGTGAGCTGGAACACCGCGCCAGAGATGCCGAACGCGAGCAGTTCGGCGTTGCCGCCCGGCAGGAGGTCGGCCGCGAGCACGGCGTGGAACTCCTCACCCGCGGCGTGGCCGATCTCGAGGCTCTCGAGGCTGAAGCGCGCGAACGGCTGCGGCCGCAGCACGACGCGGTGCACGGTGCCCGACTTGCCGCCCGCGTACAGCTCGCGGCCCGGCACGCGCGGGTCGACGTCGCGGCTGCACGTCGGCGACAGCCATTGGCCGTCGCACACGACCGAGCTCGCGCTCCACTGACCGCTGTAGACCGTCAGCAACAAGAGCCGCCCCTTGTCGTCGGTTGCGATCACCTCGTTCGCGCCGTAGGCGTCGACGACCTTGTCCACGTGCGCATACCACACGCCGCTGTCGCTCTTGTGGATCAGCTCGGCGCGCCAGCCGGAGCTGGCTGGCAGCGGCGTCGCGGCGACTGCCGGCGGCGACTGCGCAAACGCGTGGACCGCGGCGAGCAGCAGTGCGGAGCATGGTACGGCGAAGTGCGTAGGCATCGGGGACTCGGGGTGGCGAGCGGGCGAGCCGCTTCGCAATGCCTGTGCCGGGGCACCGCGCGACGAACTCGTCCCGCGTGCGCCGCGCGCCGGCGCCGCCACACGTGCCATCCGTACGACGCCGCGTGAGGTCGGCGTAGCAGCCGGAGCCGGCGAAGAGGTCCGTCAGGTGACGGGACCTACCGAGTGGCAGGTGGACCAAGGCGGCTGGTCGCGGGCGGGCCTAGGGCCTCGGCGATCGCGCGCGATGCACGCGCGTAGCGCAGGGCCGCCGCCGTGAGCAGCGCGAGCAGCGTGCCGGCCGTGCCCAGTACGCCGATGCCTGCGAGCGGTGCCAGGGCCGGAACCAAGGCCGCCGCGACGGAAGCTGCCGCAGCGAGCCCGTGCAGCGCCAGCAAGACGAACGCGGTCGACGGCGCGACGAACTCGTCCATGACCGGCAGGTGCGCCGCCGCCGCCGTCGAGCGCAGGCAGCGCCGCTGCAGGTGCAGGAAGGCCAGGAACGCGACGATCTTCGGCATCATGCCCATCACGATCGTACCGAGCCCGGCGAGCGCGAACGCGACGCCGGCGGCGAGTTCGCAGCGGCTCCTCGTGTCGTCGGGCAGCACGCTGGCGGGTGCAAGCGCCGCTGTGAGCGCGAGCAGCACGGCGAGTGCCGCGGCGCCGAGGCCGACGCGCCAGGCGAGCACGGCCGCGTCCGGTCGCCGGCGCCGGCGTCGCGCCAGGAGACGCAACGTCGCAACCGCGTGGCCCAGCACACCGGCCGCGATCGCGAGCATGCCGGCGGCGGATGTGACGTCCCACGGCAACAGCAATGCAGCGAGGCCGCTGCCGAGCAGCCACGGCACGAGGCGCACGACGAGCGGCGGGAATGCGGGCGTGACGTGGAACATCGGCACAACCTGGTGCGAGACGCCGACGACGAGCAGGAAGCCGAAGCCGACGCCACCCCAGGCCGCGTGCACGTTCGTCCAGGCGCGGTACGCGATGCCGAGACCAGGTGCTGTGAGGGCGATCGCCATCAGCATGCCGAGAGCCACGGCCACGACGAACGCGAGCACGGCCAGCCGCACCGGCCGCAGCGCGGCTGTCCGCACACGGAGAACGATCGGCGCGACCGAGGCCACGAACACCGTGAACGTCGCGAGCAGCAGCACGATCGCGGCGACGAACCACGTGCGTTCGCCGCGCCAGAGGCCACCCGCGAGGCACAGCGTTCCGCCCGTGAGGCCCGGATGCACGAGGCCGGCGACCAGCACGGGTCGCGGGATGCCCGTGCCGCCGAGCACGGGGATCACCTGGAACAACGCGCCGAACATCACCATGGCGAAGAAGCCGAGCACGAGCAGGTGCGTCGCCGCGAGCATCGCGCCGGACCAGCGCGTCGCGAACGCGGCCTCCCCCTCGACCAACCAGAGCAGCCCCGCGAGCAGCGCAAACACCGCCGCCGTCGCGAAGAAGCGCAGCGGCACGTGCAGCGGCGGCAGCGTGTCGACGCCGAGCAGCGGCCGGGCACCGGACGCCCCTGTCACGGCGCATCCGCCGGCTCAGGGGCCGTCGCACGCCAGATCACGACGTCGAACTGGCCGTCGCGAGTCTGCCTCGAGCGGTGGCGGAAGCCCATGGCGGGCAGCATGTCGTAGAGTGGCAGCGGTTCGCGGCGATGGCGCATCAGCAGGTACTCGTCGGCCGCGAGATCGTGCAGCGCCGCGAGCGTGCGCACCAGAGGCAACGGCGGTTCGAGATCACGCACGTCGAGCAGGCGCTGCCGCACGCCCGCCCCGCGTCACCGCGACAGCGCCGCGATCTCGCCGACCAGCACCTGGCGGTTGGCGAGCAGCTGGTCGCACATCGGGTAGAGCACGTTCTCCTCCTTCATGTTGTGCTGTTGCACGAGCAGCATCAGCGACTCGCAGAGCGAGAGGAACCGCTTGCCGTCGCGCGCGGCGAGGGCCTGGGCGAGCGACTCGACGAGATCGCGCATCTGCGCGTGCTCCAAGCGCATCACTGCGGTCGGGCCTTCCGTGTTGCCGGTCGCGCGCTCGAAGGCCGGGAACAGCAGGTTCTCCTCGCGCGCGAGATGGCAGTCGAGCGCGCGCCGCCAGCTCGTGAACGCGGCCTCGGCGTCGGGCCAGCGCTTCTTCTGCACGTGCTCCTCGGCGGCGGCAAGGTGCTCGTCGCAGTGGCGGTGGTCGGTGGTCATGAACGGTGCGATCGATCCGTGGTGCATGCGGTTCCTCAGACTGGTTCCTCGAGCGCCTGCTCTTCAGTGCGCCTCGCCTGCTGCAGGTCGAGATCGAGGCACAGGCGCGGGGCCGGCGCGAAACCCGTGCGCTGGAAGAACGCGAGCAGCTCGGTGTCGCGCCACGCGACCTCGGTGTGCAACTCGTGGATACCGAGGCCGAGCAGGTTCTGCCGCAGCTGGCGCAGCAGGGCCGTGCCCACGCCCTTGCCGCGCACGTTCGGGTTGACGCCGATCGTGTCGAGAACAGCGGTGCGCTCCATCGCGCCGAACTCGCCGTACCAGACGCGTGCGAGCAGGAAGCCGACGAACTGGCCGTCGAGCTCGGCGGCGAGCGACACGACGATGCCGGTGTCGGACAGCGCCTGCGCGAGCTTGACCTTGAAGTACTCGGCGCGTTTGCGCCCGGTGATCTTGCTGTCGAGCAGGATCACGGCGTCGAGATCGCGCGGGCGCAGGTTGCGGACGGTGACGGCTTCGTGCGGCAGGGTCATGTTGACTCCATCAGGCGGTGCATTGGCCGCCGTCGACACGCAGCACCTGGCCGGTGACGTGCGCCGCGAGCGGCGAGCAGAGGAACAGGACGGCGCCCGCAACGTCGTCGGGAGTGCCGAGGCGGCCGAGCGCGGTCTCGGCGAGCGCCTTCTGGCGGTGCTCGGCGGGCAGATCTTTCGTCATCGCGGTTTCGATCCAACCGGCAGCGACGCTGTTGACGCGGATCGCGAACGCGCCAACCTCACGCGCAAGGCTCTTGCCGAACGCGATCAGGCCGGCTTTGCTGGCCGAGTAGTTCGACTGGCCGAACTTGCCGCGTTCCCCGTTGATCGACGCCAGCAGCACGATGCTGCCGCCACCCGCATCCCGCAGGCGCGGCACCAGCAGCTGCGTCAGGTGGAACGCGGAGTCGAGGTTCACGCGCTGCACCTCGCTCCAGTGCTCCGGCCGCAGCTTCCAGGCGACGCCATCGCGCGTGATGCCGGCGCAGTGCACGAAGCAGTGCACCAGAGCTGGCAGGCGGCCGGCCAGTGCTTCGATCGCGCCGGGCTGCGCGAGATCGCAGACGAGGTTCTGGGCGCCGGCCACGGGCCGGGCGCCGTCGCGGTCGATGCTGACGACGGCTGCCCCAGCCTCCCGCAAGCGCTCGCACACGGCGCGGCCGATGCCGCCGCTGCCTCCGGCGACGATCGCCGTGCGCTCCGCGAGCGACAACGAGAAGCCCGCGGTTCGCGTCATGTGCGGCCTCCGCCGGCCAGGCTCACTCCCTTCTTCGCGAGCTTGCGCGCGCGGAAGGCTCCCCAGAGTGCGGCGCCGATCGCGCCCGCGAGCACGGAGTCCGGATGCGTGCGCACTTCGATCGGCACGTTCTGCTCCGCGGCCGATTCGATCAGTGCCTTGTGCAGGCCGACGTCGCGCGCGAGGCCGCCGGTCACGAGCACCGGGCCGCGGGCGCCGGCCGACGTCAGCAGCTTGAGGTAGCGGCCCGCCATCGACAGGTGGATGCCCTTCAGGATGTTCGGGATCGAGATGCCGCGCGAGACCATGTTGATCACGTCGGTCTCGGCCAGCACGGCGCAGATCGACGAGCACGTCTCGGGCTTGTCGGCCTGCAGCGACAGCGGCCCGATCTCGTCGATCGTGACGCCGAGGTAGCGGCAGATGTTCTCGAGGAACTGGCCGGAGCCCGAAGCGCACTGGCTCGTCATGCGGTGGCCGAGCACCTTGGCGCGCTCGTCGATCAGCACGGCGCGTGCGTGCAGCGCCCCGATGTCGACGACGGCCCGCACGTCGCGATCGAGGAACAGCCCTCCGCGCGCGTGCGTCGTCATGCCGTAGAAGTGCCCGGTGCAGCCTTCGACCTTCTCGCCTTCGCCGGTCGTCGCGACGTAGCCGAGGTCGGCGCGCGTGAGCCCGGCCGCATGCAGCGCCTGCGCGAGCGCCTGCTCGACGACCTGCGGCGGCTCGCGGCGGCGCAGCCGTTCGACGACCTTGGCGACCAGCTCGGCGCCGGCCGTGCCGCGATCGTGCACGATCGCGACCTTGATCGCCGAGCTACCGACGTCGATGCCGGCGGACCACATCGAGGACTCGCTCACGATGTCACCTCCATCGCCTCTTCCTTCTGCCGTTGCACCTCGCGCCACGCGAACAGCGACGCGCCCAGCGCGCCGGTGTAGATGGAGTCGGCAGATATGTTGAACGTGCGCTCGCCGTAGTTCTCGTGCACGAGATCGCGCAGAGCCTTCACTGCAGCGCTGTTCTTCGCGACGCCGCCCGTGAACGTGAACTGCTCCTGCACGCCGCCCGAGCGCGCGAGCAGCGACATCGCGCGCAGCACGATCGCGCGGTGCAGCCCCGACAGGATGTCCTCGCGCTTCTCGCCGAGCGACAGCCGTTCACGCAGCTCCGCGCCCGCGAACACCGTGCAGGTCGAGTTGATGCGCACGGTGCGGCACGCCTTGCCGGCCATCGGGCCGAGCTCGTGCAGGCCGAGGTTCATCTCGTCGGCGATGTAGCCGAGGTAGCGCCCGCAGCCGGCAGCGCAGCGGTCGTTCATCTGGAAGCTCGTGACGATGCCGTGTTCGTCGACCTGGATCGCCTTGGTGTCCTGGCCGCCGATGTCGAGCACCGTGCGCGTGCCCGGGAACATGTGATGCGCGCCGAGCCCGTGGCAGAGGATCTCGCTGCGGATCAGCTTGTCGGGGAACGGCAGGCGCTGGCGGCCATAACCGGTGCCGACACACAGACGCTGCGAGAGCTCGATCTCGGAGACCCTGGCGACCGCACGCTGCAACGCCGGGTCTGGGTCCGTGCGCAGCGCCTGCTGCGCGTGCGCGGCGAACGTGCCGACGGCTTCGGTCGAGTTCTCGGTCTCGAGGATCGCCTTGTCGAACAGGCCGATCAGCGGGTCGAACGCATGCACGTGGTCCTTCGCGAGACCCTCGGCGAGCTCGACGTAGCGGCTGCCGGCGAGGTCGCGGAAGAAGTCGCTCTTGCGCGATGCACCGACGGTGAACAGCCGCGCCGCTTCGTCGGCCATCTGTCCGAGCATGCGATCGAGCGCCTTCGTGGTGGGCTCGCCCATGCCGACGCGCCGCGCGTGGTGATGCAGCCGTTCGCCCAGCGCCTGCAGTTGCACGCGGTACTGCTGTTCGCGGAACGCGAGCTCGAAGCGCGCGAGCAGCTGCTCACGCCGCTCTTTCGCGACGCCGGCATCATCTAGCCGGCCGTCGATCAACGCGAAGCGCGCGTGGATCAGCGCCTCGCCGAGCGCCACATTGCAGGCGACGTCGTAGTTGCTGCGGCTGTTCGTGATGCCGCGCCCGAGCACACGCTGGTCGCTGTCGAGCACGACGGCTTTCGTGGTCGTCGAGCCGAGGTCGATGCCGACGCAGAAGTCGATGCGCACGTCACGCCCCCCCACGCTTCTGCGCGATCATCTGGAAGTAGGATTCGAGGCGGTTCTTGATGTTCGACGCCGAGAAGTAGCGCGGGTCGACGAGGTCGCTCTCGATGAAGCCGCCGGGCCTGCCGGTGCGCTGCTCGACCTCGCGCAGGATCATCAGCTGGCCTGCGCTGAACGAATTGCAGCTCTTGACCGAGTTGATCAGGAAGCCGTCGGCCGCGTAGTCCTGCACGTATCTCGCGAGCATCTGCACGCGCGTCGGCAGGTTGAGGTTCGTGTAGCACCCCATGCAGTACTCGGCCAGCGTCTCGAGCGGCCGGTTCGGGTCGTGGCGGAAGCCGTTGTCGTAGACGCCGCCGACCTTGGTGTAGGTCGAGGCGACGACGCAAGCACCTTCGTCGGTGAACATCCGCCAGAACTGCCGGAAGCTCGTCCAGTTCGGCGGCCCCTCGACGACGACGCGGTACTTCTCCTGCTCGAGCTCGCCGTCGGGCAGGATCGGGCCCTTGCCCGAGCGAATGCGCTCCTCGACCTCCGTGCGCAGCTCCTGGTAGTAGTCGATCGCGTCTTGCGTGCCGCGGAACGCCGTGAAGATCGGGCCGATGTAGTAGACGCCGCCGAAGTACGCGTCGATCGGCGACGGCTTGTGCTTGGCGCTCTCGAGCACCCACACGAGGTCGTCCTCGGCCTTCGCCGAGCGCGCGAGCTGTTCCTTCAGCAGGTCCTCGTCGTAGGCGCGCCCGGAGATCCTCTCGAGCGCGGGGATCACCTTCTTCTTCAGCTGGTCCGTGACGTAGCGGCGCATCGACTCGCTGATCACGCCGTCGCCCTGGTAGGGCACGTGCAGCATCACGACCGGGCAGTCGTACTCCTGCGCGAGCAGCTCGAACCACTTCAGGAACGTGAAGCAGCCCGTGTACGAGAGCAGCAACAGGTCGGGCTTCGGCAACCGTTCGCCGGTCGGACCGACGTTGCCAGACTTCAGCATGCCGATGTCGCACTTCACGTAGGTGCAGACGTCCTCGGAGTGGCCGAGCTTCTCGGCGAGACTGATGTAGTCGCGCGACTTGCCGCGCATGCCCGACTGCAGCGCGTTGATCTCGGGCAGCACGGGCAGCACGCCGAACGTGCCGAGCAGCTCCGTCAGATTGCCGGGCACGAACGTGTAGGCGCACTTGCTGCCCTCCTGCTCGGCGCGCGCAAGGCGCGTGAAGTGCGACGCGATCATCGCCTTCTGCCTTTCCTGGCTCTTGTCCTTCGCTGCGGTCGCGGCGGTGGGCGCGGGGTTCGACATGGTCATTCGCTCCACAACTTGATCGAGTCGGCGAAGGTGCCCGCCTGCTCGCGGATCACCTGGAACTGACCGGTGTTCTCCGAGTACTTGAACGCCGTCCACGGCACACCGGCCTTGTCCATCGCGGCGACGGCCATCGGCTGGTCGAGCAACGCCGGATCGCAGAAGCTCGGCGCACAGAAGATCACACCCTCGGCGCCGCTCTGCTCGACGCGGTCGACGAGCTCCTGGCCCTTCTTCGCCTCGTCGATGTAGCGGATCGGGCTCTGGATGCCCTGCCGCAGGTAGGCGAGCACGAGGTCGCCGAGCGGGTCGTCGCCGGAAGCACGGATCGGGCCTTTTATCCAGCGGTGCACCTGCACGAAGTCGTCGTCGACGATGTAGCAGCCGGCGCGTTCGAGCGTCTTGATCAGGCCGAGCGGCGGCTGCTCGCAGAACGAGCCCGCGAGCAGCACGCGCGCCTGGTCCATCGGAGTGCGGTCGGCCTCGCGCACCGCAGCGAGATAGTCGCGCAGCATCGCGCTGTGCTCTTCGACCGGCAGCACGCAACCCGCCCGCAGCAGCAGATACAGCTCGGCGGTCGCCACGCGCCACGGTTCCTTCTGGCGCAGCCCGTAGAGGCCATCGACGAGTGCTTTGTTCTCGTTGTAGACCGCGATCGACGCGCGCAGCGCCGTCGCCGTCAGCGGCTTCGCCCCGCGCGCCGCGAGCGCCTCGGCGATCTGCTCGATCTCGTGGCGGTAGAAGGCGCCGCCGACCTCGGGCGAGAAGTCCTGCGGCACGTCGAGGTAGTGCGCGTACTTGCCCGGGACCTGCATCATCCACATGCCCGACAGGTTGCGGATCACGTCGCACGTCGCCGGGAACAGCATGCCGTCGAGGCAGTCGAGCGCGCCATTCAGGCCGAGCTCGATCGTGCTGCGCGGCAGGTGGCAGATGTAGGACTGGTAGTACGCGTCGCCGCGGATGATCTCGAGGTCGTCACCGGCGCCCATCACCGCGACCGGCAACACCCCCATCGCGTGCAGCACCTCGCGCGGCACGTAGACCGGCAGGAAGCCGATCGCGAGGCCACCCGTGCGCTGCTTCCACTCGCGCACTGCGGCGAACCGCAGGTCCTGGTAGAGACGCTCGGCGCGCTGCAGCAACGACTCGAGCGTGCTCATGCGTTGCTCCACTGCGGCGCGCGCTTCTGCAGGAACGCCTGGATGCCCTCGTTGGCGTCGGCGGTAGCCATCAGGTCCTTCACGTAGAGCCGCTCGAGCTCGTCGAGCTGCTCGAAGAACGTCTGGACGAACGCCCCGCGCAGGGCGCATACCGCGTAGCGCAGACTGCTCGCGGATTGCTTGCAGAGGTGGGTCTCGGCCCAGGCCATTGCGCGCGCTTCCGGGTCGTCGGCGAGCTCGTCGACGAGCCCCATGCGCAAGGCCTCCTCGGCGCCGATCGTGCGGCCGGACAGGCTCAGGTCCTCGGCGTGCGCGCGGCCGATGCGATGCGGCAGCAACAGGGACGCGACTGGTGCGAACACGCCGAGCGTGATCTCGGGTTGGCCGAGTCTGGCGTCGTTCGCCGCGAACACGCGGTGGCAGAACGACACGAGCTCGAGGCCCCCGCCGAGGCAATGGCCGCGCACCGCCGCCAGCACAGGCACCTCGCATGCGGCGATCGCGCGGAACAGCCCGTGGAAGTCGCGCAGCATGCCGGCGACGTGCTCGGGCAGGTGCTCCTGCACGCTGGCGCCGAAGGAGAAGTTCGGGCCGGTTGCGGTCAACACGATCGCCTTCAACGCGCGCGTCGTGTGCGCCTGGGTGAACGCGTCGGTCAGCGCCTTCGTCATCGCCGCGTCGATGACGTTGCCCTTCGGGCGGTCGAGGCGGAACAAGGCGATCGCCTCGCCGAGGCGCGATTCGACACGGAGCGGCGAACCGGATGCTTGGGTCATGGCGCCTCCACTCAGCTCGTCACCGGGGTGGGAGACGGCTGGCCGTGGGCGCGCCACAGGATCGTCTCGGTGAGCTCGTCGCCCCACGCTTCGCCTCGCGCCTGCAGCCGGCGCAGCAGCAGGAAGTCCGGCTCGCGGCAGTCCTTGTTGCCCTCGTGGAAGGCGCGGAAGCCTGCGCGGCCCTCGGTCATCATGTTGAGGCCGAGCCAGGCGCGATTGGTCTCGCGGTTCTTGTCCCAGTGCGCGAGCTTGTGCTTGCGTACGCTCTCGATCGTCTTGGCGAGGCAACCCGGCATCGTCGCCGCGAGCGAAGCCACCATCGCCTCCACTTGCTGGTCGAGCAGCGACAGGTCGACGGTGCCGCGCGCCAGCTGCTCCTTGCCGCGCTGCGCTTCGTCGCCGGTGCGCCACTCGCCGTGAACGATGCGGCCCTGTTCGTCGAGCCAGCGGTTGGTGATCACCAGCGGATTCGCGACGAAGCCTCCGTCGGTCTTGAGCGCAGGCACGATGCTCGTCAGCAGGCCGAGCCGCATCGCCTTGTGCGCGCTCCAGTGCTCGCACAAGGTGCAGCTCTCCATCGCGCGCTCGATGCCGACGAACAGCGGCAGGAAGTCGGTGCTGCCGCCGTCCGGCGCGCTGCCGTGCTTGGGGCCCGCCTGACCGAAGCGCGCGAGGTCGCTGGCGATCGAGAAGTCGCACGCCATGCCGATCTCCTGGCCGCCGGCGATGCGCATGCCGTTCACGCGGCAGATGACCGGCTTGTCGCAGTGCAGGATCGCCGTGACCATGTCGTTGAACAGCCGCATGTACTGGCGGTACTCCTCGGGCCGGCCGGAGTAGTACTCGGCATACTCGACCGTGTTGCCGCCGGTGCAGAACGCCTTGTCGCCGCTGCCCGTGAACACCACCGCGACGCAGCCGCGATCGTTCGACGCCGCACGCATCGACAAGATCACGCCCTTCACCATCTCCGTCGTGTACGAGTTGTACTGCGCCGGGTTGTCGAGCATGATGCGCGTGCTGTGCAGGTCGGGCACGATCTGGCCGCGGACGCGCACCGGCATGTGGTCGACGCGCAGGCCCGGATGCTGCGCGACAGGGACGAGGTCGTGGTTCTTGAAGTCCATCGCGGTTCTCACGGAACGAGGACGAGGCGGCGCGACACGCGATGCTCGTGCACGTCCTCGAAGCTCTGGTTGATCGACGCCAGCGGGCGCTTCTCGACGAACGGCGCCAGTGCCACCTTGCCGGTGAGCACGAGCTCGAGCGCACTCGGGTAGAGTTCGGGCAGGCAGCCCCAGTTGCCGCGCACCGTCGCGTCGAACGCCATCACGTTCGACAGCCGCAGCTCGACCTTCTTCGGCGTGAAGCCGACGACCGACAGGTGGCTGCCGTGCTCGATGAGGCCGAACGCGGTGCTCTGGCCCGCGGGCGTGCCCGAGCACTCGAAGATGCGCCAGCGGAACGCCGGCACGGCGCGCTCCTTCGCGAGGCCGCGCACGGCCTGCTTGATCGCCTTGAAGTCGAGCTGGTCGGCGCGCAGCGCGATGTCGGCGCCGTGCTGCTGGGCGAGCTGCAGGCGCGCCGGGTCGACGTCGATCGCGACGACCGCAGCGCCGAGCGCGTGTGCGATCTGTGCCGCGTAGCCGCCCACGCCGCCGACGCCTACGACGATCGCGAGGTCGCCGGCCGCGAGATTCGCGCGCCGGATCGCCTGCCACGGCGTCGTCACCGCGTCGGCCAGCACGGCGAGCATCGGCAGGTCGACACGCGCCGGGTTGAGGCGGGAGTTCGTGAGGTCGGGCACCTCGCAGAGACCGCGCGCCGGCACACGCACGTGCGTCGCGAAGCCGCCGTGAACGTCATTGCCGGGAAAGATCTGCTGCGGGCACACCGAGCCGAACCCGGCCCGGCATGCGTCGCAGGTGCCGCACGGCATCACGGCGGGCACGACGACCGTCTTGCGCAGCCAGCGTTCCGCGCCCGCCCCCGCTTGCACGACCACGCCGCTGATCTCGTGGCCGAGCGTCAGCGGCAGCGCATGACGCGTCGGCACCGCATCGAAGCAGAAGCCGAGGTCGGTGTGACAGACGCCGCAGCCCGCGACCTGCACGAGCACTTCGCCGGCAGCCGGTGTTTCCGTTCGCGACTCCTCGCGCATCGGCTGCCCGGCGGCAACGAAAGTCCACGCTCTGACGTCGACCATGGTGTCTCGATTGGGCCCAACGGGGTGATCCGAGGGCTGAGGGTAGGGATGGCGTTCGTGGGACCCATACGCCGAGCACCTTCGTGCAGCATCCCGATGTGCGTAGGCGGCTGGGGCCGCTGTCCGCAGCAACCCGACGTGCGACCCCACCGTATTCACGCGCGCTGCGTGCGCCCGCACCGCCGCGCCGTTGCGCGACGAGCACGGCTCTAGGGCACGAGAGCCGCCATGTCGGCGGGCAACGGCGCCACGAGCGTGGTCTCGCGGGCCAGCATCGGGTGGTGGAACGTGAGTGTGTGCGAGTGCAATGCGTGCCGATCGAGCACGAGCTCGGCGCGGTGAGAAGCGCCGAGCGTTCCGGCGAGCTGGTGCAAGAACAACTGCTCGTCGCCGCCGTAGAGCTTGTCGCCGACGATCGGGCAACCGATGGCGGCCATGTGCACGCGGATCTGGTGGGTGCGACCGGTCTTCGGACGCACTTCGAGCAACGAGAACCGCGCGGCGCGGCGCACGACGCGGAAGTTCGTCGAGGCAGGCAGACCCGCGCCCGATGCGCTGGTCGTCAGTTTGAGCCGCACCGACGAAGCCTTGTCGGGGACCATCGGGAGATCGATGTCACCTTCGGCTCGCGACGGGCATCCATGCACGACGGCCAGGTAGGACTTTCGCACGAGCCGGTCCTCGAACTGACGCGCGACGAGGTGGTGGAACTGCTCATCGAGCCCGACGGCGACGACGCCCGAGGTCTCGACGTCGATGCGATGCAGCAGGCGCGGCACCACGTCGTGTTCGGGATCGCCGGGATGGCGATAGCGGCGGTGCAGCGCCTGCATCAGCGTGCCTTCGAGGCGGCGGCCCGAGGGGTGCACGGCCATGCCCGCCGGCTTGTCCACCGCGATCATCCACTGATCCTCGTAGAGGACCGGGAACTCGATGTTGGCTCCGGGGTCCGGATTCGCGGTCGGGTTCGGCGGAATCTCGACGACGATCGTCTCGCCGGTGCGGACGCGACGCGACGACTGCACACGGCGGCCGTCGAGTGACACGAAGCCATCGTCGATCAGGCGATGGATGCTCGCACGCGACCGCCAGGTGAGGACGGCAGTCAGCGCGAGATCGAGGCGTTGCCCCGCGAGCCGCGCATCCACGAGGATCTTCAGCTGCTCGAGCGGCTTGCTGAGGTCGCGAGGACCGTCCCCCGGATACTTCGGCAGCATTGCTGCACCGACGATGCTACGCGTCGCTGCGCTGGATCGTCGTGTCGGCCGTCAACGGATCGAAGTCAGGCCCTTCGTTGTTGCGGCGATCCATCGTCTTGCCTGGACGCGCGCGGCGCTTCTTGTTCGAGCGGCCGCCGGTGCCGCCACCCCGCTTGCGCTCAGCCATCACGATGTTGCGCAGGCGCTCGCGTTCTTCGCGCCGGCGCTTGTCGCTCGACTTCTCGTGATAGGCGTGTTTCTTGGCGAGACGGAAGATGCCGGCATAGTTGCACTGGCGCTTGAAGCGGCGCAGAGCAGCCTCGAGCGGCTCGTTCGGACGGACCTGGACACGAATCATGCGGGGATGGTTGCAGTTGGGCAGCGACGACGAACCCCGGCGGGCTGCACCACGATGGCGGCGGGGACCGACCTCGCGTATCGTGCGTGGGAAACCCGAACGGGCGAAAGGGCGAGAAACGATACCGGATCGCCACGACAGGGCAATGCCGTGGCAGCGCCCAGTGCTCGATGAGTGCTCCAACCGAACGCGACGTAACGCTGCTGGGAACGATCGAACGGTTCACGTTCCGCAACCCAGACACCGGATGGGCGGTCGTGCGCCTGCACGACGAGGCAGCCGGCCGGCCCGTGGTCGCAGTCGGATCGATGGCTCAACTCACGGAAGGACAGCGCCTTAAGATAACCGGCAAGGAGACGAACCACCCGCGGTTCGGGGTCCAGGTCAAGGTCGATGCATTCGAGCCGATTGCGCCGACGACCGCAGAAGGCATCGAGGCCTACCTCGCTTCCGGTCTCGTCAAAGGCGTCGGCCCCGCCACCGCGAAGAAGATCGTGCAGGCCCTCGGCAACGACGCGTTGCGCATCATCGAAGAGGAGCCCGATCGTGTGCGCAGGATCCGCGGACTCAACGCGCGCAAGGCCGAAGAGCTCTCGGCCGCGGTGCGGGCGCAGAAAGACATGCAGAACGTGCTGGTCTTCCTGCGCACGCACGGGCTCGGTCCCGGGATCGCGGCCCGCATCGTGCGGCGCTACGGCGCGAACGCGTCGGCGCTGGTGCAGGCCAATCCATATCGGCTCGCGGACGACGTCATCGGCGTCGGCTTTCGCACCGCAGACCGTCTGGCAGGCCAGCTCGGGATCGCGCCCGAGTCACCGGAACGGCTCGACGCCGGCCTCGAGTTCTCGCTGACGCAGGCAGCGAAGGAGGGCCACTGCTTCCTGCCCGAGGAGGAACTCGTGCAACGCACGGCCGAGTTGCTCACGTGCGCCGCGGAGCCGTTGCGAGCACGGCTGCCCGAACTCGGCAAGGCGGGCCGCGTCGTGCGACAGCTGCCGCCAGGCCCGATCCTGCTGCACGAGGATCCGCGTCCGATCGTCTATCCGAGCATCCTCGCCGCGGCAGAGGACGGAGTCGCACGCGCGCTCGACAGCCTCCTGGCAGCCGGCCACGAACCCACGGCGATCCGGCCAACGGCGGCAGTTGCATGGTTCGAGCAGACGTCGGGGATGTCGCTGCCCGAGGGACAGAAGGATGCGCTGGTTCGCGCACTCAGCGAGTCGGTATCGGTCATCACGGGCGGCCCGGGCGTCGGCAAGACGACGATCGTGCGCGCGCTCGTCCAGATCCTGGCCCAGAAGCAGTGGAGGCTGCTGCTCGCGGCGCCGACGGGCCGCGCAGCCAAACGTCTCGAGGAGTCGACGGGACACGCCGCGTCCACGCTGCATCGACTGCTCGAGTTCACGCCCGGGACCAACAAGTTCGCTCGGAACCGCGAGAACCCGCTCGAGGCAGAGATGCTCGTCGTCGACGAAGCCTCGATGCTCGACGTGCAACTCGCCTACGCGCTGCTGCGGGCGATCCCCCCGACGATGACTCTCGTTCTCGTCGGCGATCGCAACCAGCTGCCATCTGTAGGTCCAGGCAACGTGCTCGCGGACATCATCGCGAGCGGACGTGTTGCGACGACCGCGCTCACGCAGATCTTCCGCCAGCAACGCGGCTCGGACATCGTGCGGGTCGCGCACGGCATCCTGCAGGGGGAAGTGCCGACCAGCGGCGGCGACGGCAGCGACTTCTACTTCATCGAAGCACGGAACTCCGCGCACGCGAGGACCCTGATCCACGAGCTGATCACGCAGCGCATTCCGAAACGGTTCGGCCTCGATCCGCTGCAGGACGTGCAGGTCCTGTGCCCGATGTATCGCGGCGAGGTCGGCGCGGACATGCTGAACCGCGACCTGCAGGATCTGCTGAATCCCGGGCAAATCGAGGTCGAACGCTCCGGCAAGCACTACCGCATCGGCGACAAGGTCATGCAGACCCGCAACGACTACGACCGCGAGGTGTGGAACGGTGATGTCGGGCGCATCACGTACCTCGACACGGGCGCCGCGAAGGCCTTCGTTCGCTTTCCGGAGCGTGAGCAGGAGTATCGGTTCGAGGATCTCGGCGACCTGGTGCCCGCGTATGCCATCTCCGTGCATCGGTCCCAGGGCAGTGAGTATCCGGCGGTCATCGTCCCCGTCACGACCGACCACTTCATGATGCTGCGGCGGTCATTGCTGTACACGGCGATCACGCGCGGCAAGAGGCTCGTCGTGCTCGTGGGTTCGGGCAAGGCACTGCAAATGGCGGTGCGCAACAACGACGATGGACAGAGGTACTCGAGTCTCTGCGAGCGCCTGCGCGATCTGCTGCGCGGTGATGGCCACTCCGTGCCACCTGCGGAATCCACCGCGAACTGAGTCGCTGCACGCAGCGCAGCAGCGCGGAGGCGCGGCGACCGAGCACACGAGCCGATTCAACGACCGCTTGCGCGCCAGAGCGCCAGATCAGAGCCCGAGCGCGGCGTGCACGGCGAGTGTCGCCGACGAGCGATTCAGGGTGTAGAAGTGGAGCCCCGGCGCACCGTCGCGCAGCAGGGCACGCCCCTGGTCGACGGTCCACTGGACTCCAGTCGCGACGACCGCAGCGGCATCGTTCGAGACGATGCGCAACCGGCGACGCAGCTCTTGAGGGATGCGCGCACCGCACATCTGCGTGAAACGCTCGATCTGACCCACGTTCGTCACGGGCATCAGCCCTGGAACGATCGGGATCTGGATCCCCGCCGAGCGCGCGCGGCGCACGAACGCGCGGTAGTCCTCATTGTCGAAGAACAACTGGGAGACGAGGAAATCGACGCCCTGGTTCACCTTCGTCACGAGGTTGCCGAGATCCACGTCCAGATCCTTGTTCTCGACGTGACCCTCCGGATAGCACGCCGCCCCGACGCTGAAGTCGAATGTCTGCTCGCGGATGAACGCGACGAGCTCCGAGGCATAACGGAGCCCGCCAGGCGCCGGGCGGAACTCCGACTCGCCCTTCGGTACATCACCTCGCAGCGCGAGGATGTTCTCGATGCCGTTGTCGTGCAGGCGGCGGAGTATCTCGCCGAGCTCCTTCTTCGAGCTGCCCACGCAGGTGAGATGGGCCATCGTCTGGATGCCGAGCTCGCGTTGGATGCGGCTCACGAGCTCCAGGGTGCGATCGCGAGTGCTGCCGCCCGCCCCGTAGGTGACGGAGACGAACGACGGCCGACACGGCCGCAGGTCCTCGACCGTGCGATAGAGAACTTCGACGCCCTCCGCCGTCTTCGGCGGAAAGAACTCGAAGGACACGACCGGTTTGCCGTGCCCGAACAAGCTGGAGATCTTCATGGAACGCCGCGTCTCGATAGCCTTGTCTTGGCTTGCCGCAGATTATCTCGACGTACATGGAAACGCGGTCCCTTGCTCGAGGGCAAGGAACCGCGTTTGGGAATTGACCCGGCACTGACCTACTTTCGCGCTAGGCACTATCATCGGCCCTGGCTGCTTGACTGCCGTGTTCGGAAAGGGAACGGGTATTTCCAGCCAGGTATGGGCACCGGGAGGCGCTTTGAGTGAACCCGCTTGGCGAGAACCCCAAAAGTGCATGTGCACACCGGGGCCCCGAACAAGCGAGGCACTCCCTCGCGGCGTGTCGGCGCCTGTTATTCTACTCTTCGTGGAGCAAGTAACACCGAGCCGCGAGGAAAACTGGGTTGGTGGAAAGAGATCGCGAGGTATCGAGTGATAATGAGATCAAGCCGATCGACTGGTTAGTACCGGTTGGCTAAGGACGTTGCCGTCTGTACACCTCCGGCCTATCAACCTGGTGGTCTACCAGGTGTCTCAAGGGATGACCAGTCTTGGAGTTGGCTTCGCGCTTAGATGCTTTCAGCGCTTATCCGGTCCGGACATAGCTATCCAGCGATGCCGCTAGCGCGACAACTGGCACACCAGAGGTCCGTTCTTTCCAATCCTCTCGTACTAGGAAAGAGTCTCCGCAGTCATCCTGCGCCCACACCAGATAGGGACCGACCTGTCTCACGACGGTCTAAACCCAGCTCACGTACCGCTTTAATGGGCGAACAGACCAACCCTTGGGACCGCCTTCAGCCCCAGGATGCGATGAGCCGACATCGAGGTGCCAAACCACGCCGTCGATATGGACTCTTGGGCGTGATCAGCCTGTTATCCCCGGAGTACCTTTTATCTGATGAGCGATGGCCCTTCCACACGGGACCACCGGATCACTAAGACCTACTTTCGTACCTGCTCGACCTATGTGTCTCGCAGTCAAGCACCCTTATACCTTTACGCTCTGCATGCGATTGCCAACCGCATTGAGGGTACCTTTGCACTCCTCCGTTACCTTTTTGGAGGAGACCGCCCCAGTCAAACTACCCGCCTAACACTGTTCCTACGCCGGATAACGGTCGCAGGTTAGACTCCAAGTTCGCCAAGAGTGGTATTTCACTGATGACTATTCAGAAGCTAGCGCCCCTGACATCAACGTCTCCCACCTATGCTACACATGGCGGACCTAAAGCCAGTATTAGGTTATAGTAAAGGTTCACGGGGTCTTTCCGTCTTGGTGCGGGTATGTGGCATCTTCACCACAGCTACAATTTCGCCGAGTCCCTCGTGGAGACAGTACAGCTGTCGTTACGCTATTCGTGCGGGTCGGAACTTACCCGACAAGGAA
>DASVAL010000077.1:0-41860 GCA_036376355.1 Planctomycetota bacterium
TCGGTCTACTCGGCCAGCGAGCTCGGATCGCGCGAGTTCCCCGAGCTCGACGTGTCGCTGCGCGGCGCGGTGTCGATCGCGCGGCGCCTGCAGGATCCGCTCGCCGAGCTCGTGAAGATCGACCCGAAGGCGATCGGCGTCGGCCAGTACCAGCACGACCTCGACCAGCAGAAGCTCGCGAAGTCGCTCGACTCCGTCGTCGAGGACTGCGTGAACCACGTCGGCGTCGACCTCAACACGGCGAGCGAGGCGTTGCTGAGCCGCGTCGCCGGACTGTCGGCGACGCTGGCGAAGAACATCGTCGCGCACCGCGACAGCAACGGTCCGTTCGCGACGCGCAAGGAGCTCAAGAAGGTGTCGCGCCTCGGGCCGAAGGCGTTCGAGCAGGCCGCGGGCTTCCTGCGCATCCAGGGCGGTGACAACCCGCTCGACGCCAGCGCCGTGCACCCGGAGGCCTACCCCGTCGTCGAACGCATCCTGCAGCGGACCGGCAAGGACGTGCGCGCGCTGCTCGGCGACCAGACGTTCCTGCGCGGCCTGAAGCCGCAGGACTACACGGACGAGACCTTCGGCGTGCCGACGGTCACCGACATCCTCGCCGAGCTGGCGAAGCCCGGCCGCGACCCGCGGCCCGAGTTCAAGACCGCGACCTTCCAGGAGGGTGTGCAGGCGATCACGGACCTGAAGCCCGGCATGCAGCTCGAAGGCGTCGTGTCGAACGTCGCGGCGTTCGGCGCGTTCGTCGACATCGGCGTGCACCAGGACGGGCTCGTGCACATCAGCCAGCTCAGCGACAAGTACGTCGAGGACCCGCGCGAGGTCGTGAAGGCCGGGCAGGTCGTCACGGTGAAGGTGCTGAGCGTCGACGTGGCGCGGCAGCGCATCGCGCTGACGATGAAGCTGCACGAACGGGTCGAGGGGCAGGGCGGCGGTGGCGGGTCGCGCGGTGCCCACGCCGGCCAGCGCCATGGTGGTGGCGATCGGCGCCCGCCCGTGCGGCGCGACGATGCGAAGAAGCAGGACGTTGGGCCGGCGAACCCGCTCGCCGCGCAGTTGGCGAAGTTGAAGCTGCGCGGCACCTGAGGCAGGGGCCGATGGGGCTGCCGATGAGGCCCACGGGCGTGCAGCCCTGGCTTTTGGCAAGGCCATTGTAGAAATAGCCCTGTCTTTTAGCATCCGGCCTGTGAAAGGTGCTGGCGGGAGCCGCGCGCCAGGCGGGCCGCAAGTTTCGTCTATGCCGAAGTCGATCGCGAAGACCGTGCGGTCCAGCTGCGCGATGCACTCGACTGCCTCTGCCGGGCGCGCGTCTGCCATCGCGTGCACAGCGTGCATGCCAACGGGATCCCGCTCGCTGCCGAGGTGCGCGAAACGGAGTTCAAGGTGCTGCTGCTCGACACGGGCCTGCTGCTCGCGGCGCAAGGACTCACGTGGCAGCAGAGCTGGAACATCGCCGACATCATGCTGGTGAACGAAGGCGCGCTCGCCGAGCACCTGGTCGGCCAGATGCTGCGTACCGCGGTACCGCACTTCGTCGACCAGGCACTCTTCTACTGGACGAGGCAAGCCAGGAACGCGCAGGCCGAGGTCGACTACGTGATGGCGAACGGCACCGAGATCGTGCCGATCGAGGTCAAGGCCGGGAAGTCGGGCAGCCTGCGGAGTCTGCACCAGTTCGTCAGCGAGAAGGGATCTCGCCTTGCCGTGCGCGTGTCGAGCGAGCCGCCCCAACTGGCCGAGGTGAAGACCGCGGTGCCTGGCCAGGATTCGCGAACGTTCCAGCTGCTCTCGATTCCGTTCTATCTGGTCGAGGAACTGCCACGCCTGCTGGCATCGCTGGCACCGACGCCGGCGCGGCGCAGAACGAAGCGGCGCCGCACCAAAGGCTGACCGCGGACGGACGGCAACGTCCAGTGAGCCAGGACCTGAACCTTCATGGCAGCACCCGACCGCACCGTGCACCACACCGACGGCGTGCAGTGGCTGCGCGACCACGGGCTCGCGCCGGGCCAGGCCGTGCTGACGTCGCTGCCCGACAGCTCGGAGCTGAAGCGGCTCGCGTTCGCGGAGTGGCGCGAGTGGTTCACGAGCACGGCGGAGCTGATCGTGCGCGCGCTGCCCGAACGCTCGGCCGCGATCTTCTACCAGACCGACGTGAAGCGGGACGGCGCGTGGGTCGACAAGTCCTTCCTCGTGCAGCGCGGCATCGAGGCCGCAGGCGCCCGTTTGCTCTGGCACAAGATCGTCTGCCGCGCGCCGGCCGGCGTCGCGACGGGCGGACGGCCCGGCTACGCGCACATGCTCTGCGCCTCGCGCGACCTGACCAACGACGCAGAACGCGCGACGCCCGACGTGCTGCCGCGGCTCGGCGCGATGACGTGGCCGCGCGCAATCGGCCTCGAGGCAGCGCACGCGGCGGTGCTGTGGCTGCGTGATCACGCCGAGGCTACGTGCATTGTCGACCCGTTCTGCGGCATCGGCACGGCACTCGCGGTCGCGAACCACCATGGCCTCGCTGCGATCGGCGTCGAGATCGCAGAGGGCCGGGCCAGGAAGGCGCGCGAGCTCGCGATCTGACGCGCATCCTGCGTGGCCTGGCCGCACCGCGCGCTTACGGTTCCCGCATGATCCGCCACGTGCTCACGCTCCTGACCGCGGTGGCCGTCCCGCTCGCGACGGCAGGCGCGCAGGAGTTCCTGTTCCAGAACGCGAAGGTGTGGACGGGCGATCCGACCGCCCCTCGCGCCGAAGCGGTCTTCGTGCAGGGCGACCGCATCCGGTTCGTCGGCGACGTGGCCGCGGCGAAGGCGATGGCCGGGGCTGGCGCCGAGGTCATCGACTGCGGCGGCAACTCGCTGCTGCCGGGCCTGACCGACGCGCACGTGCACTTCCTGTGGGGCGGCGACGAGTTGCTCGCGCCGGACCTGCGTTCGGCGCGCAGCGAGGAGGAGTTCGCGCAGCGGCTCGGCGAGGCCGGCAAGAAGGTCAAGAAAGGCACCTGGCTCGCGTCGGGCACGTGGGACCACGAGAACTGGCCCGGCGCTGCGCTGCCGACGCGCGCGATGCTCGACCGCTTCGTGCCCGACCATCCGGTGTTCGTGACGCGGCTCGACGGCCACATGGCCGTCGCGAACTCGCTTGCGATCCGGATCGCCGGCGTCACGGCGAAGACTCCGGATCCGCCGGGCGGCGCGATCGTGCGCGACGCGGACGGCGAGCCGGCGGGCGTCTTCAAGGACGCGGCGATGGCGCTCGTCTCCGCGCGCATTCCGGCCTGGAACCAGGAGCAGCGGCACCAGCGCGCGCTCGCCGCGATGCAGCACGCCGCGAGTCTCGGCATCACCTCGGTGCACGACATGCTCGACAGCTGGGCCCCGCTGCAGACCTGGCAGGACCTGCGCGCGCAAGGGCTGCTGACCTGCCGCATCACGGTCTACACGCCGCTCGCCGAGATCGGCCGCTGGGCAGCCGTGCACGTGCGCCGCGGTTTTGGCGACGCGTGGCTCAAGGTGAACGGCATCAAGGGCTTCGCGGACGGCTCGCTCGGCAGCTCGACCGCGTGGTTCGACGCGCCGTACGCCGATGCCGCGACGAACAGCGGGCTCGCGATGCCGCAACTCGAGAACGGCGACCTCGCCGAGGCGCTGGCGCAGTGCGCGCACCTGGGCCTGCAGCCGGCGATCCACGCGATCGGCGACCGCGCGAACCACGCGGTGCTCGACCTGATGGCCGCGACGCAGGGCCTCGCCGCGCAACGGCCGCGCATCGAGCACGCGCAGCACCTGCGCGCGGCCGACGTCGAGCGCTTCGCGGAGCTGCAGGTCATCGCTTCGATGCAGCCCTACCACTGCGCCGACGACGGCCGCTGGGCCGAGGCCCGCATCGGCCGCGAACGCTGCCGGACGACCTATGCGTTCAAGAGCCTGCTCGACGCCGGTGCTGTACTCGCGTTCGGCAGCGACTGGCCCGTGGCACCGCTGTCGCCGTGGCTCGGACTGCAGGCTGCGGTGACGCGGCGCACGATCGACGGCAAGCAGCCCGACGGCTTCGTGCCGGAGCAGAAGATCACGCTCGAGCAGGCGCTGACGGCCTACACGCGCGGCGGCGCGTTCGCGAGCCACGACGAGCAGCAGCTCGGTGTGCTGCGCGGAGACTTCCTCGCCGACCTCGTCGTGCTCGACCGCGACCTGTTCGCGAGCACTTCGCTTGACACGACGCAGGTCCTGCTCACGATGGTCGGCGGCCGCATCGTGCACAGGCGGCGTTAGCCCCTGCCATGCAAAGCCCCGCGGCCATCCTCGAGGAATCGAAGACACGCCGGCGCCCGCATCCAGCCGTGCTGGTCCTGCTGGGCTGCCTCGGCGCCGCGACGATCTTCGGCGCGGTGCAGCTCGCGTTCCTCTGCGACGACGCGTTCATCACGTTCCGCTACGTCTCGAACGCGCACGACGGACACGGACTGGTCTGGAACCCGCCGCCGTTCCGGCCGGTCGAGGGCTACACGGGATTCCTGTGGGCGCTCGTGCTCTGGGCCACGTGGGCGTGGTTCGGCGTCGAGCCGCCCGCCGCCGCGAACGTGCTGTCGATCGGCTTCGGCGTCGGCTTGTTCGCGGTCACGGCCCTCGCCGCGTTGCGGCTGCGCGGCCGCGATCGACAGCTGCTGCCGCCCGCCGTCGCCCTGGCCACGCTCGCGGTCGTGGTCTCCAACCGGACGTTCCTGCAGTGGATGACGAGCGGCCTCGAGACGGCGCTGTTCAACCTGATGTTCGTCGGCTGGGTCCTGCTCGCGTTCCGGCCGGGCACGCGCCGCGACACCCGCTGGCTCGCGATCTGGTCCGCAGCCGCGGCCGGTGCGGCGCTGACGCGGCCCGACGGACTGCTGCTCGTCGCGGCCACGGCCGCGACCGCGTGCGTCGCGGTGCTGCGGCGCGAGCGGCGCCTCGGCCAGGCGCTCGCGGGCCTGCTGCCGCTCGTGCTCGTGCTCGCGCACATCGCGTGGCGCCGCGCGTTCTACGGCGAATGGCTGCCGAACACCTACTTTGCGAAGGTCGTTGCCCCGTGGCCCGAGGCGGGCATGCGCTACCTGTTCTGCTTCGGCTTCGAGAACGGCGCCTGGCTGTGGCTGCCGATCGCCGCGGCGTGGCTCGCGGTCGAGTGCCGGCGCGGCCTCGCCACCGTGCAGCGTGCGCTGCTCGACAACCTGCCGGCCGCGGCCGCCGTCGCCGCGGTCGTCGTGCACACGGGCTACTACGTGCTCCGGGTCGGTGGCGATCACTTCGAGTACCGCGTGCTGAGCCAGCTGATCCCGCTCGGTGCCCTCGCCGTCGCGGCGATGGCAGCGCGCATGCGCCCCGGCGCCGCGCTGGCGATCGCCTGCGTGGCGGCGATCGGCCTCGCCTCGTCGGTCGGCTGGCTGCACCTCGCCCTCGCGCGCACGCTGCCGGCGCCGCACTACGACCCGATCATGGCGCGGGTGCCCGAGTGGATGCAGCCGCTGGCGCGCTGGTACGACCGCCACGCGGCCTGGTTGCAGGTGCAACTGATCAACCAGCGCTGCGACCAGCACGCGAAGTCGCTGGCCGGTCTCGTCGTCCACATGCCGCCAGAACGGGCCCGGATGGCTGCCGATCCGGCCGACCTTCCGGTCGCGCAGTACGCGGCCGTCGGCTACGCCGGATGGGCGCTGCCCGATTGTGCGGTCCTCGATCTGCTCGGCCTCAACGACTGGGTCGCGGCCCGCACGCCGACGAGCCAGTGGAACGCGCTGTTCCTGCCGAAGCAGTTCCTCGACACCGTGCTGCCTGCCGCCGACACGGACCACGATGGCCGCAGCTCGCGCGACGAGCTGCGCGCCGCGTTCGCGCAGTTGCCGCTCAGCACTGCGGAGACCGCAAAGGGCTTCGCGGAACTCGTGCTGTTGCTGTTCGCGGTCGAGCAGTGGGACTCACTGACGGTCGCCGAGGTGCAGCGGTTCGCGGCCTTCGTCGCGAACCTGCGGTTCATGGCGCACGATCGCGTCGCGCCGCCCGACTACGTGAAGGCGCTCGATCCGAACGTGACCGTCGAGAACCGCAAGGTGATCGTGCGCAAGCGTGCTGTCCCGCTGACCGCGGACCGGGTGCACGCGATCGAGGCAGAGTGGCGCGAGAAGATCGAGAGCCGGCCGGGCCGCTGAAGCACGGGAACTGTGGCTTGCGTGGCTTGCCCCGCGGACTCAGCGCGGCGGTGTCGCGAGCAAGTGCTGCAGCGTTGCAGCCGTGCGCTCGGCGGCTTGGATGCGTTCCCGATCGGCCGGCGGAATCACCGCGACGCCGGTCGCCTTCTCCTGGCGGTAGATGGTCAGCTGGAGCGCGTCGGCTTCCTGCCCAGTCGGCTCGAACTGCTCGGCTTGCTGCGTCGCCGCCCAAGCACCCGCGCCATCACCGAGCAGGAGCTTGGCGGCGGCAATGCCGCAGACGACACCATAGTTCGCGGTCTTGTTCGGCGTGCCGTCCGGCTTGCGCTGGTCGATCCCGGCCCGCTCGTACGTCTCCAGTCCTTGTCGCACTTTCGCAGCGTCGGTCGGGTCCTTCAGCAGCGTGTAGCACGATTCGAGGTCGACGCCCGCCGCCGACCGCACCACGGGGACTTCGAGCTCGAGCTGGCGCGGCTCGAACAATCCGGTCGCGGCCTCACCGGCCGCGCGCATCGCCTCGGTCGAGGCCTCGTCGCGCGCCCGCTTCGTCAGTCCCTTCTCGGCGAGCTTGCGGATCGCGTCGATCGCAGCGACCGCTTGCTCGCGGGTCGGGAACGTCTGGCCGCCCTGGAACGTCAGCATGTTCTCGTAGGTGCCGCTGCGCGTTCCGACCTGCTCGCCGTGGTGCTGCAGCACGATCGAGTACGGCACGGTGACCGTGAAGGCGGGGAGCCAGCCCGAACCCTGCTTCATCGCACCGGCTTCCCCCTGCTTGACCGTGCCGAGCGTCACGCGGATCTCGACGTCGCTGGTGCCCGACGACGCTCGCATGCCGCGCTTGTCGAGCGACGGGATCGAAGTCGATCCCGCGTCGCCCGTGACGCGATACGTGGCGCCTTGGGCCTTCTGCAGCACCGGCAGCGCGGTGCACCGCAGCCTGACGGGGCTCGTGGTGACGACGCCATCGGCGTAGCCGACGGACTTCGTCGAGACACAGCCTGTGGCCAGCAGCGCGGCGAGAACGACACCGTTTGCGATCGTGTGGCGCATGGGCCGGTATCGATCCCGGCGAATCGACCGCATGAGGCAAACCGAAGCCGGCTGCGGCGCGCCACGAGGCGGCACGCTCGACCTCCCATTCGGAAAGGTGAACCGGGTGCAACCGCTGGCGATTCCCGTGCACATGGCTCCTGGCGCAGGTGCGCCCACCAGGAGAGCCATTGGTACCATGTCCATCATGCCGAATCCCAGCATCACGACCGCCGAAGCACTGCTGTCGCTGCACGAGCCCGGGTTCCGCCACGAGCTGGTGCGTGGGGAGCTGCGGCGCATGAGTGCCGCCGGGCATTGGCACGGCGGAGTCGTCGGCAGACTCGCGGCATTCCTCGGCGGCCATGTCTACGAGCGGCGTCTCGGGCTGACCTACGGCGCCGAGACGGGGTTCGTGCTCGCGCGCAAGCCCGACACCGTGCTCGCACCGGACGTCGCCTTCGTCCGCCGGGCCCTCGTGCCGCGCCCGTGTTCGCCTGAGATTGGCTCGCCGGGCTTCTTCCCCGGTGCACCGGACTTCGCCGTCGAGGTCGTCTCGCCGACCGACACGTTGGCCGCCGTGCACGAGAAGGCCCTCTGCTGGCTCGAGCACGGCACGCGACTCGTCTGGGTCGTCGAACCGAAGGCGCACCGGGTCACGGTCTACCGCGGCAAGGAAGACGTGAGCGTGTTCGGAGTGCACGACACCGTCAGCGGTGACGACGTGCTGCCAGACTTCTCGGTGGCGGTCCGCGCGCTGTTTCCGGCCCTCGACGCCGACTGATCCGCGATCACTCGAAGCGCAGCGCCTCGATCGGATCGAGCAGCGCGGCCTTCCACGCGGGCCACAGCCCGAAGAACAGCCCGACGCTCGCCGAGCCTGCGAAGGCGAACAAACGCGCCCACATCGGCGTCGCCGACGAGAGCGATGGCACGACCATGCCGACGAGCGCGAGCAGACCCTCGGCGACGACGAGCCCCGCCGTGCCGCCGATCGCGCAGAGCACCATCGCCTCGACGAGGAACTGCCCCATGATGTCGCGGCGCCGCGCCCCCACCGCTTTGCGCAGGCCGATCTCGCGCGTTCGCTCCTTGACCGAGACGAGCATGATGTTCATGACGCCGACGCCGCCGACCATGAATCCGACCGTCGACAGCAGGAACATCACGGCGAGCGTCGCGAACACGATCTCGTCGAACGACTTGATCAGCGTGTCGGCCGTGCCGACCTCGAAGTTGTTGTCCTCGTTCCAGCGCACCTTGCGCTGGCGCCGCAGCACCTCGGAGATCTCCTCGATCGCCTGGTCGATCCTGCCGTTCACGGCGCGCGCGGCGATGAAGTGGTCGTCCGAGCCCGGGTAGTAGCGCAGGATCGTGTAGTACGGCGCGAGGAAGAGCGTGTCCTCCTCGTTCTGCGAGCCGAACGGGCCCTCGCGTCGCTTCTCGCACGTGCCGACGACGGTGTACTTGTGGCCGCCGAGCAGGATCTCCTTGCCGATGGCGCCGCCCTGCGGGAACAGCGCTTCGGCCGAAGCGTGGCCGAGCACGATGACCGGTGCTCGGTGCTCGTTCTCCTGGTCCGTGAAGAAGCGGCCTTCGGAGAGCACGCGGTTCGCGACCTCGACGTTGTCGGGGAACACGCCGCGCAGGCGCGGTGAATCGACTTTCTCGCCGCGGTAGCTCGCGTACGAGAGGAAGCTCGAGGCCTGGATGCCGGGCGACACGAGCTGCACGGACGGGCACCGGTCGCGGATCGCCCACGCGTCCTTGAGCCGCAGCGGCTTGCGCAGCCGCATCTCGCGCGTCAGCGGCCCGAGGTTCACGAACGGCATCCGGTAGATGTAGATGTTGTTCGTGCCGAACTGCTGGACCTGGTCGACGACGGACTGGCGGAAGCCGTTCAGCACCGACGCGACGGTGACGACGAGCACGACGCCGATGAAGATGCCGAGCATCGTCAGGAACGAGCGGAACCGGTGTGCTGTGAGCGTGTCGAGGGCCAGCCTCACGTTCTCGACGATCTGGACGAGGTTCGTGCGCATGGTCACTCCGAGCGCAGCGCCTCGATCGGATCGAGGTGGGCCGCGCGGCGTGCGGGGTGGATGCCGAAGAAGACGCCGATCAGCGAGCAGATCAGGAACGCCGTCGCGGGCGCCCAGGCCGGGAACGCCGCGGGCAGCGGCGTGTAGGCCGCGAGCAGCTCCGAGGCCCCGAACGCGAGCAGCACGCCGATCGCGCCACCGAGGCACGACAGCAGCACGGCCTCGATCAGGAACTGCTGCACGATGTCGGCCTGGCGCGCGCCAACGGCCTTGCGCACGCCGATCTCGCGCGTCCGCTCGACGACCGAGACGAGCATGATGTTCATGATCACGATGCCGCCGACGACGAGCGAGATGCCAACCACGAACAGTGCGACGCTGAAGATCGTCTGCGTCAGGTTGCGCCAGAGGTTGTTGATGCCCTCCGCGGTCACGAAGCCGAAGTCGTCGGGGTCGCCCGGCCGCAGGTGGTGGCGCGCACGCAGCACGGCGCGCACCTCGTCCATCGTGTCGCCCATGCGGGCGCTGTCCTCGGCCTTCACGCTGATGTTGATCGAACGCCGCGTACCGAACAGCTTGCGGTGCAGGCTGAACGGGATCTTGACGAAGTTGTCCTGCGAGAAGCCGAGGAACGATCCCTTCTTCACGGCGACGCCGACGACCTGCAGCTCTTGGCCCCTGATGCGCAGCTCCTTGCCGATCGGGTCGACGTGCGGAAACAGCCGATCCTTGACGTCGTAGCCGATGAACGCGACGGGGGCCGCGCGGTCCTCCTCGTGCTGCAGCAGCACGCGGCCCTGGTCGACGTCGTAGGGCTCGATCTCGAGGATGGCCGGCGTGATGCCGCCGATGTCCGTGTCGCGGATCTCGTGTTCACCGCGCTTGAGGTCGACCTGCGCGTGCACCTCCCACGCGACCTCCTCGGCCGTCGGACAGCGCTCGGCGATCACGCGCGCGTCGGCGGGCACGAGCTTCCGGTTGCGGCGGATCGCGTCGAGGAACTCCTGGCGGTTCGTGATCAGCGCGAAACGCTGCACGGTGAAGACGCCCTTGCCGAGGTTGCTGAGCTTCTCGGAGACGTAGAGGTTCAGGCCGTTGATGACGGCGGCCGTCGCAACGATCGCCGCGATGCCGATGATGACGCCGAGAAGAGTCAGGAACGAACGCAGACGGTTGGCCCAGATCGACTCGAGCGCGAGGCGCGTCGACTCGACGACGTTCATGACACGGCCGCCTTCGCGCGCACCTCGTCGCTCGCGATGCGGCCGTCGCGGATCGTGACGACGCGGTGCGCGTGCTCGGCGATGTCGCGTTCGTGCGTGACGACGATGATCGTGTGCCCCTGCGCGTGCAGCCTGCCGAAGAGCCCCATGATCTCGTTCGACGTGGCCGTGTCGAGGTTGCCGGTCGGCTCGTCGGCGAGCAGCAGCGCCGGGTTCGTGACGAGCGCGCGCGCGATGCTGACGCGCTGGCGCTGGCCGCCGGACAGCTGGTTCGGGCGGTGGTCCATGCGGTCGCCGAGGTCGACCTGGACCAGCGCTTCCTTCGCGCGGGCCCTGCGCTCGGCCGGCGGCACGGAGCCGTAGATCAGCGGCAGCTCGACGTTGCGCAGCGCCGACGCGCGCGGCAGCAGGTTGAACGTCTGGAAGACGAAGCCGATCTCGCGGTTGCGGATGCGCGCGAGCTCGTGCTCGGCGAGCGCCGAGACGGGCTGGCCGTTGAGCCAGTACTGGCCCGTCGTCGGCGTGTCGAGGCAGCCGATCAGGTTCATCAGCGTCGACTTGCCGGAACCCGACGGCCCCATGATCGCGACGTACTCCCCGCGGCGGATCACGAGGTCGACGCCGCGCAACGCGTGCACGGTCGTCGAGCCCATCTCGAACGATCGCGTGAGACCGCCGGCCCGGATCACCTCGTCGGCGGCAGGCATCCCGGGGGCAGGCATCCCAGAGGCTGGCATCCCAGAGGCTGGCATCGCGGTCTCCGCGCTCACCGGCGCTTCCGCACGGCGCGCCGGCCGTCGTGCTGGCGCTTCTCGTCGATCGCGATGTGGTCCCACTCCTTCAGCGTGCGCAGCACCTGGTAAGGACCGCTGACGACCTCGTCGTCGGGCTTCAGGCCATCGAGCACCTCGATGTCCATCTCACCAGTGATGCCGGTCTTGACGGGACGGAAGCGCGCGCGGCCGTCGCGCAGCAGGAACACACCCTCGAGCTCCTTGCGGTTCTGGCGCTCGGCGGCCGAGAGCCGCTCCTTGTTCTCCTCACCGGCAGGCTCGGGTGGTGATTCGTAGTTGCCCGCCGCGTCGACCTCGACCTCGCGTGCGGTCAGCGCCTGCAGCGGCACGACGAGACAGTCGGTGCGCACTGCGGTCGTGATGTCGGCCGTCGCCGTGTAGCCGGGTCGCATCGTCGGCGGCGGCGACGTGAGGCGCACGACGACCTTGAAGTCCTTGCCCTCCTGGTTCTGCATGCTGTTGTTGCCGCCGCCGGTCGTCTGGATCGGGCTCTGCCCGATCTCCGTGACGACGCCGGGGAACTTCACGTCGCGGATCGCATCGACCTCGACCTCGGCCGGGGCGCCGAGCGTCACGTGCACGATGTCGGCCTCGTCGACCTGGATCTCGGCCTCGATGACCGACATGTCCGCGATCGTCATCAGCGTCGAGATCGGGTTGCTCTGGATGCCGGGGACGGCGCGTTCGCCCTTCTCGACGTTGAGCTTCGTGATGAGCCCCGACAGCGGCGACTTGATCACGGCCTTGCCGAGCCGGTTCGTCGCGCTCGCGAGCTCCGCCTTCGCGGCCTCGACTCGGCTGCACGCGGCATCCTTCGTGGCCACGGCGGCGTCGACGCGCGTCGCGACGACCTTCAGGTTCGCTTCGGCCTGCTCGATGCGGGCCTGGCTCCACTCGAAGCGCTGCTGCGCGAGCCGCGAGTCCGACACGGCGACCTCGTACTCCTCGGCGCCGATCAGGTTCGACTGGAACATCTCCTCCTTGCGGCGGAACGACTGCATCGCGCGGTCGCGCGAGATCTTGCTCTGCTCGAACTCGAGCTTCGTGCTCGCGAGCGCCGTCTTCTCGCCGGCCAGGTTGGCCTCCGCCGTCGCGACCCCGACTTCCGCGTTGCGTGCCTCGGCCTGGACGGCTCCGACCTGTGCCCGGGACGCGTCCACCTGCGCCTCGAGCTGCACGTCGTCGATGCGCAGCAGCACGTCCCCCTGCTTGACGACGTCGCCCTCGCGCACGAGCAGCTCGACGATGACGCCGTCGACCTCGGTCTGCAGGTCCACGAACTCCTTCGCGCGGATCTCGCCGGTTGCCGACACGACCGACTTCAGCTCCGGCACCTTCTCGGCCCGCGCCGTCACGACCCGGATCGGCTCCTTGGGCTTGAGAGACAGCCAGGTGATGGGGCCGCCGATCAGGACGGCGAGAAGGCCCAGGACGACAGTCTTGCGTTTCATTCCGAGGACGAGAGCGAGCACCTCGTGCTCGAGGTGCCTTGGGGTGGGCGCATCGTGGCCGAACCATGGCCACAACCGCCGCATGGAGCGGAGAATCCGGCGTCGACCGCTCGGGGGGCAGGCGGCTTCGAACGCAGGGGCGGCCATGATCCGGGATCGGCCGCGGGAATCCAAGGTGGCCCTTCGGGAAGGGAAACCCGGCAACCGCCCCTCGAACCGGCCCAGTTGCCGTGGCGGGCAGCGGACTGCTCAGCGTCCGCGCAACAGATCCTGCAGTACTATCGCGAGTTCCGGATCCGTCTCGGCCGCGGCGGCTTCGCGCAGGGCGACGAGACTGGGCGCGATCTCCTCGGCGCGAGCTCTTGGGCCACGGTGAACGTCCAACCCCGCTGTTGCAGGCGCCGAGGCAGCACTTCCTGCACGAGCTCGGGGCGCGACGCCAGGATGGGCGCCGGTCCCTGGCAAGGGCCGACCCGCGGCGCCCACTGCTGTTGCGCAACGGCGCGCGCCTGACGGCGCGGGTCAGATGTTCTGCAACCTGATGGCGCCGGTCGGGCAGTTCCTTTCGCAGGCCATGTCGCGCGTGCACTCGTAGTTGTGCAGCTTCTTCACGACGTCGCCGATCGGAACCGCGGCATACCCCTGCGTCGCGCAGGTGGCCGCGCAGATGCCGCAGTGGATGCAGGCGTTCATGTCGACGTCGAGCTGCACGTGGTCGCGCGGGCGCTGCACGCCGCGGTCCTCTTCGGCGACCGCCTCGGGGTTGCAGAGGTAGCGCGTCAGCGGGTGCGTCGTCAGCACCTCGAGGGCCTCGCGCTCGCCGAGCCGCACGATCTCCTTCACGTCGGGCATGTCGAGCAGGCCCAGGTGCGAAACCTTCGGCTTGATGATGACCGTGCGCTCGTCGACGTAGCGGTGCAGGTTGTGCTCGTTGAGCGCCATGCCCATGACCTCGTAGGTCTGGAACAGGATGTGGGGCAGGCTCGCCTTGTAGGGCGTCTCGACGTGCAGGTCGCGGTGCGAGAGATCGACGCCGATCACGAGGTCCGCGTTGCGCGCGCGCGCGATGCGCAGCGCGAGCGTCTCGGTCATGCCGCCGTCGACGTAGTGGTCGCCGCCGATCGGCATCGGCTCGAAGATCGTCGGCAGGCACGCGCTCGCGTAGACGGCGTCGGCGACCGGCATCAGGTCGGAGCCGGGCAGGCCGAAGAAGCGCGAAGCCCCGGTGGTCAGCGACAGTGCGTTGCAGAAGAACGGGCGCTGCAGCTCCTCGAAGGAACGGAACGGCAGCCACTTCCGCAGCAAGTCGTGGAACGTGCGCCCCTTGTAGACCGACGCGTGCCGGTAGCCGCGCACGAGGAACTTCAGCAGGTTGATCCGGAAGTAGTGCTTCAGCGAGATCTCGCCGGCGGCCTCCTCCATCTGCTGGCTGTTGCAGTTCGCGGCGAGCAGGCCGCCCATGACGGCCCCCATGCTGGTGCCGACGACCTCGTCGACCTGGAGCCCCAGCCGCTCGATCGCGCGCACGATGCCGATGTGGCAGAAGCCGCGCATGCCACCGCCGCCGAGCACGAGCACGGTCTTGCGCGGTCGCAAGGCAGCGGGCGATGCGTGGCGTTGTTGGCGTGCGGCGGGATCGGCGCCCCCGAAGGCACCGTCCTGGGCCAGCCCTTGGTGGGGATGTGGAGTCTTCACGGTGTGTGTTGCTTATTAGGCCGCCACCGCGACGACCCGGTAGCCCCCACAGGCCTCTAGATCGACCACTTCGGGAGGTTGCCTGAAGGCGGCAACCCGCCGCAGCCGACAACCTAGTACCAGATACACGGCATGACCCCAGCGAACTTGAACTCGTGGCACAGGTTGCAGCGCATGTCGCGCAAGGAGCAGCGCGCGCTGCAGGACGCACTGCTGCAGCGCTACGTCAGGGAGCACCTGTACCCGTTCTCGCCGTACTACCGGGATCTCTTCGACCGGCACAAGGTGAAGCCCGAGCAGATCCGGACGGTCGACGACCTGCGGCGCCTGCCGCTGTCGAGCAAGCGCGACATGCTGCCGACGGAGGCGGATCCGCAGCGCTTCAAGAAGTTCATCCTGCAGCCCGATCCCGCGTCGATCCGCGCGCATTGGCCGCTGCGTCGCAAGCTGCCGCTGCTGTGGACGAAGTGGACGAAGGGCGTCGAGGCCGTGCGCGCCACGGTGCGGCAGGAGTTCGCGCCGTGCTTCATGACGTTCACGACGGGGCGCTCGGCCGAGCCCGTGCCGTTCTTCTACTCGCCGCACGACATCGACAACCTCCACGAGACCGGCGCGCGGCTCGTCGACGTGATGGGGCTCAAGAGCGAGTACCGCGTGGCCAACGTGTTCCCGTTCGCGCCGCACCTCGCGTTCTGGCAGGTGTTCTTCGCGGGCCAGGCCACGGGCATGATGGCGCTGTCGACGGGCGGCGGCAGGGTCATGGGCAGCAGCGGCGACCTCCGCGCGATCACGCGCCTGAAGGCCGACGCGCTGATCGGCGTGCCCGGCTACGTCTACCACCTGCTGCGCCGCGCGGCGGCGGAGAGCCTCGACCTCTCGTCGATCCGCTGCGTCGTGCTCGGGGCCGAACGCGTGCCGCCGGGGCTCAAGGCCAAGATCTGCCAGCTGCTCGAGCAGGCCGGCGCGAAGGACGTGCGCGTGTTCGGCACCTACGGCTTCACGGAGGCGCGTATGGCGTTCGCCGAGTGCCCGACGCCCGACAACGCCTACACGGGCTACCACCTCTACCCGGACCTCGCGTGCTTCGAGGTGATCGACCCCGTGACCGGCGAGGTGGTGCCCGAAGGCCAGGACGGCGAGCTGGTGTTCACGCCGCTGAACGCTCGCGCGAGCACGGTCTTCCGCTACCGCACCGGCGATCGCGTGCGCGGCGGCCTGCACTGCGAGCCGTGCCCGCACTGCGGCCGCACCGTGCCGCGCATCAGCAGCGATCTCACGCGCGAATCGAGCCTGAAGGACCTGCAGCTGCTGAAGGTCAAGGGCACGCTCGTCAACCTCGAGGACTGCGCGATGCTGCTCGGCAGCATGCCCGAGGTCGAGGAGTGGCAGATCGAGCTGCGCAAGAAGGACAACGACCCGCTCGAGGTCGACGAGCTGACCGTGCATCTCGCGGTCAAGGAAGGCTGCGCGCAGGAAGCCGCCCGGCAGCGCGTGCGCGAGCTGTTCCGCAGCCGGCTCGAAGTTGCGCCGAACCACGTCGAGTTCCTCGGTCTCGACTCGATGCTGCGCAAGATCGGCATGGAGACCGAGATGAAGGAAAAACGCTTCGTCGACTCGAGGCCCAAGCAATGAAGACCGCTCGTGATCAGGACGCCTCGCTGGCGATCGTCAGCGGGTTCCGCACCCCATTCTGCAAGGCCTCGGGCGCGCTCGCCGGCGCGGCCGCGGCCGACCTCGCCACGCACGTGTTCCGCGAGGTTCTCGACCGGACGCCGATCCAGCCGCGCGTCATCGACGAGGTGATCCTCGGCTGCGCCGGCCCCGAGTCGCGCGAAGCGAACGTCGCGCGCGTCGCGGCACTGCGCGCGGGCCTGCCCGAGAGCACGCCGGCCGTGACCGTGATGCGCAACTGCGCGTCGGGCATGGAATCGGTGCTCGCGGCGCAACAGCGCCTCCTGGCCGGCGATGGCGAGGTGTTCCTCGTCGGCGGCGCCGAGTCGATGAGCAACTTCCCGCTGATCATGGGCCCCGACCTCGTGCGCTTCTTCCAGCGCCTCGGCAAGGCCCGGTCGGCGTTCCAGCGCGTGCGGGCACTCGCCAGCTTCCGCTTCCGCAGCCTGAAACCGCGCATCGCCGTCGTCGAAGGGCTCACGGACCCGATCACGGGCATGATGATGGGCAACACGGCGGAGAAGGTCGCGCGGCAGTTCGGCATCGACCGCGCCGCAATGGACCAGTTCGCCCTGCAGAGCCACCAGCGCGCGGCCGCTGCACAGCAGGGCAACCACTTCGCGCACGAGATGGTGCCGTACGTACCGCCGCCGAAGTACAAGGCCGCGGTGGTCGCCGACGACGGCGTGCGCACCGAGCAGACGCTCGAGGCGCTCGCGAAGCTGAAGCCCGTGTTCGATCGCCACGAAGGCGACGTCACGGTCGGCAACAGCTGCCAGGTGACGGACGGCGCGGTGGCGCTCCTGTGCATGTCGGTCGGCAAGGCGAAGAGCCTCGGGCTCACGCCGCTGGCGATCGTGCGCGGGCACGCGACGGCCGGCCTGTCGCCGTCGGTCATGGGGCTCGGCCCCGTGCACGCGGCCCCGAAGGCGCTCGCGCGCGCGGGCCTCGGACTCGAGGACATGGAGCTTGTCGAGATCAACGAGGCGTTCGCGGCGCAGGTGCTGGGCTGCCTGCGCGCGTTCGCGAACGACGACTACTGCCGCCGCGAGCTCGGTGCGGCGGGCGCGATCGGCGCGATCGATCCCGCGATCCTGAACGTCAACGGCGGCGCGATCGCGCTCGGCCACCCGATCGCCGCCACGGGCGCCCGCCTGCTGCTGACGCTCGCGCACTCCCTGCGACAGCGCGGCAAGCGGTACGGCCTCGCGACCCTTTGCATCGGCGGCGGCCAGGGCCAGGCCGTCGTACTGGAGGCAGCATGAGCACCGCCGAAGAAACCAGATCCGACAGGTCGGACAAGCAGAGCCCCGCCGAGAACCGTGCGCCGGGCAAGGTCGTGTTCGAGTTCGCCGAGGACGGCATCGCGACGCTGCGGCTCGGCAGCGCCGACGAGAGCGTCGTCACGTTCACGCGCGAACGCATCGAGTCGCTCGACGCGGCACTGCAGGCGCTCGCAGCGGATGCGCGGTTGCGCGGCCTGATCGTCACGGGCCCGGGCTCCGGCATGTTCTGCGCCGGCGCCGACATCAACCTGATCCAGGGCATCACGGCGGCCGAAGAAGGCGAAGCGGCGGCCAAGCGCGGCCGCGCGTGCTTCCAGCGCCTCCAGGACCTGAAGGTGCCAGTCGTCGCCGCGATCGAAGGCCCGTGCCTCGGCGGCGGCTGCGAGCTCGCGTTGTTCTGTGACGTGCGCGTCGCGAGCGACCACGGCGGCACGCAGATCGGTCTGCCCGAAGTCAAGCTCGGCATCGTACCCGGTTTCGGCGGCACGCAGACGCTGTCCCGTCTGGTCGGACTGCCGGCCGCACTCGACCTCGTGCTGAACGGCAAGCTGCTGCGCGGCAAGCAGGCCAAGAAGCTCGGCGTGATCGACCGGCTCGTGCCTTCGGTCAAGCTGATGACCGCGGCGCGCGAAGAGCTCGACCGTCTGCTGCAGAAGAAGCGCAAGCGCCCCGCGCGCAAGCTGCGCGGCCTCGCGTTCTGGCTCAGCCGCACGCCGCTGCGCGCGCTCGCCGTCAGGACGGCCCGGAAGGCGCTGCAGCACGGTCAGGCGCGCTTCTATCCGGCGCCGAAGGCTGCCCTGCAGTGCTGCGTGAACGCGTTCACGCTCCCACCCGATCAGGGCTACGACGCCGAGGCGAAGGCGCTCGGCGAGATGATCGTCACGCGCGTCAGCAAGGGCCTCACGCACCTGTTCTTCCTGACCGAACGCAGCAAGCGGCTCGGCAAGGCGGAAGGCGCGCGCGACCTGAACAGAGCACTCGTGGTCGGCGGCGGCGTCATGGGTGCCGGCATCGCGGGCCAGTTCGCCGAGAAGGGCCTGCGCGTCCGGCTGTGCGACCTCGACCTCGCCGCACTCGCGCGCAGCAAGGCCAGGCTGCAGCAGGATCTCGGCAAGAAGCTCAAGCGGAAGCACATCGAGGCCCACGAGGCCCAGGCGGTGCAGGACCGGCTCGCGGTCGGCACCGAGTGGGGCCAGCTGCAGGACACCGACCTGTGGCTCGAAGCCGTCGTCGAGGACCTCGGCGTCAAGCAGAAACTGATGGCACAGGCGGTCGCCCGCGGCCTGCCGCCGACGGCGATCCTCGCGACGAACACGAGCTCACTGTCGATTACGGCGATGGCGGACGGCCTGCCCGAACCGCAGCGCGTGGTCGGCATCCATTTCTTCAACCCACCCGAGAAGATGCCGCTCGTAGAGGTCATACGGGGCAAGCACACGAGCCCCGCCGCGGTAGCCACGGCGTGTCGTCTCGCCGTCCGCCTCAACAAGTTCCCGGTGGTCACAGCCGATTCCCCGGGGTTCCTGGTCAACCGGTGCCTCGCGCCCTACGTCAACGAAGCCGCACGTCTGATGCTCGAGGGCACGAGCCCCGAAGCGATCGATGCAGCGATGCTCGACTTCGGCATGCCGATGGGTCCGTGCCGGCTGCTCGACGAGATCGGGTTCGACGTCGCCGCGAAAGTCAGCGCAGTCATGCAAGCGGGCTTCCCGCAGCGCATGGTGCCTTGCGAGCTGTTCCCGGCGATGGTCGAGGCGAAGGCGCTCGGCACGAAGAGCGGCGGTGGCATCTACGGCGCAGGCGGACGCGGTGAGGGTCCCGGTCGCGCAGTGGTCTCCGCCCTGCGCAAGAATCGCGGCATGCCCGCGCGCGAGGCCTCCCGTTCGGAGCTGGTTCATCGGCTCGTCTATCCGCTCGTCGACGAAGCCTATCGATGCCTCGACGAGGGCATCGTACAGAGCGAACAGGATCTCGATCTCGGTCTCGTCATGGGCATCGGCTTCCCTCCGTTCACCGGCGGCGTCACGCAGTATGCCGCGGCCGAAGGTCTCCCGACGATCGTTGCAACACTCGACAAGCTGGCGCGCGCACGAGGATCTCGATTCGAGGCATCCGACGGGCTACGGCGCCGCGCCGTCGTCTGAAAATCTTTCGACGCGAACTGCCGCTGCCAACGGAAGCAGCCTCTCGAACCGGAAACCGCCCTGGTTTTGCGCGCTAGAATACCCTTGTACGCGCCAGCTCCTGCAGTCAGAGGGCCGCGAGGCAGCCGATGAGCCGGGCGCGCAATTCCTGTTCTTTCTCCTGGAGCAACCGAGGTGAGGTTCCAGCTTGGCATGCTCGTGTGCCTGCTGGCCGGCTGCGCAACGCAGCCGACCTCTCCGACTCCCCTGCCCGCAGCGGCTGCTGCCACGAGGGCGCGGGGCGCGCCGCCGATCCCACTCGTGCTGCGCATCGGTATCGAGCACCTGCCGCCCGACGACGCGTGCACACCGGCTGACGAAGGCACGCGTGTGCGCGTCGAGGCCCAACAACGCTTCACGACGCTCCGGGCCACGCCCGCCTCGACCGCGCCGGGGTCCGAACCGGACGCGCGCCGCGGCATCGAAGCGGCCCCCCGCCACACGTGGCAGCTCAGCGCGAGCGACCTGGCCGCGATCGACGATCCGGTCGCGCGCGAGACCATGCGATTCGTGAACGACCTCGTCGACCAGGACCGCCGCCGCGAGAACCGTGAAGCGGGCACGCTGTTCCTCGCCTACCAGTACGTCGAACCGGACGCGGGGCCGCTGCTGCCCAACGAAGAGACCCTGCGCGCGGACCACGAGGAGTGGATGCACGAGCACGGCCCCGGCCTGCTGCAGCGGCCGCTGCGCCGCTTGTTGCGCCGCCTGCCGATCGTGCAGCAGTTCGAGCTCGACCTCGAGCAGTTCCGTTCCGACAACGTGCCGTTGTCCGAACCCTACAGCCAGGCCCACGGCGCCCGCAGCAGCGATGCGCGCCTGTCGTTGCGGCTGCTGACGAGCAATCTCGACGACCCGGTCGAGTTCGGCATCAAGCACTCCGGGGTCCGCATCGCCTCGAGCCAGCAGATCGGCAAGCTGTCGGTCGACTGGGGGTTCACCGACAGGCTGCAGTTCGCATTGCGCGGGCGCACCGAGTACGAGACCGGGGACATCAGCGTGCGCGCAGATCTGACCTACTGGGCGTCCCCGTTCACGAGCCTGCACCTGGGAGTCGGCGAGGACATGGATTTCCTGTCGACTTCGTCGATCTACTCGCTGTACGAGTCGTCGCTCGATGGAACAACCGGCCTGGTCTTCTACGCGGTGCACATCTTCTGACCTGCGCCGGCAACACCGAACGCCACCACGCGGGGATCGATCATGAGGGAGCCGTCGCAGCCAGCGCCGCGGGATCGTTCGCTTTGAAGCCGCCAGACACCACCAGGACGCGCCAGCACAACCGCCTCCGGCTGGGCCTCCGCCTGGGCCTGTTGGCCGCCGCGCTGCTCGGGGGCTGCACGTTCCAGCCGGCCCCCCGCAGCCCGCGCCCGACGCTGCCGCTGCCCGCGTGGACCTCGAGCACACCGCCGCTCGAGCAGCCCCGGCTCGAGGAGCTGCGGGATCACGGCAGCGGCTCGATCACGGGCCGCCTGACCGGCAACGGCGAGACCGTGCGCTTCCGAGTGCGCCGGCAGGACCGGGAAGCGGCGCCGCGAGCGCTCGTGCTGCTCGTGCCGATCCTGGCGGGCGGCGAAGAGCTGATGGACCAGGTCGCGCAGAACATGAGCGGACGCGGCTTCGACGTCGCGTACTGCGCGCGCGTGGGATCGGCGCTCAAGCAACCGCAGCGGACGCGCGACCTCGACGAGCTGTTCCGCCGCACCGTGCTGCACCAGCGGCTGCTGCTCGCGTGGCTGCGCGGACCCGAGAACCAGCCGCCGCCGGCGACCTTCGCGCTAGGCCTCTCGATGGGCGGCATGGTGACGACCGTGCTGGCAGCGCTCGAGCCCGACATCGCGGGCATCGCGATCTGCCTCTCCGGCGGCGATCTCGCGAGCCTCGTGCTCAGCAGCAGCGAGGGCCGTGTGCAGTCGTGGGTCGATTGGCGCTTTCTGGCCGACGGCATCGGACCCGACGGGCTGCAATGGGAGCTCGAGCAGTGCCTGCGCCACGAGCCGCTCGCGTTCGCGACGTGCATTCCGACCGAGAAGGTCCTGTTCGTCGGCGCGTCGTTCGACACCGTCGTGCCCGGACGCAACCAGGACCTGCTCTGGGAAGCCCTCGGCCGCCCGGCGCGCATGCAGGTGCCGCTCGGCCACTACTCGGCGGCCCTCGCAATCGACCAGGTGCTGGCGACGGCGGCGGCGCACTTCAAGGCGCTGCTGCCCGACCGCGCGGACCTGGCGGTCAGGGCGGACACGGCCGGCGCACGGCCTGGTGTGGGCACGGCACTCGGAACGTCACCTGGCCGTCACGCGGGCTTCGACAGGGTCCGGCGCATGTAGTCGGCGACGTCGACCAGGAACTGCCGCACCGACGCTTCGGCGATGCGGCGGCCGAGCACCGCGTCGACGACCTTGCCGAGGGCACCGAGCGGCGGCTCGTAGTGTCCCTCGAGATCGAGCTGCGTCTCCCTGGCCGTCAGCGCGTAGATCTTCAGCTCGGCGCGCATCAGCGGGAAGAGCCGCGGCGACTGCGCGGCCTCCCATTCGAGCTCGATGCTCGTGACCAGCGTCCCGAGCGCCGCGCTCTGGCGCTCGTCGATGCGCTTGCACCGGATCACGATGTCCTTCTGGATCTCGATGCCGGCGACCTGGATCCGCAGGGCCGAAGCCACCTCGTGCGCCCTCGACGACGCGGACTTCGTCGCCGCGCGGAACACCGCGATCGCATCGCGCGTCAGCGCTTCGCGCACCTTCGCGTACGGATGATTGACGTAGTCGTAGGTGCGCAGTTCGTGGCCCATCGCACAAGACCTTACCGCAGCCGGCGTGACGGCGAATACGCACTTCGTCACAGGCCCCGCAGGACGGTGCCGTCGCGGCGCGGGCCGAGGCCCCGATGCGGCACGGAGACCATGCATGCGCCGCACCGAGCCATTCCCGACGAACGGGAGCGCCCAGAGGCCTTGCACGTTTCCAGCCCCACCGGTTTGATGGGCCCCCCCCAGTTCCACCGGGCTTCCCCGCCACCCGATTCCCAGCCACCTGAGTTTCCTGGCCAGCACTACGACGATGGTTCCCCGCCTCATTCTCGGCTCCCTGCTCCTGCTCGGCGCCGCCGCCGCGCAGTCCCCGACCCCGCCCCTGCCCCCGGTCACGCCCCCCGTCCCGACGGGTCAACCCCCGGCCCAGGATCCCGACAAGCCCAAGCCCACGCCCGAGTCCGAGCTGGCGGAGTTGGCGAAGGAGAAGGCCCGGCTCGAACGCGAGATCCAGTACGTGAAGGAGCGCGCCAAGAACAGCAAGCAGATGCTCGCCGACAAGCTGCGCTCGCCGGACCAGTCCTACCGCTCGATCGACGCGGGCGTCACGAAAGCACCGATCGCACCCCCCCCGACGCCGCGCTACGCGCGCCTGGCCACAGGCGACGAGATGGCCAGCTTCCCGGCGGACACGATGCTGCTCGTGAACGGACGCCCGATCGGCCGCTCCGTCTTCGACCTGGTCATGGCCCACATGAAGCTGGCACCCGGTGCCGAGCCCGAGAACCTGCGCGCCCAGCGTGTGCTCTACGATCTCGTCGCCACCGAGGCGATGTCCGCGCACTTCGGAGAGAGTGAAGCCGAGACCGTGCTCGGCGACGTGCTGACCCAGCTCGACAAGGGCACCTCGATGCAGGAGCTCGCGAAGAAGCACGGCAGCGTGGGCGCAACGCCGGACGGCCGCTTCGAGGCCACCCGCAACTCCGGCCTCGGCCCCCGCTTCGAGCAGATTGCCTTCGAGACCAAGCCCGGCACGCGGGCGCGGCCGTTCCGCAACTCGCGCGGCATCGTCGTCCTCCAGGTCGACAGCTTCGAGAAGGGCGAGACCCCGGAGCTCGACAAGGTCATCGGCACGGCGATCCAGATCTCGCACTCGAGCGACCCGGGCACGCTGGCGAAGGCCCAGCAGTCGATCCACCTGGCCCAGATGGACATCATCGTCAGGGACGCGGACGTGATGGCCCTGCTGCCGAGGCAGTGGAAGCAGCCCGAGGCGGCTGCCGCGCCGACCATGGCCGCGGCCGATCTGGCCGGGCTCCGGGAGGCAATGGCCAGGATCCAGGTCGAGATCGACAAGCTCGCGGCGTCGACCGAGGCGGGCACGCAAGAGCGCCGCACGATGCTCGAAACGCAGCTCGTGCAGATCAAGGAAGCGATCAAGCGCACCGAGGCCGGCGTCGTCGAAGTGACCGACGAAGTGCCGCCGCCGAAGAAGCAGGACCCGACGCCCCCGAAGAAGGACTGAAACGACCCCGAGGTCGACCGAGGAACCGCACAACGCAGCACCAGATGACCGACACCGGAGCCTGACACGGGCGCCTGACACCAAGGAGGGAGGGGTATGGCAGCCATTCGCAGAAGCGGCGGCGTCGTCGCGTTCCATTGGCAGGGCAAGCTGCGCGATCCTGCGCACGAGGCGTTCGCCGAAGCGCTCGAGAAGCGGCGCTTCCGCACGATCGAGAACGCCGCGAGCGAAGAGGTCTCGATCGGCTGGGTCACGCCGCGCGACCCCACCGGTGACAGCTTCGCCCTCGAGGACCTCGACGGCGGCACCGGCACGTGGCTGCGCGTGCGCATCGACAAGAAGGTGCTGCCGAAGAAGTGGCTGCAGATCCACCGCGATGCCGCCGAGAAGGCGCGCGGCAAGAAACTCTCCGCGCGCGAACGGCGTGAGCTCAAGGACGACCTGACCGAGAAGCTGCTGCCGCGCGTGCTGCCGACGATCAACCTCGTCGACGCGCTGCTGTTCCACGAGCGCAGGCTCGTGATGCTGTTCTCGACGAGCAAGAGCGTCGTCGAGGCCTTCGGCAAGCTGTTCTTCGAGAGCTTCAGCCTGCCGCTCGAGCGCGGCAACCCGCTGCGGTGTGGCCTGCTGGCCGACCTCAGCGCAGACGAGAAGCACAACCTCGAAGGCGCCGAGCCGGTGCGCTGGACCGACCACGTCGAGGGCGGCCGCCACCCGCGCCTGCGCCCGGTGCAGCACGAGCCGCAGCATGCCGAGCAGTTCCCGCAGCAGTACCAGGATGGCGAGCAACAGCAGGAGGCCGGCGCATGAACCGGGCCACGCAAGGCAGCGAGACGCACGGTTTCCTCGGCGAGGAGTTCCTGACCTGGGTCTGGTTCCGCTGGGAGACCGACGGCGGCGAGTTCACGCTGTCCGGTGGGCGCGTCGTCGGCGTGGCACTCGACGACTTCCTCGCATTCGCGGCGCCGAGTGAGGACGAGACGGAGCAGACGCTGCGCCGCGGCCTGCCGACGCGCGCTGCGCCGGCCCGCACCGCGCTGCGCCAGGGCCAGCGGCTCAAGCGGGCGCGCCTGCTGATCGCCGAGGGCTCGCGCCAGTGGAGCGCAACGCTCGATGCGCCGACGATGACGCTCAACGGCGTCAAGCTGCCCGAGGACGCCGAGGAGTGCGAGTCCGAGCAGGACCGCACCGCCGACCGGACCGGCAACTGGCTCCAGCTGCACGAGATCGTCCAGGCGCTCTATGCGCGGTTCCTGAAGGAGCGGCTGCGCCCCGACTACCTCGAGACGATCGCGGAACAGCAGGCGCGCTGGATGGCGAGCTGATCGACCTGTGCCAGCGCTGGCGCGCAGAGCGAGGCCAAGCACGCTCTCGCGGCTAGGACGTCGCGAGAGCGACCGGCTCGACCTTCGCTCCGAGCCGCGCGAACAGCTCGCCGAGCCAGGCCGCCGTCGACGGCGCATGCCGTGCGTCCGGTGCTTCCGCTCCCCAGACGATGCCGAGCACACGCACGGTCGCGGCCAGCGTCTTGCTGCGCTGCGCGTCCTTCACGGCGTTCGCGCACGGCCCCTCGGCATCACAGAGGCAGAGCAGCCCCGCGACGTCGATCTCCTGACCACCGCGGTTGAACACGTACTTGCTGCCGGCCCCTGGCACCTGGACCGACAGCGGCGGTCTGCACAGGTCGAGGTCGACGATGCTGATCGGCAGGCCCGAGTGCAGCGACGCGACGTTGCCGGCGTCGACGACCGCGTTGATCGAGCCGACCCTGCCGTCGCCGACCGCGGCCTGAAGGTACTCGGACGACGGCTTGCCGCGCCCCGTCGGGCGGTAACCGTGCCCACGCAGCAGATCCCGCACGGCCACGCGCACGGGCTCGCTGCTGCGAAGGGGTGCTTCGGCATCGAGCCGCAACAGCGCCTGCAGCCACGCCGGCGACGGCAGCGCTTCGAGCGGCTGCGGCAGCGTCGCGACGAGCGCCTGCAGCGAGAGGCCCGGATACGCGGGGACCGGCAGGTTCATCGTTCGTACCTCGGCAGGTGCTCCATCGCGCGCCGGTGCAGCCACGCGGCGACGTCGATCGCATCGCGGAAGTTCGGCACGGAGCTGCCGCCGATCGGGACGATCTCGGGCTCGGCGTCGTAGCGGCGCATCGGATCGCCGGTGTCCGTGTCGCGACGATCCCAGCTGCCATTGTGCTCGTGGGACCAGAGCACGCCGCCGCCGCGCGTCGACACGAGCTGCCAGTGCAGGCGCCAGTGTGCGCTGCGCAGCGAGCGTTCCCCCTCCATCCGGAACTCGCCGACCTGCAGCCGCATCACGGCGTCGACGCCGAGTGCCGGGCCGATGCGGGCCGCATCGGGGTCTGCCCCATCGAGCAGCCCCGCTTCGGCGAGCAGCTGCGTGCCCACGGCCAACGACTGCACCTCGTAGCCGCGCTGGCGCACCGCGAGGTCGAGGCCCGCGAACACCTCCTGCGTCGCTTGGTCCGCTTCGGGCAGTACGGGCCACACGACGATCCCCTGCGGCATCGGCCCTCGCAGCGGCGTCGGCTCCACGTCGCCGACGCGGCACGCGCCCGCGGCGCCGCACACGAAGAGGCACCAGAGCACGGCGGTTCGCGACATGGCGCCATTCTGGCGCTGCGCGCAGCGGCCGACAACCGTCGACTCAGCGCCCGTCGAACAGCACCGCGACCGGAACGGCGTTGCGCGTGCGCACGACGATCTCGTGCGCCGTCCTGCTGCCGTCTTCCGCCACGAACGAGACGGGCAGCGTCGTCTTCGTCCCGCCCAGGCCGATCTCGACGCTCATGCCGTTGTCGCGGTCGAAACGTTGGCCCAGCTGCGCGGCACGCAGCCGCGCGCAGAGCCGCGCGAGGCCCACGGTCATGCGCTGCGGGAAGAGTCCCTCCATGCGCGGCCCGAAGTCCTCGTCGTGCGCGAGCGCCTGGAAGTCGGCGAGGCTCGCCGGATCGAACGCCGCGATCCGGTCGCCGAACAGCCGGTGGAAGCGCACGCCGTCCTGACGCGGCTCGAGCGCGAACTCGCTGCGCAGGACCCACGCCGTATCGTCAGCAGCCGGCAGCTCGATCCACGTGCAGGTCTTGCCCGCGTCGCCGAGCGCCGTCGCGAGCACGTGGTCGCGATCGGGCCGCGGCATCGCCGGAGTGAACTTCACGAGCTCGCGGCACGTCTCGGGCCCCTCGCCGGTCTTCGACGTGCGGCGCACGATGCCGACGCCGCGCGCGAAGTACAGGTGCTCGACGCACGAGCCGGCCGGCAGCTCGGTGTCGGTGCGCACGTGCACGCACGAGAACGTCTGCTCGCCGACCCGCACCTGCTCGCCGACGCCGAGCAGCGTCGCCTTGCCCTCGATCGGATCGGGCGTCTTGCGGCGGCCGCCGCCTACGCCCTTCGGGAAGTGCTGCGGCGGCAGCGTCTGCCAGGTCCATTCGGCCTCGGCGCCGATCGGGCTCGGCAGCACGAGACCTTCGACCTTGCACGCATTGAACATCGGATCGATCGTCCAGCTGTCCGAGGCATGGTGCCGGACGCCGCGTGCATCGGCGCTCCAGAACGCGAACGTGGGGTCGCCATCGCCGATCGTGGTGAGCTGCGAGATCACGACGCCGTCGACCGCGACCCTCGCGGTCACGGTCACCTCGACGGAGCGGGTCGCGTCGCCGATGACCTCCTGGTATTCCCAGCGGTTGCCGAGCGCGAGCGGGAAGTGCGCCGCCGCATCCATCGGGCCGGCCGCCTTCTCGGGCTTCGGTTCCTGCGGAGCCGCGACGGCCGTGCCCACGCCGTCGCGCGGAGCAATCGCCACGCCACCGACGACCGCGATGCCGCCGAGCAGCACGACCGCCGCGAGCAGCGCAGAGCGCCGCGGAGGCACCGCGGCGGCTTCGGCCGAAGCCCCCGCACCGCTCGAGCGCAAGCCGCCGGGCCGCCGGGACGCGCGCAGGATCGCTCGGCTCAGGTCCGGGGGCGGCAGCGCACCGAGCCGCTCCTCGAGCGCTGCTGCCAGGAATGCCGCCTCTGCTTCGTCTCGTGCGTTCATGTTGTCACCTCGTCTTCGCGCGGATGCACTGCGCGAGCAGCTCGCGGGCCCTTCGCAGCAGCGTCTTCAACCCACCGGCGCGCAAGCCCAGCGCCGTCGCGAGCGCGTCCTCCTGGAGCCCATGCCGGTACCGCAGATCGAGCGCCTGCCGCGTGCGAGCGGGCAGCTCCTGCAGGCACTGCGCCAGCGCCTCCTGGTATCCATCACCGCCGTCCTCACCGGCGTTCTCGTGCCAGACCGCTTCGAGCAGGTCGCCGCTCTGGATCGGCACGCCCGCCCGCGCCCGCCGGCCCGTCGACCGGAACAGGTTGGCCGCCGTCGTGCGCAACCACGCGGCAACGGCCGGCTCACTGCGGTCGACCGGCGGCCGCTGCAGCAGCAACAGGAAGGCCTCCTGCACCAGGTCGTCGGCGAGTGCCGCGTCGGCGCCGAGCCAGCGCAGGAACCGCCACACCGCGCGCTGATGCCGGCGGATGACCGCCTCGTCGCCGTCGAGGTGCGGGTTCCGCGGCAGGGCTGCGACATCGGTCATGCAGGAGGAAGACGGCTGGCCGCCCCGATCCGGTTCTTTCGGGGAAAACTGCCGGACAGCTCGGTCCTTCAGCGGCGCGGGCCGGGCTCGCCCGGGGCGCCACCGGCCCCACCACCACCGCGCCGGCCTTCGCGCGGCCGGATCGGCTGGCGCGGCAGCTTCTCGTCGCGCTGCGCCGTCTGCCAGACGAACGTCGCCATGACGACCGACGCCTGCTCGAGGTCGTCGGCGATCGCGTGGTCCCACACGTCCATGTTCGAGTGGTGCGTGCGGGAGCCGTAGCTGACTTCGTCCTGGATGAACTGGAATCCCGGCACGCCGACGCCGTGGAACGACAGGTGGTCCGTGCCGCCCGTGTCGTTGAGCGTCAGCGTCGAAGCGCCGTGCGTGTGGAAGGGGCGCAGCCAGCTGCGGAAGACCGGTGCAACGGCTTCGTTGCCCTGCAGGTAGACGCCGCGGATCTTGCCGGTCCCGTTGTCGAGATTGAAGTAGCCCGCGACCTGCGCGTGCTCGGGCTTCGCCTGCAGGACGCCCTCGACGACTTCGCCGAGGTGATCACGCACGTAGGCGCGCGAGCCCATGAGGCCCTGCTCCTCGCCGCTCCAGAGGCAGGCCCGGACCGTGCGGCGCGGTGCCGTGCCGGTCTTCTTGCAGTACTCGGCGATCAGGCGCGAGGCCTCGATCACGACGGCGCTGCCACATCCGTTGTCGGTGCTTCCGGTGCCCGACTGCCAGCTGTCGAGGTGCGCGCCCAGCATCGAGAACTCGCTGCCGATCGCGGCGTCGCCGCCGGCGATGTCGGCGATCACGTTGTAGTCGTTCGGGTCTTCGTTGAAGAACGACGTGCGCAGCTCGAGGGCGACCTTCACGGGCAGGCCCTTCGCGAGCAGGCGGCACATGCGGTTGTACTGCTCGACCGCGATCGTGAACTGCGGGATCACGTCGGCGTCCGCATCGCGCGGGCTCGCGCGTCCGGCAGCACCGCGAGCACCGCCAGGACCGCCAGCGCTGCCGGCACCGCCAGCGCTGCCAGCGCCCGGACTCTGCCTGGCCACGGCGCTCGCGCCCTGCACGAACACGGTGCCGTAGTCGCCCTTGCTCGCGCGGTCGACGATCGCGAGCGGGCGCTTCCGGTTCACGATTGCCATCATCTGGTCGCGCCGCTGGAAGCCCGTGCGCGGCGCGGTCGCCTCGACCGCCGCGGCGGCGCGCACGTCCGGACGCGCAGCTTCGATGCGCTGCTGGTCAGCGAGCCGCAACAGGCTCTCGGGATCGTGGCGCTTGCTGACACCGTCGAACGGCTCGCTGACGTCGCGCACGGCTTCGATCAGCACGATCTTGCCAGTGAGGTCGGCCGCTTCGAGCTGCTCGGCAGTCATCGCCGCGACGTGCACGACGTCGGCTTCGACGCGGCCGTCGATGCTCGGCGACCAGGCCTTCGGGAAGGCGATCACGGGCCACGGGTTGTCGCCGACGACGGCCATCATCACGTGGTCACACCGCCAGCCGCGGCCGAACGGCCCCCACTTCTCGGTGCGCGCCTTCAGGCCCCAGCCCGCGAAGGTCTCGGTGGCCCACTTCTGCGCCTTGCGCAGGTTCGGCGAGCCGGTGACGCGCGGGCCGTAGACGTCGCAGAGCCAGCTCAGGTGCTCCATGACCTGCGAACGCTGCAGGCCTTCCTCGAGGAAGAACGCGACGGCGGCCTCGTCGACGGCGTTCGGGTTGCTCGGCGCGGCGGGTGCCGCTTGCGCAGCGGGCGCTGGCGGCGCGGCCGGCGTGGTCGGGGCAGGATTCTGCGCGAGCAGCAGCGCCGGCAGCGCGGGGATCAGCAGCGTCGGGAGAGGGAACGCACGGAGGTTTCGGAACATGGGAGGCTCGGGGGGACGGGGGAGAGGTGGGTGTCTACGGGGTCGCGAGGTCTTCTGCGAGGGGGTCGCGCGCCCAGTTACAGGATGCTGGCAGGAATGCCGCGTCTCCCCGGGCCGGGTTCGCGGTCCGCGGTGCCGAGCCGAGGTGCGGTTCACTCCCACCACTCGGGATCGAAGCGGCGCGCAAGCCCCCTTGCCACGCGACGGAACAGCAGTGCCAGCGCCGGTACGGAGACGAGGCAGATCGCGAGCGACCACCCGATGGTCGGCAGCTCGATCGCGGCCGCGCGGCCCACCAGTGCCATGGCGAGGATCGGCAACATCGCGGCCGGCGTCACCAGGACCAGCGCTTCGACCTGCCCGACCAGGCGGACCTGCGCGCGCAGCGGACGTCTCGCCGCGCGCCGCGCCGCGATCGCCGGGCCGAAGATCGCGAGCAACAGCAGCAGCAGCCAGGCCGCGGCGACACCCCAGCCGGGCTCGCGCCGGAAGGCGTCGGCGGCGGGCACGGTGTAGAGCGCGAGCACGAACCACTGGAAGCGCGCGAAGGCCCGATGGCAGCGCTGGCGGAGCGTGTGCGCGAACTCGGCCTTCAGCGGGCCGGCGCCGGGGCCGCTCGGGATCGGGTCGTGGCTGGCGAGCAGGAAGTCACGCAACGGCGTGTCAGTCATGGTGAACCTCGAGTTCGCGACGCAGGGCCTGCAGCGCGTAGTGCAACCGGCTGCGGGCAGTGCCCTCGGGGATGCCGAGGATGCGGCCGATCTCGGCGTGCGAGAGCCCGTCGACGACCGACAGCCAGAGCACGGTGCGGTGTTCTGCGGACAGCGCGTCGATCGCGTGGCTCGCCGCGGCGAGCTGCTCCGCGCGCAGCACGAGCCCGTCGCCGCCGGCGTCGGGAGCCACGACCTCGTCGACGTTCGTGTGCTGCGCCGGCGACCGCCGCGTGCCCCGCTTCTGGAACTCGCGGTGCGCGATCGCGAACAGCCAGGCCTGGATCCTGGCCGGGGCCCGCAGCGAGTGGATCTTCTGCATCGCGCGCATCCACGTCTCCTGGCAGATGTCGGCGGCCTCGTCGCGATCGCGGCACAGCATCGACACGAACCGCCAGAGCGGCGGGTGGCAGAGCTCGTAGAGGCGGTCCAGCGCCGCGAGGTCCCCCTGCTGGAAGGCGCGGCAATGGTCGGCAAGTCGATCGGTGGCCATGCTTCGGCTGCCCTGAAGATCCTCGAACCGGCGTTTCGTTCACCACGAGCCGGGGAATCTCCGGTGGTCCGGCGGCCAGGCCGACGCGCCGCCGCGCAACGGCGTCATTCGAGCCGCTTGATCACGTGAAAGCCGAACGGGCTCTTGCTGCGATGGTGCGCTGCCACGCCGATCTCGCCGACCGCGAGGCGGAACGCGATCGCGTGGAAGTTCTGCGCGTAGTCGTGGCGGTCGGTCTGGGTCAGCGTGTAGGTGCCGCCGCCCTCGTCGCCGCTGTACTTCTTCATGAGCGCCGCGAAGTCCTCGCCGCCGCGCGCCCGCTTCAGCAGCTCCTCGGTCAGTGTGCGGGCTTCGGCGTAGTTGCGCTTGCTCTCGGAACCGGCTTTCGCGCCGACGAACGCGACGAGCACGTGCTGGATCTTGACCTTGTCGACCTTCTGCTCGGGCCGTTCCATGATCGCGGCGATGTCGCGCCCGAGCGGCGTCTCGTCGGGCGGATCGCTACAGCCGCTGCAGGTGAAGGCGAGCGCAAGGGCGAGCAGGACGCGGGAGCGAAGGTGAAGGCTCGGCACCCGAGGAGTCTAGCAGGCGGGCCTTCGCCGCCGCGCCATGCCTTGCTACCGCCAACGCCGAGCTTGACACCCCTCGCGGCAGCGAGCAATGTCCCTCGCCCCACTCCGCGCGATGAACACACGAGTCGTAGCCTGCTACGTCGGCATGCTCCTGGTCGCGGTGCTGGTCTTCGCCGTGATCGGGAAGGTCGGCGATCTGCTGGTCGCCCCTGCTCCGGCGGCTGGCCAGCCGACCTTCGATGTGTCCAACACGGACGCCGCGGCCAAGCCGCTGCCGCACGTGCTGCTCGCACTCGTCGTGGTCATCCTGGCCGCGCGGGCCGGTGGCCTGCTGTTCCGGCGCCTCGGGCAGCCCGCCGTGATCGGCGAGATGCTGGCCGGCATCCTGCTCGGCCCTTCGCTGCTCGGCCGCGTCGCGCCACAGGCGGCTGCGTTCCTGCTGCCGTCCTCGATCGCGCCGCTGCTGTCGATCCTCGCACAGGTCGGCGTCGTGCTGTTCATGTTCCTCGTCGGCCTCGAGCTCGACACGAGCACTCTGCGCGAGCGAACGCGCTCGTCGGTCGCGGTCTCGCACGCGAGCATCACGGTGCCGTTCGTGCTCGGCGGCCTGCTGGCGCTGCTGCTCTACCCGCGCACGTCGACGAGCGACGTGCCGTTCCTCGCGTTCGCGCTGTTCCTCGCCGTGTCGATGTCCGTGACGGCCTTCCCGGTGCTGGCACGCATCCTCATGGACTGCGGCCTGCAGAAGTCGCCGCTCGGAGTGATCGCGCTCGCGTGCGCGGCCATCGGCGACGTCACCGCGTGGTGCCTGCTCGCGGTCGTCGTCGGCGTGGCGAAGGCGACGACGGGCGCCGCGGTGCTGACGATCGTGCTGACGCTCGCGTTCTCGGCGGCGATGCTCGTGTTCGTGCGGCCGCGCATCGCTCGGTGGGTCAAGGGCCAGTCGGACGCGCAGAGCGGATCGGCGCGCTCGATGGCGATCGTCATCATCGGCCTGCTGCTGTCCGCGCTCGTGACCGAGGCGATCGGCATCCACGCGCTGTTCGGCGCGTTCCTGTTCGGCGCGATCATCCCGCACAATTCGTCGCTCGCGCACGCGGCCACGGGCAAGCTGACCGACGTCGTCGTCGTGCTGTTCCTGCCGCTGTTCTTCGCGTTCACGGGGCTGCGCACGGAGATCGGACTCGTCAGCGGGTTCGAGAACTGGATGTTGTGCGCGCTGATCATCCTGGTCGCGGTCGCCGGCAAGTTCGGCGGCACCTACGTGGCGGCGCGGCTCACGGGCCTCGGCCGGCACGACTCCGCGGCGCTCGGCGCCTTGATGAACACACGCGGCCTCATGGAGCTCGTCGTGCTCAACATCGGGCTCGACCTGCGCATCATCTCGCCGACGCTGTTCGCGATGATGGTCACGATGGCGCTCGTCACGACGCTGCTCACGACGCCGGTGCTGCACCTGCTCGGCATCGCGCAATGGCGAACGCAGACCGACCCCGTGCCGTCGCGCTGAGCCGCTTCGAAGCCGTCACTTCGAAGCCGTCACTTCGAAGCTGGCAACCACGTGACGTCGCAGACCCATTCCTTCGCGAGCTCGCGCGGCGTGTCGGAGCCCGGCGTGAAAAGCACGAACCGGCTGCGGTGGTCGCCGACCCGCGCCGCTGCCGCGCGGCCGTCGTGCGACACGCACAGGTCCTGGTACTGCTGCCTGCCGAGCTCGACCGCGGCGAGCGGCTTCTTCGTGCCGACCGCACGCAGCACGGACTGCCCGCCGTCGACCGCGATCTCGAACGAAGGTCTGCCCATCGCCGCAGCACCGGGAACCGGCGGCGCTTCGTGGCTCAGTCCGAGGTCGCTGTAGGCCGTCTCGTCGGTCACTTCGCCGGACGCGAGGTTGCGCGTCACGAACACGAACGTGCCGCGCAGGCCCTGCTGGTCGCCGCGCGTCTCGGAGCAGACGACGTGGTTGTCGTCGCGCCAGCCGACTTCGAGCACGGGCAGGCTGCTCGACAGCGCGGAGACCTGGATCGGCAGATCGGCGACGGTGCGCACGAGCTCGCCGGTGCTCGAGTCGACGACCGTGAGCCGGCCGCGGCCGTTCGCCTCGACGCTGCCGATCGCGAGGCGCTGGCCCGCAGGTGACAAGCACACGCGCACCCAGGAGGCATCCGGCGGCGGCGTCCAGAGCCGGCGGCCCTGCGCGCGCGTGAGGCTCACGACCCAGACCTCGTGCTCCTTCGTGAGGCCGATCGCGAGGTTGCCCTGCACGAGCGGCACGCTCGCGAGGCGCACGTCGGCGAGGCGGCGGCGTTCGCCTGGCACGCGCCAGGGCGTCGCGTAGAGGAAGTTGTCGTTCGCGGGCTCGCGCGGGTCGCCGAGGTGCAACACGTCGTCGCCGTGCACCGCGACGAACGCGTGCGGCGCGCCGGGCGCGAGCTCGCGCGGCGTGCCAGCGGTCAGATCGACGACGAGCAGCCCGTAGGGTGAGCCGTAGCTCGCGACGAGCAGGTGGTCGCGGTCGAGCCGCTGCAGCACGCTCGCGTTGTCCTTGCTGCGGAAGAACTCGCGCGCCGGCGCCTGGCCCTCGACGTTCGCGGCGAAGAACACGCTGTCGCGCTTGCCGTCGGCGCCGCGCGGGACCGTGAAGCAGATGAGCGGACCGTCGGTGATCGCAGCCGGCGCCTGCTGCGCGGCGACGAAGCCCCCGAGGCCGACCAGCAGGAGAGCACGAGGGGGCTGCAGGGACGGCGACGGCATCGGTCGACCTCGGGAACCGCGGGACAGTCTCGCGCAGCCCGGCCCATCGCGCAACCGTCTCGGGCGCGCAGAGCGCGCAGACCACTCGTCAGAACACGACCCGCATGCCGAGCACGAGGTTGCGGCCCGGGGAGTTGCTGCCGCTGCCGTGCACGCGGTAGTCGACGTCCGTGATGTTCTCGAGCGCGACCTCGAAGTCGGCGCGTTCGGAGATCCTGCAGCCGCCGCGGATGGTCCAGGTCGTGTAGCTGGGCGTGCCGCCGGGCGGGATGCGCTGCGTGTCGCGGATGTCGCCGGCAGAGAGCTTGTCGGCGTCTTCGGCGCGCGTGACGAACGTATCGGCGTGGAAGTTGCCAGCGGAGTCCTCCCAGCGCACGCCGACGATCGCCACGAGCGGCATCAGGCGCGACGGGTAGTCCTCGACGAGCGACGTGCCCTGGATGTTCGTCACGCGCCCGTACTGCCACGAACCCGTGCCGTAGACGGTCGTCGCCTCGATGACCTCGAAGCCGAGCTGCAGCTCCGCACCCTGGATGTAGCCGTCGCCGACGTTCGCCTTCGTCACGACCGGCGAGGTGCCGATGACCGTCCCGGTCGGGAAGCGCTGGATCTGGTCCTCGATGTCCGTGTAGTACCACGCCCCGACCGCGCTCCAGCGATCGCAGCGGACCTTCGTGCCGACCTCGTAGCCGATGTAGTGCTCGGCATCGAGTCCCGGCGACGGCACCTCGATCTCGCCGCTGCGCGCCGTGTCGAACAGCGTGAGGTCCGCGAGCGACGGCGTGCGGAAGCCCTGGCTCGCGCCGCCGTAGACGTTCCAGGTCTTCTCGATCAGGTCGTAGCGCAGGAAGGCACTCGCGGTCAGCTCGTCCCAATCGTCCTGCAGCGCGATCTTCGTGTTCGTCGAGGGATCGCGCACGCTGTCGGCGTCGACTTCGGCGTACGTGTAGCGCAGGCCGACCTGCACCTCGGTCGAATCGCCGATCGGCACCGCGGCTTGCGCGAACACGCCGAACAGGTCGTAGCTCGAGTCGTTCGCGACCTGCCCCTGGATCGGATCCGACGCCGCGGTCCCCGACGAGCGACGGAACCACGAGTTCACGTTGTCGTGGTAGTAGTCGACGCCGTAGCTCAGCTTGCCGAAGCCTGCGATCTGCGAGTCGAACTGCGCGAACGCGCCGAGCGTGCCGACGTCGAACTCCTGCCAGCGTTCGACGGACGCATTCGTGATGCGGTCCTCGACCTCACGCTGCTCGTGCCACGACACCGACAGGTGCATGCCGTCGATCGCGCCGCCGAGCTTCTCCGCGTGGTACTGCAGGTAGGTGAGCCTCCTCGTCTGGTCGAGGTCGCGCTGCAGGTCGGTGCCGACGTCCGAGCCGCGGAAGCTCTCGCCGAAGACCGTTGCGTGCGTGCGCGGCACGTCGACCTGCAGCATCGCCTGGTGCAGGAACACGAGCCTGCGGTTGTCGCCGAGCCAGTGCTCGATCTTGACGTCGAACGCCGTCTCGTCGTGCGCGGTGTTCAGCTGGGTGCCCGTGTCGCTGCCGCCTTCCACGTCGCCGAACGAGCGCGCGTCGGCGCCGACCAGGAAGCCGGTCCGCGTGCCGTCCTCCCACGTGCGCGCGACCTCGTACTCGGCGCGCGCCATCACGGAGCTCTCGGCCGTCGAGTAGCGCCCGAACAAGCTGCCGCCGTGCGCGGTCCCGACGTTGCCGTAGCGGGTCGGGCTCTTCGTGAACACCTGCACGGTGCCGCCGATCGCGTCGCTGCCCCACTGGGCCGACGACGGGCCGCGCACGACCTCGATCGAGTCGATCGACAGCGGATCGACCGTCGCCCAGTACTGGTTCGGGCCGCTGCGGAACGTCGAGTTGTTGAGCCGGACACCGTCGATCAGCATCAGGTTGCCATAGCCCGTGAAGCCGCGCAGGAACGGCGAGCCCTGCCCCGGTGCGGTCTCCTGGATCATCACGCTCGGCAGCTCGCGGATCGCCTGCGGCATCGTGCGGTAGTTGCCGCGCAGGATCTGCTGCTCGCCGACCACGTCGACCGCGCGCGGCGCTTCGAACGGATCCTGCGCCGTTCGCGAGGCCGTCACGACGACCGGCGGAGCTGACGACGGCTCCTGCTTGCGCGGCGGGTCCTGGCTCGCCGGAGCCGGCGCCGGAACGGGAACCTGGGGAACGATCGCCATCTGGCAGGGCGCGGCGAGCGCCGGCACGGTGCCGGCGGCGAGCACGATCACGAGGGCGCACGGAAGGGGCAGCGTGAAGTCGTGGAGCATGCCGCGAGCGGGAGAGGGGAGGAGGGCCGGGACGAGCGGCTGCAGCAACGGACCGGTCGGCAGACGGTTCAGTCGGAAAAACCGGCTCGCGCAGATGCGACCGGGTCGTACCGCCACTCACCGCCCGCGATACGGTTCATTGCCGCGGACATCACGCGGCGCCACACTGGCCGCATGACCCCGAGGCGCCTCGTCGCAGCGCTCTGTCTGTCCCTGCCGCTGTCCGCGCAGACGCTGATCTGGCCCGGCGAGGACATCGCGACGATCGACGCGAGCCACCTGCGCGCTTACGTGCCGGCGGCTTCGGCCGAACGGTTGCGGGCGATCGTCGCGCGCGCCGACCAGATCTACGCGCACATGATGGCCGACGCCGGATTCGTCGGGAGCGACAAGCTGCGTGTGCTGGTCTCGGACTGGGTCGACGACCACAACGGATACTCGTTCGTGACGCCGTTCCCGCTCGTGCAGGTCGAGCTCGCGCCCGCTTTGCCTGGCTCGACGATCTTCGCGGGCGGGCTCGACCTCGAGCGCACGCTCGTGCACGAGTTCGCACACCAGATCAGCAACGACCGCAACAGCGGCGTCCGCGGCGTGCTCGAGAGCATCTTCGGCCGCCTGCTGCCGAACGACCTCGTCAGCTTCCTGCTGTTCTACCTGTCGACGCCGGCGCACCAGACGATGCCGCGCTTCTGGCAGGAGGGCATCGGGGTCTGGGCCGAGACGACGTACGCCGATCCGGCCAGCGCATGGGCCGGCCGCGGCCGCGATCCGCTGACGCACATGGTCTGGCGCCTCGACGCGGCAGGGCAGGGCATCCCCGACGAGAGCGACTGGCGCATCACGTGGCACGAGTGGCCGTACGGCGCGCGCGCCTACAGCTACGGCACGGCCTACCTGCGCTACCTCGAAGCGAGCCTCGGCAACCGCGCGTCGGTCTGGCGGTTCGTGCAGGAGCAGGCGCGCATGTGGGCCTTCCTGTTCGACCGCGGCCCGCGCCGCATCGCCGGCGTGCGCCACGAGGCGCTGCTCGCACGCGCGCGCGAGGCGCTGATGGCCGAACAGCAGCAAGCCCTCGCGACGCTGCGCAGCTCGCCCGTGACGAGCCTCGCGCGCGAGACACCAGTCGACATGCTCGTCGGCGCGCCGGCGTGGCGCGGCAACGACACGCTCTCGTTCGCGGGATATCCGGCGCACGGCCGCGCGCGGCTGCACACGCTGTACGGCGTGGGGACGAAGACCCGGCTCGAGAGCTCGAGCACGCCGATGCTCGCGATGAGCGGCGTGCGCGCGCTGCCCGACGGCGGCGAGCACACGGGGCTCGTCTACCACGAGTTCAACTGGCGCAGCATCGGCCACCTCGTCGTGGACGGCCACTGGCTCGGCTGGCGCGTGCTGCAGCCCGACGCGGGTCCGCTGCGCGACGGCGAACGCACGGTCGTCGCCGTGCAGCTGCGAGACGGCGGCGGCCAGGAGCTCGTCGTGCACAGGCTGCGCGATGGCGAGCTCGACGCGGGCACGACCGTGCCGACCGCGGGCATGCCCTGGACGCCGGCGCTGCGGCCCGGGGCCGGGCGCGAGCACGAGCTCGCGTGGGTCGAGACCGATGCTGCGGGTTCGCGGCTCGTGCTCGGCTCGCTGCTCGATGCGAACGCACGCCTCGTGTTGTGGACCGTGCGCGGCCGCATCCTGCATCCGGCCTGGTCCGCCGACGGCCAGAGCCTCTACTGCTGCGCCGACCACACCGGCGTTGCGAACGCGTACCGCGTGACGCCGGGCGGCGACAAGGCGGCGGTCGAGTCGATCACGAACACGATCGGCGGCGTGGTCGCCTGCGTGCCGTCGCCCGACGGCCGCACGCTGGCGCTCGTCGACCACGACGAACGCGGGCCGTTCCTCGCGCTGATGCCGAACGATCCCGCCTCGTTCGCGAAGAAGGCGCCGGCGATCACGCTCGCGTGGCCGGCCCCGGTCGAGCCCGACTCGGCACCGGCCCCCGCGCTGCAGCGTGCGACGCCGATCCCGCCGCTGCCGGCCGGCGCCGCCGACGCGCTCGTGGTGACGCCCTACAACGGCCTGCTCGAGATGCGACCGCTGTTCTGGGCGCCGTCGACGTTCGCCGTGCCGGAGGGCGGCTACGGCGTCTACGGCATGATGGCCGATCCGCTGTTCACGCAGGTCGTGCAGGGTGGCGGCGGCGTCGGCTACGCGGAGCAGGAGCCGGTCGGCTTCCTGAGCTGGGACTACCTCGCGCACGAGATCGAGTTCGGCATCAACGGCGGCCGCAGCGAACGCACGTTCGCGGAGACCGTGCTGCTCGGCAACGAGCTGTTCGACTACACCGAGACCGTCGCGTTCGGCGAAGTCAGGCTCGGCCGCGGCCTGTTCGCGCTCGAGCGCACGTTCCTGCTCTACGGCTCCTTCGGCATCGAGGACCACGACGAGGTCGACGAGTCGGCGCGCGACTACGCGGGCGGCGTGTACGTGAAGCCGCCGTTCCGCGACACCGAGGTCTACGCCGAGGTGACGATCGGCTACGACGACTCGACGTTCTACCCGACGAGCTACACGCGCGAGGACGGTGCGTTCGCGGTCGCGAGCTACCGCCACTCGGGCTTCGGCGGCGAGCTCGATCGCAACCTCGCGATCGGCGACGCCGGCTACACGTGGAGCCTGTTCCCGAGCTGGGGTCATCAGGTCGCCGTGCGCGGCCAGATCGGCTGGTCCGACGGCGACGACACGCTGCAGGGCAACTTCAGCGTCGGCGGCGGCCTGTCGCGCGGCCTGCCGCGCGGCTACTACGACGAGGCGGTCGCGACCGGCCAGTACCTGCTCGGCGGCAGCCTCGCCTACCGGTTCCCGGTGTTCCGCCCGTTCGCTGCCGCGAGCACGACGCCGTTCCGCGGGCGCCAGCTCGTCGTCGAGCTGTTCGGCGACACGGCGAACGTCAGCAACGACAAGCTGAACGGCGACGGCGAGTGGTTCACGAGCGTCGGCATGGAGCTGCTCGCGAACTTCGAGTTCTTCGACAGCGGGCTCAGCCCCGGCGTCGGCGTCGCGTTCCAGCTCGACGGCGAACGCGACGTGCGCGCCTACTTCTCCCTCGGCTTCAGCTTCTAGCGAAGAGCCGCTGCACGGCGCTTTGCAGCGCCATCACCGCGGTGCCGATGTCCCACTCGCCACGGTCGCGATCGCCAGTCCAGTTGCTGATCGCACGCACGTGCAACAGCGGCAGCTCGAGTTGGCGGCACACGTAGGCGACGGCCGCTCCCTCCATCGTCTCGACGTCGGCAGAGCTGCGGCGCCGCATGCGTTCGGACGTGGCCTCGGTGCCACTGCACGTGCTCACGGTCACGCCGTGCACGATCGGCACGCCGAGCAGCTCCGCAGCCTGCTGCGCCATGCGCGGATTGCTCGGGAACGTCGAAGGCCCGCCGAAGATCTTGCCGCCCTCCGTCGCGTACCGCGGACCGAGGTTCCTCGGTTCGAGGACCTCTTCGATGTCGACGAATCCGGCCGGCGTCTCGACGCCTTCGTCGCCGAAGCGATCGCTGCCGACGATGCAGACCTCGCCGAGACGCACGGGCGCAGGTGTGCTGCGATGTCGAGCCGGGAACGCACCCGCGATCCCGTACAGCAGCACCGCGCGAGCCGAGGGATGCGCGCGGACCAAGGCCGACAGCCGCATCGCCGCGGACGTCTTGCCGACGCCGAGCAGGTGGATGGTCAGATCGGGAAGCTTGACCTTCTCGCGCAGGGACGCGCACACGACCAGGAACTCACCGATCGGCACGCCCCCGTAGGACGGTCCGCTCCCCGTCACCGATCCCCCGCGGCGAGCTTGCCCTTGCAGACCAGCAGCTTCTTGTACTCGGCGTCGTCCTTCGCGAACTGCTCCGCGAGGCGCCGCCAGCCGTCGGCCATCACGATGAACCTGCACGTATCGGTACTGGACGGATCCCTCGCCGGTGCCTCGACGCAGAGTCCCTCGATCGCGGTCACGTGTGCCAGGAACCGGTGCAGGTTCGCCGCGCAGCGGCACTCGTCCTGGTCTTCGTAGTCGAGGTCCTGCAGCAGCGCGATGCCGGCCAGGAACGAGGGCCGCCCGAGCCGCTCGAGCTTCTGCGCGTGGCCCGCCGAGAACGCCGGCGCCTTCGCGAGCACCTTGACCTGCGCGCAGTAGTTCTCGAAATCCGGCGGCGCGCCCAGCTTCGCCGCGTCGAGCTCGCTGAGCTCCACCTTGTTGCGCGTCGGATTGCGCGCCGACCTCTGCACCGCGTAGACGTGCTGGTTGACCTTGTCGCGCAGCTCCGTCGGGCGCGGCGCCGAGGTCGCCGCGCGAGGGAACGACCGCGAACGTTCCCGCGCCGCCCGCTCGCTCGCGAGCGCGGCCGAACGCTCCTCGCGAGCGGACGCCATGAACACCAGCAGGGCACCCGGCAGCACGAGCACGCAGAGCAGGAACAAGACGCCCAACCCGCGGCGGCGCCGCGGCAGCGGCGGCAACGGTGGCGGCAACGGTGGCGGCGTCCGTGCCGCCGGCGGCAACGGAGGCGGCACACACGACGCCGCCTCGCCGCGCACTGGCGGCAGCGGCGGCGCCCCGAGCGAGGGCTCCTGGCCACCGAACGCCGCGATCAGGTCGTGCACGCTCTGGTAACGCGCGGCCGGGTCCTTCTGCAGGCAGCGCTGCAGCACCGCGCGTTCGAGCGCCGACAGGTGCTCGGGCAGGACCGGAGCCTCGGTCTCGTGCTTGCGCAGTACC
>DASVAL010000096.1:0-7292 GCA_036376355.1 Planctomycetota bacterium
GCGAAGCGCACCGGGTCGCCGCGCTTCCACAGCGTGACGCGATCCCCCCGCTGCGGGAGCCAGGCCTGCACGCCGGCACGCTCCTGCAGTTTCGCGGCGAGCGCGGACCGCTTCGCCTCCTCACCGTGCACCAGCGCCAGGCGCGCGCCGGACGCGAGCAGCGGCTGGACCCATTCGACGAGTTCGCCCTGGCCGGCATGGGCCGAGAAGCCGCCCAGCGTCGACACGCTGGCATGCACCTCCACCATCTCGCCGAAGATGTGCACGTTGCGCGCCCCGGACACCAACGCCCGCCCCAGTGTGCCCTCCGCCTGGAAGCCGACGAACACGACGTCGGTGGTCGCACGCCCGAGGTGGTGCCGCAGGTGGTGCAGGATGCGGCCGCCCTCGCACATGCCGCTGGCGGCGAGGATGACGATGCCGCGCCGTTCGTTGAGGGCCGCGGATTCCGCCGCGGTGCGACAGATCTCGAAGCGGCGCGGCTCGAGCGTCTCGCGGCGGGTGCTCCCCTCGCTGCGCTGGAAGCAGTCGTCGAACTCGCGGTACAGCTCGCTCGCCCGGATGGCCATCGGGCTGTCGAGGAACACGGGCAGCTCCGGGATGCGCCCCTGGCGCTCGAGCAAGCCGATGAAGTGGAGGATCTCCTGGGCCCGGCCGACGGCGAAGACGGGGATCAGCACGTTGCCGCCGTCCCGGGTCGCCTCGCGCAAGGCCACCGCGAACTCCTCGATCGTCGCCTCCAGGCTCTTGTGATCGCGATCGCCGTAGGTCGACTCGAGCAACACCAGATCGGCCTCCTGCGGCGGCGCGGGCGGGAGCAGCAGCGGCTCGTGCCGGCGGCCGACGTCGCCCGAGAAGACGATCTTGCGCCCGAACGTCTCGCTGCGCACCCAGGTCTCGACGGAGGCGGCGCCGAGGATGTGCCCGGCGCGGGCGAACCGCACGCGGACGCCCTCGACCAGGTCCACGCTGCGATCGAAGGGGTGCAGCACCAGCCTCGCGAGCGCATGCTCGACGTCGGCCACTTCGTAGAGCGGTTCGATCGGCGGCTTGCCCCCCCGCCGCCGGTTCTCGCTCTCCATGTCCTGCTGCTGCAGATGTGCCGAGTCGCGCCACAAGACGCCGAGCAGGTCCCCGCTCGGCAGCGTGGCGTGGATCGTCCCGCGGAACCCGTCGCGCACGAGCTTCGGCAGACGCCCCGAGTGGTCGATGTGGGCGTGGGTCAGGACCACCGCGTCGAGGTCGCTCGGCTCGAACGGGAACGGCTGCGCATTCGCGGAACGCGAGTACCGCTCGCCCTGGTGCATGCCGCAGTCGAACAGGATCCGCGCGCGAGCTGTCTCCAGCAGGTACGACGAGCCCGTGACCTCGCCCACGGCCCCGAGGAAGGTCAGGTGTGCGAGTTCGTCGCCCTCGAGCGTCCGGAACCCACGCGCGCGCTTCGTGCCCATGGCAGCAGGCAGTCTAGTGCCGCGTGTCCCGAACCGCGCGGTGCTCGTGGCCGGGCGTTGGCGCGCCGATGCGAGCGGGTTGCCGAACGCCGCTGCGGTCGCCGTCGTCGACGGCTTCGCGACCGCGTCGCTGCCGCTCGCGGCGGTGTTCGCGACGGCACTGCCAGGCTGCACGCTGCACATCCGTCCCGACGTCGTCGACTTGATCGCCGGCGTGAATGGCACGGCGACGTTCCAGTTCGCGATGCCAAACTCGCCATCCCTCGCCGGCATCGTGTCCATCACCAGATGGTGACGATCGCCCTCGACGGCACGCTCGCGGTCACCGCGACCAACGCGCTGAGGCTCGTCGTCGGATTCTTCTGAGCTCGCCGATCGATGCACGAACGGGGCGCGATCGCGGGGAGTCAGCGGCCGACGCGCTCGAGCAGCCGCCAGGCAAGCGTCGCGCCGTCGCGATCGAGTCGCACGACCGTGAAGGCCACCAACACCGTGTGGTCCTGCACGGCGCGCAGCAGATACGTGTGGCCCGCGATCGCCACGGCGCTGGACTCGAGACCGAGCGCGCGTGCACGCTTCGCGTCGCCCGCCGAGAGTCCCGGCGCGCCGCGCTCGTCGCGTTCGATCTGCACGTCGCGCATGAAGACCGCGCGATCACGCAGCTCCGGACCGGCGACGGTCGGATCGTGCGCCGCGTCGAGCGACACCGTCCCGAGGTCGAGCACGAAGCCCGTGTCGTTTCCCGCGAAGCCTGTGAGGAAGCGGTCGCCCTCGAGCCCGAGGTGCACGCCGCGTTCGTAGGCGTGCGTTCGCGCGATGAAGTCGAAGTACGCCGCGCCCTCGCGGCTCTGCACGATGGCGGAGAAGCGTCCGCGCGGCAGGATGCGGCACACGCCCGCGTCGTCGCGGTTCATCAGGGTCGGCCACTTCGCCGTCACTTCGTCCGGCACGGCGAGCAGGCGCGGCTCGGCGATGGTGCGCAAGTCCGCGAGCAACGCGAGCAGCGCCTGCGCGTCGCGCCCCTGCAACCACGCCGGCGGCTGGCCGCGCGGAGCCTCGGGCATGCCGGCGGCGACCTTCGCCGACGCGACGAACGTGCGCAGCGTGCGGTAGACGATCGTATGGCCGTGTTCGTCGCTCGCCACGCAACGGAACGCGACGAGCACGTCGTGCTCGCGAGCGCTGGCGCGCCGCAACAGCCAGGTCTGCTGCGGGCGCGCCGCGGTGTCGCAGGCGAGGCCGAGTGCGAGGCCCTGCTGCTCCCACGCGTGGTCGAGACCGCGCTCGTCCGCCGCATGCCACATGTGTTGCCACGCGTCCTCGCGGCCGGCGCCGATTTGCGCGGGTCGCTGCGCGTGCAGCGCGGCCAGCGGCACGTCGCCGAGCGGCATCAGCAACCCCACCGTGCCGCCGTAGAACCGACAGCCGTAGTTGCCCTGCTCGAGGCCCAGATCCGGCTCGTCGTCGTAGCTGTGGCTCTTCGTCGCGAACGAGAAGTACGCACCGCCACCACGCACGCCGAGCGCCGTGCCCCAGCGGAACTCTGCGAGCTCGCGCCGCAGGACCCGTGTCGAGCCGGCGTCGGATGTCGGCCCGAGCGCCTGCAACTCGGCCGCGACTTCGTTCGGCGACGGCACCAGCAGCCGTTGGCGCAGCGAGTGCTGGATCCATGCGGCGGCCGCTTCGAGCTCGGCGATCGTCATCGCGGCAAGCGCCGGATCGTCCGCAGGCCGGCCCGGCGACTGCGGCGGCGGCGCCTCCGTTCGGAAGACGCGCGGTTCGGCCGCGACGGCCGTCGCGACCGCTGGCGCGCCGGCAGGCTGGTCCACGAGCGCCACGCTCGACGCCGACGCCGAGCGCACCGGAACCACGTCGTCGCGCAGCGCCATGGTCGTCGCGACGCCGAGCGCGGCCACGCACACGCCGCCGGCGAACGCCAGCCAGCCGACTGCCAAAGCACGCCCCCGGCCGGCGATCGCCACGAGGCCGGGCAGCCAGGCGGCGCGGCCCTCGGGCCGCTGGTCGTCGAGCACGTCCCGCAGCTGGTCCAGGGCCCGCACGAGCTGCGAGCGCACGGTGCCGGCCGGCACTCCGGACTTCGCGGCGATCGCGGCTGCCGTCAAGCCTTCGTAGTAGCGGAGCAGCAACACGCCGCGGTAGGGCTCGGCGAGACCGAGCACCGCGGCCACGACGCGCTGTTGCAACTCGAGGCGTTCGCGCGAGTCGTCGGCAAGCACCGCCTCCGGCCGTGCAACTGCACGTTCTCGGCGCACGCGCCGCGCGTCCGTTCGATGACGGTTGCGGGCGTGGTTCTGCACGACGTTGGCGAGCCACGAACGCAACGCCGCGGCGGCGCGCGGTGGCTGCCGCAGGTAGGTCAGCCAGGTGTCCTGCGTGAGGTCCTCCGCACTCGCCGCATCGGCCACGAGGCCGCGGGCGAGCCGCTGGACGAAGTCCTGGTGCGCGAGGATCGCTTCGATGTTGGGTGCGAGAGTCATGCCGGCAAAGACACCGCTGGCCGCCGAAGTGCTGCATACCGTCGCAGATCCTGCCCTCCTGCGCGAGCCCGGCCCGCGCGCCCCGCTGCTGCAGCGCCGCGGGAAGCGGTTCGCCCCGGTGGGCCTCCTCGACGAAGCGGCCGATTGGCTGCGGATCGCGTCGCCGGGGCCCGGAATCGCCCGCACTATTCGACGAGCCGCACCTCGACGGTCGCCTCCCGGCGGTCCAGCGGCATGCGCACTGGACCGCCGAGGCGGCGAGCCTTCTGGCGGCCCGCCATCACGTCCGCGGTCGCCGGATGCAGCGACAGCTCCCACGGCGGCGCGGGATCGAGTACCAACACTCCCTTGCCGTCCGTCCGCACGTCGCCGAGCATCGTGATGCCGAACGTCTGGTCCGCGGCCGGCGAGCCGTCGGCGCGCAGCACGCGGACGACCAGCCGCCGTCTCGCGAGCGCGATGGTGCGCTCGATCGCGTCGCCTGGTCTCACGACGATCGGCTCGTCGGCATACACGCGCGACGTGCCGTCGTCGTCGCGCGGAGCGAAGCAGAGGCGGCGCTCGCCCGGCAGCACCTTCGCGACGACGCGGCCACGTGCGTCGGTCCGGAACCAGCCGTTGCCGAAGCAGATCTGGCCGTTCGCGGCCGGAGCGCCGTCGAGCAACACGGTCGCGCGCAGCTCCCCCGGCGCGAGCGCGGCGATGTCGAACGCGACCGTGCGCAGCTCGCCGTCCGCGAGCGCTTTCACGTTCCCGAGGAGGTGCGAGTACCACGCCTCGCCGACGCCGCACTGCAGCTCGACCTGCCAGTCGGCAGATAGGAGATTGAAGCAGCGTCCCGGACCACCCGGGACCCGCCGCCCCACGGCCCCCCGTGTGCGGAGCCCGGTCAATTCGCACGCCTTGATGCCCGCCGCCGCAGGCGTTCTTGCCGACGATTCGCCCACCGAGCACACCGGTGTCCCGCCGTGACCGCTTCGGTCACCGCGCGCCTCGCGTCATCGTCGTCTGCTTCACTCCCACACCAGCTCCCGCTGCTCCGGTGGACCCCGCGCCACCGCCAGCACCGGCACCTCCGGCGACAGCCCCATCGCGACCAGCACCCGTCGCACGGACTCCGGGTCGTGAATCGCCGCCAGTAGCCGACGCTTCCCGCCGCAGTGACGGCACAGCAAGACTTCGACCATGTACACCCGACGCAGCAGTTCGGCCCACGGATACCGCCGTCCTCCCCTTCGCCGCTTCCCTGGCCGATGCGGAACCGTGCGGTGCCGCAGCAGCCGGCGAACGGCGGCGTCGTCTGCCGCGTCATTCCCGAGGCCTGGTTCGTCGTCGTCCGCTGCCGCAGCTTCGTGCCGGCAACCGTCGGCTTCCTCCGCTGCGACTCGCGGCACCACCCACGGCCGGATCCCAGCCGCTGGTGCCAGCACGCCGTGATACGTCACCAGATGCCGCCGCGGCCGCGGCACCAGCGCGACCAACCGCTCGATCAACACCTGCGGCTCGAGCACCAGAAGAAGGACGAACGTGCGGCGCGGGTGGACCGGCATCCTCGTCGGAAGGGGTTGGCGAGTACCGGATGCGTCGCTCACAATCACGGTCGCCCCCCGTGCGGACATTCCGTGCGCACGTCCCGGCTTTCGCGAATGGGCGGATCCCCCTTCCATGCCATGAAGATCGTACCCTCGTTGCTCCTCCCTGCAGTGCTTGCGTCCGTCCTCGCACCAACGGCGTGTGCGCAGGACCCAACCGGTAGCTACGAGCTGCTGAAGAAGGACGGCAGCCCTGTCGAACCCAATCACGTCTGGGGAGTCATCGTCATGCCCGTGTTCGGGATTCCCGGCTGGTACGTCTTCGCCGTGTATCGCGATGGGGATCCCGTCCCTAACGAGGGTGGCCGGATCGTCGCCACGGGACCGGGAACCTACGCATGGGAGAACAGCCGCGGCACCACGGGCACGCTCCGCGCTGCTCCAGGTGGCGACTTCGTCTCGACCGTCACATCTGGCCCCAACCAAGGGACGGAGCGTCTCTGGGACAAGCAGTGACGAAGGCGCGGCCGGCCGGCAGGCCGATCGCCTCGCAGTACTAGAAGCTGCCGATGGTCAGAGTCAACGCGTTCGTGCCGGTCAGCGCCGTGATGCTGCCCGTGCCGCTGAGCTCGATGGGGACCACCTGTTGGTGCAGAACCACGCCAACGATTGCGACCGTGTTCGGAATCGCCAGCTGCGTCTGCATGATGCCGGCCGCAGGCACGTACAGCTCGAGCAGATCGGTGCTCACGTGCAGCGTACAACCCGCCACACCCTGCGGCAGGATCGACGGCATGGGGGTCGTAATGGTGCTGAACCCGAACACGCCGAGCGCGAGCGCAGACGACGGCATCCCGGTCGCAGCGGAGCGGAACGTCGAGCCGATCCACGGCAGCGACGTGGCGGCCAGCACGTTGGGACCACCGGAGCCGGTGCAGCCAGCGCCATAGGAGACCGCAGTGGCAGGGCACGTTGTCGTGAGCCGCGCCAGGCACATGGAGATGGCGCCGTTGACGACGGTGAAGACGCCGCCAGCGACCAGATAGCCGTTCGGCAAGGTCGTGAGAGCGAGCACCTGGTTGTTCATGCCGGAACCCAGCGCCGACCAGTTCGTGCCATTCCAGCGCGCGATGTAGTTCCCACCCGCACCTCCCGCCGTCGTGAAATAACCACCCGCCACGACGTCCCCGTTCGGAAGCACCGCCATCGCGAGTACGGAGGCGGGAACAGCGGAGATCCCCGAACCCAGCGGCGACCAGCTGGTGCCATTCCAGCGCGCGACGCGGTTGGCACTCACGCCTCCCGCTGTCGTGAACGCACCACCCGCCAGGAGATCTCCGTTCGGCAGCGTCGTGAGGGCGTACACGAAGCCGTTCATCCCAGATCCCAGCGCCGACCAGCTCGTGCCATTCCAGCGCGCGATGTAGTTCGCACTCACGCCTCCCGCCGTCGTGAACTGACCACCTGCCACGACGTCCCCGTTCGGCAGCGTCGTGAGGGCATACACATAGTTGTTCATGCCCGAACCCAGCGCCGACCAGCTCGTGCCACTCCAGCGCGCGATGTTGCTCGCACTCACGCCTCCCGCCGTCGTGAAAGGACCACCCGCCACGAGGTCCCCGTTCGGCAGCGAGGTGAGAGCGAGCACGCGGATGTCGATACCGGAACCCAGTGCTGACCAGGCACCGGTCACCGGATCGTATGCAGCAATCCCGCGCGCCACGGCCGTGCCTGCAATCGTGAACTCGCCACCCACGACCAAGACGGGCTGCATCGGGCCGGCACCGTCAGGGTCCCACATCGTCGTGGCC